>JBMFOT010000019.1:0-49457 GCA_049969495.1 Armatimonadota bacterium
CCCCAGGTCGAATGTCTCGTCGCAGCCCACGTTGAACTTGCGACTGCTGAAGTGCGGCAACAATTCTTCGTACAGCCCCGCGATGAACTGCAAACTCTCGGGGTTGGTGGGGTCGAGGCTAAAGGGTTCGTCACTGTGTCCACCCCAGGGCCAGTCGAAGCCATCGGGGCACTCCGCGAGGTGGCGGTAGCGCGGCAGTTTCAGCCAGCGGTGCATGTGCCCGAAGGAGTTCTGGTTGGGTACCAGCTCCACGAACCGCTCGCGGCAGTAGGCGTCGAGGCGCAGGATGTCCTCGCCCGTCATCGGGCTGGCTTGTGCCCACACCTCGCGGTGGTTGCGATAGGCAAAGGTGTGCTCGGTATACAGCTCCAGATGGTTCACCTTCCATTCCGCCAGCTCATCCACCAGCGCGAAGAGCGTTTCGAGGGTGGGCACTTTGTCGCGGCTGATGTCCAGCATCACCCCACGCGACGGGAAGTCGGGATGGTCATCTATTTCACAGCAGGGCACTTCGCTCGCGCACTGGCGCAGTATCTGCTTCAGCGTCATCGCGCCGTAGAACAGCCCTGCCGGCTCGGAGGCGGTGATAGTCACGCGCTGGGGAGTAATCTGCAGGCGGTAGCCCTGTGCAGGGATTTGTGCCGATGTATCTAGGCTCAGCACCGCCTGCGCCAGCGGGTCATCTTCCGTGTTGCCCGCCCACAGGCTCCATTCCAACCCCTGCGTTTCCCATATTGCCTCTTGCAGGCGTGTGGCGATGGGAAAGATAACCTGCGGCTCGCCCTGACACACGATGCGTGCTCCTTGCCTCAGGGTAAGTATTCCTTCCTGCGCCTTCACACGGCGCGGCTGAGGTAGCAGAATCAGCTCATCTATCGGCATGTTCTCAGGGTACTCCTTTGGTGTATGCGGTGATGTATAGATATTCGACGTAAGCGGGCAGGTTCCTGTTTAGACGCATAGAGGAAGGGATATGTATGTCCCGTTGACAGGCATCTCCAGACGCGGTTACAATAGGTGTGACAGCAGATAACGAGGGAGGCTCCACGTCCATGAGTGGCTCTCAGCGATTACAGATACTCGAAGAGATAAAGAGGCTGGAGCAGGAGATCGAACGCCTGAAGAAGCTCCTTGCCTCCGACGAAGCCGAACAGATGAAACAAGAAGATAGCGCGGACCATGTAGCAACGACCAGAACATCACTTGCGGATTTAGTCAGGGCTATCGGCAAATTTTCGAAGGGCGGCAATAGCGTGGAGGATACACATCGGGAGCGAGAAAGATGCGGCTAGTGATAGATAGCAATATCTTTGTCAGTGCGCTTGATCCCAACGACGTTTTTCATTCTGACTGCTATCCTGTCATCGAGAGACTCTTGAGCCGAGAAGTTGAAGCGGTGTGCCCCTTGCTGGTATTGGTAGAAGTCACCTGTGTCCTTCGAAGGAGGACAGGCTCCGAACCACTGGCAAGGTCTGTTCTTCGGAGTTTGTTACAATGGCCATCTATTGAGTGGTTGGACATCACTCGCGAAGCAGCAGAGCATGCAGCAGCATTAGGGGCGCGAACAGGTGTCAGGGCAGGAGATGCTTTGATACTTCGAGTAGCAGAGCAATACGATATCCCTTTGCTTACAAAGGACAAAGAAATGAAACAAAAGAGACCAGAGAGTGTTCAAGTAATAGATACTTCCGATATGACCTGGTGAGCGGCTTTACTTTGCTTTCATCCAGATCGTACGGCGTGATAGCGGCATATCTGGTATGGTTGCTGATATACGGCAGCGTGAGTTCGGCTCTGAAGTAGGGTGTGCGCTTTACACCATCCCTGCGAAGACCGCCTTAATCACCTCATACGGCGTGGTGATGCCCCGCAGTACCTTGTCGCGACCGTCTTCCAGCATGGTGCGCATGCCCTCCTGGCGGGCAATCTGCAAAATCTCGTCGCCGGAGGCGCGGCGCAGGATGGCTTTGCGGATTTCGGGGGTGACCTTCAGCAGCTCAAAGATGCCCGTGCGTCCGCGAAAGCCCGTGCCCCGGCACGCCTCGCACCCCTTGCCGATGAAGAACTGCTGCTTTTGCGCTGCATCCAGCGGAAGCCCTAATGCCTTCAACTCCTCGGGGTTGGGCTGATAGGGCGCCCGGCAGTTGCCGCAGATAATAGGCACGAGGCGTTGTGCCATCACCCGTACCAGCGTGGCGGCAATCAGATAATCCTCCGCGCCCATGTCGATCATGCGGCTGATGGTCTCTACTGCGTTGTTGGTGTGCAGGGTGGTGAACACCAGATGCCCCGTCAACGCAGCCTGAATGCCGATTTGGAGTGACTCCCTGTCACGGATTTCGCCAATCATAATCACGTCGGGGTCGTGACGCAGGATGGCACGCAGCGCTTTGGGGAAGGTCACCTTCTCGGTCACGTGTATCTGCATGATGTTGTCGGGGAACTCGTACTCCACCGGGTCCTCCACCGTGATGATGTTACGGTGCTTGCGGTCCAGCAGGTGAATAGAAGCGTAGAGCGTGGAGGTCTTTCCCGCGCCGGTGGGACCGGTGACCACCATCATCCCGTACGCCGTCTGCAGCGACTGCTTCCAGTCTGCCAGCACATCGGGGGGCATACCGAGCTTGTCCAGGTCCACGCGCATCTGCGCAGGGTCCAGCAGGCGGATGGCGATGCGTTCGCCGTTGAGCGAGGGGATGCAGGAGACGCGCGCGCTGAGCTTGCGGTCGTTGTACTCCATATCGATGCGTCCATCCTGCGTCTCGCGCTTTTCATCGATGTGCATATCCGCGGCAAGCTTGACGCGGGTGAGTACCGCTTGAATCAGGTCAGGGTCGGTGATGGTCTGGAACTCGTGCAGTAGTCCGTCGATGCGGAAGCGAATGCGCAGCATGTCGCGCTCCGGGTGCAGATGAATATCTGATGCGCCGGCGTCCAGTGCACGCATGAACATCAGGTCTACCGCCTGCACCGCCAGCGATAGCTCCTGTCCGCCCATCTCGCGCATCGCACCCGGCTGGCGCATCAACAGACGAAACGACCGCCCCGAACCGCGCATTCCTGTGTTGTACATGTTCACCCTCACTTCCCCAGCTGCAGAACCCGAATGTTGCGGAAGCGCACCCGGCAGTTTTCGCCCCATGCGCCTTCTCCGCCATGCACCTGCAAGCCAATGTAGCCCTCATGCGGGTAGCGTTCTTCCGTGTCCTGAAAATCTATCGTTTTCACACCGTTCAGCCACGCGGTGATATGCGCCGGCTGTCCCTCGATACGCACCCGCAGCGTGTTCCAGCCCTTCTCTTTATACGCCTTCTTCCAATCCGCGTACTGCATCAGGAAGCCCCCCGCTGCGGGCGCGTACAGGCTACCGACAGTGCCGCCATCACGATAGTCGATGGTAATCTGATAGCCCATGCCGTCGTCACGGGTGCGCAGGAACAGTCCGCTGTCCACCGGGTAGTCCGCCTGAAACTCCAGCTCTATCTCGAAGTCGGCGAATTTGCGTTCCGTACCAAGCAATCCTCCCGTATGGTCCGTGTCCTGATTGCCTACCAGCGCGCCTTTCTCCACCGTCCACACGCCGCCGCGTCCGCCATGTACCGCCATCAGTTGCCAGCCTTTCATGGTTTTGCCGTCGAACAGCTTCTGCCAGCGCGGCGCGGCGAGAACGCAGAGGCTCGCCATCACCAGCATCGCTACCAACCAATACCACTTGATGTTTCTCATGTGCATCCTCCTATACACCAATGTTATCCACCACGTTCCATCCCTGCACGTATGGCAGGGCGTTGGCGAACTGGATGTCCGGCACGTTACGCCATGGGTCGCGGATGCCCAGCGCCAGCCGATAACGTCCGCCACCCACCTGCACAGGCATCTGCGTGCTGAAGCGGAACTCGCCCGGTAGCCAGCGGGTGATGTCCACATCCACCCGGTGCGTTTGCGCTACGCTATCGTCGGGGCGGAGCATGGCAACTTCCACCGCCCACGGATAGTAAAAAGGCGCAACTCCCTCGTTGATACCCTGTACCTCCACCGACAGCGTTCGTCCCCTCAGCCTCCAGGTGAGCTGCGTGAGCCGATACTGATAGCCCATGCGCCTGACCATCCAGCGGGCGTTTTGCAGCTCCGCTTCGGTCAGGTTCGTCTCCAGGATGGGGCAGTAGGGGCCCACCCACGTCAGGTGCATCCGCTCCAGCATGGTGCGCGTTTTCGCCCACTCGGTACTCAGATACTTCTTGCCCTGATTGGGCACCATCTCCGCACCGATGGCAGCCGCCTTCCAGTTGTTCTCTCTGCCTGCCCTGCGCAGTGAGGGCAGGAAGTACCACTCGTGCCCCTGTCCCTCGTAGTAGTCGGTGTCTTCGGGGAACATGTCGTCGTGGTAGCCCAGCCAGGGTTCGCTGGTAGCGGGATAGGGGTATCGTGCGAGCAGAACCTTGTTCGGGAAGGCGCGACGGTACGCCTGCACCACCGCGCGCTGAGTGGCTTCACTGGCGAACAGCTCGGTGCGAGGCCAGGTATGCCATTCACCCCAGAATCCCAACGTGCCCAGCGCGACAAAAGCCACACGCGGATTGCGGTTGTATCGCTCGCCGAGCGCCGCGATGAAATCCAGCAGAGGGTTCAACAGGCGCGCGTCATCATAATCGGGAGCCAATCCTCTGCCGATGTCGGCGATATCGTATGGGCGCATGGCAACACCGCTATCCACCACCCACTGCGGCACGCCGGTGGGCAGGTTCGGATAGTCCAGATAGAGGCGGAAGACGATATGTTTTCCCCGTGCGTTGGCGTTCTCCCACTTGCTTGCTTCCCATTCGGCAAAACGGTATCTGCCCCGCTCGGGTTCCAGTTCGCGCCAGGAGACGTAGAAATACGCCATTCGCGCAGGAAGAGCGTATCGGTTCCACTCCTCACTGTACGCTGCCCAGCCCTTCAGCGGATTGTTCAGCGCACCGTCCGCCGGAGCTGGGCGCATCGTTCGCGACTGCACAGGACGACGTTGCAACATTACATGACCACCTGCTGATGATGTGTATTCATTGTATTGCTTGCCGTAGGGGGATGTCAACAGCCTTTTGACGCTAAAGGAGAATCCTCAGAGCAGATGGAATTATCGCAGGGGCGCAAAGTACGGCACCCCAACTAACGACGGGGTTAGGAGGAACACGATGGTTATCGGAGTGCCGAAGGAAATCAAGGACAGCGAGTTCCGCGTGGCGATGGTGCCTGCGGGTGTGGAGATATTGACGAAGGCGGGGCATACGGTGCTCATCGAGGCGGGTGCAGGTAGAGGTACCGGCATCAGCGATGAGGAATATGCCCAGGCAGGAGCGCGCATCGTACCCGATGCACGAACGGTATACACCGAGTCGGACATGGTAGTGAAAGTGAAGGAGCCTCTTCCGCAGGAGTATCCGCTGGTCCGCCCCGGACAGGTCATTTTCACCTATTTCCATTTTGCCGCCGACGAGGGGCTAACGCAGGCGATGATACGGAGCGGAGCAGTATGCATCGCGTACGAGACCCTTCAGATGGACGATGGCTCTCTTCCCCTGCTCATCCCGATGAGCGAGATAGCCGGGCGCATGGCGATACAAGAAGGGGCGAAGTATCTGGAGCGACCGATGGAAGGGCGCGGTATCCTGTTGTCGGGCGTGCCGGGCGTGCGTCCGGCGCACGTGGTGGTGCTTGGCGGTGGGGTCGCCGGGACAAACGCCGCCAAAATCGCCGCCGGCATCGGGGCAAATGTGACCGTGCTGGACATCAACACCGCACGCCTGCGCGTGCTGGAGGATATCCTGCCCAAGAACGTGGATACGCTGATGTCTAACGCCTATAACATTCGCGAAGAGCTGCGTCGCGCGGACCTGGTAATCGGCGCAGCGTTGCGACCGGGGGCACGTGCGCCCATCCTGATACCCCGCGAGATGCTTTCGTTGATGAAGCCGGGGGCGGTTATCGTCGACATTAGCATCGATCAGGGCGGTATCACCGAAACCTCCAGACCGACCACACACTCCCACCCTGTCTACACGGTGGATGGTATCATTCACTATTGTGTGACCAACATGCCCGGCGCGGTGCCCGGCACCAGCACCTACGCGCTGACCAACGAGACCACACGCTGGGTGCTGGAGCTGGCGAATCTGGGCTGGAAGGAAGCGGCGCGGAAACATCGCCCTTTGCAGCATGCACTCAACGTTGTGGAAGGCAAGGTAACCTACGCGGCGATTGCGGAGCTCTTCGGGATGCCGTATACGCCGGTGGAAGCGGTGCTGTGAATCCTGTGCTGATGCATGCCCTGGAAGTTTCTCGGCTCCGCAAGCGCCTCGGTGGGTAGTTCGCATCCTCACGAGCCATCACGTGGCGAAGCAATCCGCCTGGGCAACAGAGTATCTTCGGGGGCGCAGCCCCCGAAGACATCACACGACGCGGCTTCGCAATTGCCTCACTCGACAGCCATGCCAGCCGACCTACACCGTCACCGGCATTCCACCTTGCGCGGCCGATTTCCACGCCGCCTCGGTCATCTCGATCACGCGCAAGCCGCATTCCGGTGGCGACTCCACCGGCGCACCCTTCAGCACCGCATCCACAAAATTGCGCCCGGGGCTGCTACCGGTGGGCATGTCCTTCTCGGTCAGTTCATGCCGCTTACCGGCAGCGTCCACGAACTGTAGATGCCCGTTGCGGTAGAGGAACATGCCTTCGCTACACCAGATAGAGATGTCCTCATGCCAGGTGGGGGCGTTGCCCACGATGGAGATGTTGCCCAGCGCACCGTTCTGGAAGCGGATGGACAGCGCGCTGTTGATGTCTACTTTCGACTCAAAGTTCTCCATGAAGGCGGTCACCGCCTGAGCATTCAAGCCTGTTGTCCACAGGATGATATCCACCAGGTGGCTGCCCGAGTCGTTCAACTGCCCACCGCCCGATAGCTCGGGGTCCTGCCGCCAGGTGCCTTTCGTGCCTTTGTACCACCCCTGGCACTGCAGGGCGGAAACAAACTGCACCTCGCCCACCTTGCCCGATTCGATGCTCTGCTTGATGTATCGGAACTGCGGGGCGTAGTGACGCTGGTAGGCGACCAGCCCCACCTTACCCGTCTCTTTGAATCGATTGACCAGTATCTTTGCGTGTTCGGTGGTGCACACCATTGGCTTTTCGATCAGCACATGCAGCCCCTTGTCCAGAGCGTCCATCGCCTGCTGGAAGTGCTGGGTATGCGGAGTGATAATGGCTACTGCGTCCATAGCCACTTTTTCCAGCATCTCGCGGTAATCCTTGAAGACAGGCACACCCTGGAGCGAGGGAAAAGCTTCCAGACACCGTTGGATTTGCTCCTCGCTGGGGTCGCACAGAGCAACGATTTGCGCTTCAGGAACGTTCGTCAAGAAGTTTTTCATGTGTGAGCGAGCCATGCCGCCACACCCGATGAAGCCGATCCGTACCACTTCTGCCATCTGTTACCGACCCTCCAAAGACGATAGGTTTGGTATCTCATTTTCCAGATTACTGAGGACAGGGCGAAATATCCTGTTCCGTAGCAGGGTGGTTATCCAAATTGCGCCTTGGGAGGCGCTTAGCTGGGATCTGCGCTTCCGCGCATGGGGAACCCTCTAGACTCCTCCTGTGGCATGATGGATCGCTACTGCCTGCTTTAGCAACCCCTCCAGTTCGCCGAGGGGAAACATGGTCGCGGGGTCGGAAAGCCCTTTGTCGGGTTCGGGGTGTACTTCCATGAAAAGAGCGTCCACGCCTACCGCCACCGCCGCGCGCACCAGATGGGGAATAAACTCGCGCCTGCCTCCACTGCGCGAACCGGCACCGCCCGGAAGCTGTACGCTGTGCGTGGCGTCAAATACCACCGGCACGCCCAACGCGCGCATCTGCGGCAGCGACGTGAAGTCCACTACCAGCGTGTTGTAGCCGAAGGAGACGCCTCGCTCGGTGAGCATCACTCCCGTCGCGCCCGACTCGCACAGTTTTTCCACCACATGGCGCATATCCCACGGCGCCATGAACTGCCCCTTCTTGACGTTCACCGGCTTGCCCGTGCGCGCTGCGGCGACCAGCAAATCGGTCTGCCTGCACAGGAAGGCGGGAATCTGCAACAGGTCTACCACCTCGGCGGCGCGTTCTGCCTGCCACGGTTCGTGAATATCGGTGGTTACCGGCACGCCCACTTCCTGTTTGACCGTTGTCAGCACGCGCAACCCTTCCCCGATGCCCGGTCCGCGAAAGGAGTGCAGGGAGGTACGGTTCGCTTTGTCGAAAGAGGCTTTGAAAATGTAAGCGATGCCCAAACGCTCGCAGAGGGCTTTCACCTCGCGGGCGACCTGCAGGCACAGCGGTTCGCTTTCTATCACGCAGGGTCCGGCGATCAGCGTCAACCCGCCTGCGCCAACGGCGCAGTGAGCCACCTGTACCGGGGTGATGGTCTGTTCGTTCATGATTATTATGATACCTCACGTAAACGCTGACCCTGAAGAGTCTTCCCGCACTCTGCAAGTTTCTCCTGTGGGGTAGGAACGCCACCTTGACACCCCATCGGAGCTTTCGGTATACTATTGAGCGATTGAGAAATCCTTCGCGAACTGGCACGATGAAGAAGAGCCGGCGAATGGTCGAACATTTTCCGCAGCCGCGTGGCAGGCGGTTTTTTATTGAGCAGGAGCGCGGGGTCACCGACGTCCGGGTAGAGGTCGGACTGGCGCACGTGCGCGTGCGCGCTGGCTCCGGGGAGAGAGGGCTGCAAAACCACCTGAAGATACTGGACGCTATTGCCGAACAAGAGGTCAGCGTCTCGCTGGTGAAAATCCACCATGACTGGATTACCTTCGCAGTAAGCCAGTCGGACGCACCGAAGGTGGCGCAGTGCCTGGAGCTGCTGGGCATGGAGTACAAGATAGTGCCCGACCTTGCGCTGGTGATTACCGTTGCCTCCAACATGCGTGAGTCGGCGGGTGTGATGGCGCAGATTGCCGAATCGCTGTGGAAAGCAGGCGCCAATATTATCGAAACGGGCGATTCCCACGATACGGTGCAATGCCTTGTGCCTGAAGACCGCGCCTTCGCCGCCGCGCAGGCGTTACGTCAGCGGTTCCACCTGATGGAGGCGGCGTCGTGAAAATCCTTGTGATGAAATTCGGCGGTACTTCTGTCGACTCGCCGGAGCACCGCGAAATCGCCGCCCGCAAGGTGATACGCGCGAAGGAAGACGGCTTCGCTCCGGTGGTGGTGGTTTCTGCCATCGGCAGGCGCGGCGCTCCCTATGCTACCGATACCCTGATCGAGTTCCTGCGCAGCATCGACCCGTCTGTTCCCCCCAATCCGCGTGAAATGGACCTGATGATGGCGTGTGGGGAAATTATCTCCACCGTGGTCATGGCGCACACGCTCAAAACGATGGGCTACGATGCGGTCGCCCTCACCGGTGGGCAGGCGGGTATTATCACCGATAGCGAGTACGGCAACGCGCGCGTGCTACAGATACACCCGCAGGCTATCCGCCACTATCTGGAGTCGGGTAAAATCGTGGTGGTGGCGGGCTTTCAAGGTGTGGCGGAAGACAAGCTCGGCTTCCATCCCGATATTACCACACTGGGACGAGGGGGAAGCGATACGACCGCCTCCGCATTGGGAGCTGCGCTCAACGCCGTCGCGGTGGAAATCTATACCGACGTCAACGGGGTCAAGACCGCCGACCCCGACATCATCCCCGATGCGAAGACCCTGCCGGTCATCAGCTACGAAGAGGTGGCAGAAATCGCTCACCAGGGCGCGAAGGTGCTTCATCCCCGTGCTGCCGAGATTGCTATGCTCCACAATATCCCCCTGTGGGTAAAGTGCACTTTTACCGACGAATCGGGCACGCTTGTCACCTCTGCCGAGGGCGCGGAGGGAGTAGACCTGCCGGAAGTGACCGGCGTTACTCACATCACCGGCAAAATCGTCTACCTGATTTTCCACATCGGGGAAGTGCCGGAGAAGCCGGAGATCGAACTGCAAATCTACCGGATGCTGGCACAGGCAGATGTGAACCTGTACCTGAACAGCTATAGCCACGACACCCTGAGCTTCGCGGTACCGCGTGACCGCTGGAGCCTGGTGCAAAAGCTGCTGGATGGGCTGGTGATGCCGGTAGGCACTCCTCCGCAGCGTCTGGTTATCTTTCGTGTTGGCGAGAAGCCCACACGAGAGTACCGGTTGCAGAAACAGATGCTGGATGCCCTGAACGGCACCATCCCTGTGCAGGAAATCGCGGTGGACGTGCTCGAGAACTGCACCATGGTTTCCCTGATTGCTGCCAAACTCAGTCGCCGTCCGGGTGTGATGGCACTGTTCCTGCGCACGCTATACGAAGCAGGTATTCAGGTGCTACAGACCGCGGACTCCGAGATGTCGCTGTCCTGTCTGGTGAACGAGAGCGACGTGGAAAAGGCGGTGCGCGCACTACATGAACGGTTCGTTACCGACCGGGCATACGCCCGATAGCGAACGGGAGGAACAAGGCGCAGCAGAACCGGAACTGCCTAAAGCGCCTGAACTCCCCGAACCGCCGGAATTGCCAAAGCCCGATATCCGCTCGCCCGGCGAATCGGCAAAGCTGGTGGCGCCAGTGAATAAGGGGATGCGGGCGATGGCGCTGGCCAGTACCATCGGGCTGTCGCTGGTGATACCACCTGTGCTGGGCTACTTTGCCGGTCGCTGGCTGGACAGACGGTTTGGAACAGAGCCCATCCTGTCAATGGTGGGGTTGATTGTGGGCATTGTGCTGGGGTTTGTGGAGATGGTGCACATCCTCCAGCAGATTGAACGTGAGGAGCGTAAAGAGCGATAGAGTGGTGCAGGAGCTGCGCATCGCCTATAGAAGCATAGCGTGGATGGCTGCCGTCGGCGGGTACCTGCTGTTACACTACCGGCAGTGGCTGTCGGCAGGGGGGTATTTATTGGGAGCCGGATTCGCTGTGCTCGCGTTATGGAGCTTGCAGCAGCTGGCGAACGCGCTGGGTACAACCGTCACCAGACCCTGGCGCTGGTGGATGAAAAGCGCGCTGTGGCGTTACCCGCTGATGTTACTGGTGCTTTGGGCAGTGTCCAGACAACCGGTCTCACTCATTGCAGGGTTCGTCGCAGGAGTGACTCTGCTGCCGGTATCGGTGGGCGTGCTGGCTATCTGCCGGGTGTGGCAGCGTCCAAAGTGGCTGAGCATTCATTACTGGATGCCGAAAACGGTTCGTAAATCACAGGAGCTGTAAGGGAGGTCATCGGTAGCGAAGTTGGAAGCACATCACGTCAGCCCATGGCTGTTTGTGGCGAATGCGGGGTTCGTGGCGGTGTTGCTGCTGCTGGCGGCGATAGCAGGCACGCGCCGGATGGAGAAGGTGCCCCGCAGCTTCTGGCAAAATGTGGCGGAGCAGACGGTGGAGTCGTTCCGCTATTTTGCGGTGAATGTCATCGGCCCCGGTGGTGAAAAGCATACGCCTTTCTTGGGGACGCTGTTCCTTTTCATTCTGGCGTCCAATCTCATCGGTCTGGTGCCGTTTTTCAGTATAGCGGCTCCTACCGCCAACCTGAATACCACCATTGCGCTCGCACTGGTCACGTTCTTTTACGTGCAATGGCAGGGCATCCGTGCCAATGGTGTGCTGGGCTATCTCAAGCACTTCACGATGGACACTCACCCTCTGCTCTGGCCGTTGATGGTTCCTCTGGAGGTCATCAGCGAACTGGCGAAGCCCCTGTCTCTGGCAATCCGTTTATACGGGAACATGTACGGCAAAGAGCAGGTGATTATCGTGCTGGTGGGGCTGGCGGCATCGCTGCTGCCAATATGGTTTCCTATCCCATTCCAGTTTCCGATACTGGTGTTTGGCGTGTTTGTTGGTTTTGTGCAGGCGCTGGTATTTACATTGTTAGCAGGCATCTACATTGCCCTGATGACGCAGCACGAAGAGGAACATGCGCATTAGTTGCCGATTTCGGTAGCTATCGCGGTACGTTGTGCCGTTCTCTATAAACTTTAAGCATAAGGAGGAAGAACGTGGGTCTGTACCTTTTCGGATTAGCACTGGCGGTCGGCTTCGGCTTGCCGGTAGCGGTGTTGTCGGCAGCGATTGCACAGGGGCGTGCAGCCGCTGCGGCGCTAGAGGGCATGGCTCGTCAGCCAGAGGCGGCGGGGAGCATCCGCACCTCGATGATTATCGCTCTGGCGTTTATCGAGTCGCTGGTCATCTACGCCCTGCTAATGTTCTTCATGCTGCAGGGCAAGCTGCCCGGCATCGACGCGCTTGCGCAGCTACCCAAGTAGCGAGGACAGGGGTGCGATAAGCACCCCGCCTTTCTGCTCATCTTATGGATAGCGAGGCGTAGAGGCAAATGAGCGAAATCATGCATCAACTGGGTATCGAACCTGCCACCATCGTGGTGGAGATGGTGGGGTTTATTCTGTTGCTGCTGCTGCTCAAACGGTTCCTGTGGCAGCCGGTAACCGGCTACCTGCAGCAGCGACAGGCGGATATCGCACAAACCTACGACAAGGTGGAACAAACCCGTCAGGAAATGGAGCGTCTGCGCAGCGAGTACGAACAGCGACTTGCCAACATCGAAGCGGAGGCGCGCGCTCAGATTCAGCAGGCGGTAAAAGAGGCACAGCAGGTACGCGAGCAGATACTGGCAGAAGCCCGCCAGCAGGCGGAGAAGATGGTGCGCGATGCGGAAGAGACCATCCGCTACGAGCGCGAGAAGGCGATGGCGGAGATGCGCACGCAGATCATTGAGCTGACCCTGCTGGCAACCAGCCGAATCCTGCAGGAGAGCGTAGACGACGCACGGCACCGCAAGATGGTGCAGGACTTCATTGACCAGGTGGCGACCAGCGTATGAGAGAGGGTAAAGTAGCACGTCGCTATGCTCGCGCCCTGTTCAACGCGGCAGTGCGCACGCAGGCGGTGGAAGCGGTGAATGAGGCGTTGCAGCAGCTGTTAGGCACCCTGCAAGAGCAACCGCCTCTGCAGCGATTGCTGTTAAACCCGCTAATCCCGCGCGAGCGTAAACAGCAGATGGTACAGGAATCCATCGGTCGCCAAACGCACCCGTTGCTGGCTTCGCTGCTGAACGTGCTGGTAGACAAACGGCGTGAACGCCTGCTACCGGAAGTGGCGCGTGAATTCGGCGACTTGCGCGATGAGCACCTGGGCATCGTGCGGGTGCAGGTGTATACCGCCTATTCGCTGGACAGCCAGCAGGAACAGACGCTGATTCATAGCCTGGAACGGCGTACCGGCAGGATGGTGGTACTGCAAACCCATGTGGACCCAACGCTGATCGGCGGTATTGTGGTGCGCATTGGAGATACTATTATCGACGGTAGTGTACGTGGACAACTGTTGCGACTAAAACAACACTTGCTGAATGCTTAGGGATGAGGAGGCTGGAGCCTTGGCAATCAGACCGGAAGAAATCACATCGATCCTCGAAAGAGAGATGGAGCAGTACCAGCGCGGCTACGAAGAAGTGGGCGTCGGCACGGTGCTGCAGGTCGGCGACGGCATCGCCCGTGTTTACGGTCTGCAGGACGTGATGGTGAGCGAGCTCGTCGAGTTCCCCGACGGTACGATGGGCATGGCGCTGAACCTCGAAGAGGATAACGTCGGCGTTATCGTGCTCGGTAGCGATGAGAATATCAAGGAAGGAGACACCGTCAAGCGCACGGGACGCATCTTGTCGGTGCCGGTGGGCAAGCCACTGCTCGGACGGGTGGTGAACCCGCTGGGACAGCCTCTGGATGAGAAGGGGGCTATTGTCACCGATGAATACCGCTTGCTGGAGATTAAGGCGCCCGGCGTGGTACACCGCCAGCCGGTGAAAGAACCACTGCAAACAGGCATCAAAGCCATCGACAGCATGATACCCATCGGGCGGGGACAGCGTGAGCTCATCATCGGCGACCGTCAAACGGGTAAGACTGCCATCGCCATCGACACCATCATCAACCAGAAATACACCCATCACACCGATTCGCCTGTGTACTGCATCTACGTGGCAATCGGTCAGAAGCTCAGCACCATCGCGCGCGTGGTAAAGACGCTGGAAGACTACGGTGCGATGGACTATACGACCGTCGTTGTGGCGAGTGCATCCGATCCCGCGCCGATGCAGTATATTGCTCCGTACGCGGGTTGCACGATGGGCGAGTACTTCCGCGACAACGCGATGCACGCGCTGGTGGTGTATGACGACCTGTCCAAGCACGCTCAGGCGTACCGCCAGGTGTCTCTGCTGCTGCGTCGACCGCCCGGGCGCGAGGCATATCCGGGCGATGTCTTCTACCTGCACTCGCGCCTGCTGGAGCGCGCTGCGAAGCTCTCTGACGAAAAGGGCGGCGGCTCACTGACCGCACTGCCTATTATCGAGACGCAAGCAGGTGACGTGTCCGCTTACATCCCGACGAACGTTATCTCCATCACCGACGGTCAAATCTATCTAGAGAGCGACCTGTTCTTCGCCGGCGTGCGCCCCGCGATGAACGTGGGTATCTCGGTGTCGCGCGTCGGGGGAAACGCACAAATCAAGGCGATGAAGCAGGTAGCGGGACGCCTCAAGCTCGACCTCGCCCAGTATCGCGAGGTGCAGGCGTTCGCTCAGTTCAGCTCCGACCTCGACCGCGTCACACAACAGCAGCTGGCTCGTGGACAGCGTATGGTGGAGCTGCTCAAGCAACCGCAGTACCAACCGATGCCGGTGGAGGACCAAATTATCGTCATCTTCGCCGGCACAGGCGGTTATCTGGACGACATTCCGGTGAGTGCGGTACAGCGATTCGAGAGGGAGTTTCTGGAGTTCGTGCACGACAAATATCCCGAGGTGCCTGAGTACATCCGTCGGGAGAAAGAGATAGACTCCGTCACGCAAACCGCTCTGGAGAAAGCGGTCAAAGAGTTCAAGGCTCAGTTCAAGGCATAGGCGATGGCAACACTGAGGCAGATACGACAGCGCATCCGTATCGCGCGTAATATCCAGCAGATTACCCGCGCGATGAAGCTGATAGCGGCGGCTCGACTGAAGCGGGCGCAGGACCGCGTGCTGGCGGCGCGTCCTTACTCGGAGAAGATGCAAACGCTCATCGGCACGCTGGCGCTGGCGAGTGGCGAGATAGAGCACCCGCTTTTGCAGAGCAGAGAGCAAGTGCGTCGTGTGGGCGTCCTCCTTGTTACCGCCGACAGAGGGCTGTGCGGCAGCTATAACACCAACATCATTCGCCGATGTATGGACTTTGTGCAGCAGTATCAGCCGGAGCAGGTGCGCTTATTGACGGTGGGCAAGAAGGGGATGCAGTTCATGCAACGACGCGGATACCCCTCGGTGCAGCATTACTCCATCCCGCTATCCGGCCCTACCGTTGCGCACGCTCAGGATATCGCCCGCGCCGCGCAAGAGATGTTCCTGTCGGAGGAGGTGGACGAGTTCTACCTGGCGTTCAGCCGCTTCCGCAGCGCACTGGTGCAAATCCCCACCGTGCAACGCCTCCTGCCTGTGGAACGGGTGGAGGTAGACGGCGGGCGGGCAGAACATCTGGATTTCATCTTTGAGCCGTCCGCCGACGAATTGCTCAAACGGCTGCTTCCGCGCTACGTGTTCAACCTGGTCTTTCAGGCACTGCTGGAAGCCACCGCCAGCGAGCATGGAGCGCGCATGACCGCCATGTCCTCCGCGACCGACAATGCGGGTAAAATGATATCGACGCTCACCCTCAACCTGAACCGCGCCCGACAGGCGGCGATTACCAAAGAGATACTGGAGGTCGTGTCGGGAGCGGAGGCGTTGAAGGAGAGCGAGTAGCCCTTTGCCCGGAGGTGATAGCGATGTTCCGCCGTATCTGGTTGCCCATGCTGGCAGCGCTGGGTGTGGTGTTCACGCTGGGATGGGGATTGGCACAATCTCCCGACGTAGTGCGCCTGCCGGTGGTCTTCACCGAACGCGAGGCGGTGATGGTGGCTTCGCGCGAGTTCGTCGCCCCACCGGAGGTGGTGGATGGTAAATGGTCGCCAGATGGGCGTTATGCCATCGTCGTGCGCCGGTATGCGCGTGTCGCCAACCCGCAAAACCCACCAGAGCAGCTTCAGTGGTCTATTCTGGTGTGGGACAACCGCCAAAAGCGGACAGTAGAGGTATGGAAAGGCACTGGCGGGCAAAAACTGGTGTCTGAGATTCAGTGGATGGCAGGGGCACCCGTGGCGTTGCTGAAGATGTACGGTGGTCAGCGCCAGGTGGCAGAGAATGTGTGGGAGGAAACCAACGTCTTTGCGCGTGTAAACGCGGCAAGTGGCACCTTGAAAATGTTAGGCGAGCCCGACCGCTGGAGAGAGATGAACGTCTCACCGGGCAAACCGTTCGCTCTGCTGTTGGGGGAGCAGAGTTATCAGGTGCTGCGAGCGGATGGCACGCTCAGCACGCCTATTGCCTATGAACAGGTGTTCGCGTCTGTGCCATCACGCCGCCGCCCTGCCTGGGAATGGATGTGGGGGGCATGGACCGCGGACGGCGCGAAACTGGTGACTGTCTTTGTTGACAAAACGCCCGAGGGTCAGCCGGAGAAGAGGTTCCTTCTGGTAGACCCTCTCGCGGGAGCGAGCCAGCCTGTTTCGCAGGAGCCTCCGCTCTATGAGCCTGAGTCGCGTCGGCTCCCTCTACGGGTGGAGATGGTGGAGAGCGAGCTGAAGGCGGGGGATAGCGTGGCAAAGGTGCGCTCGGCATGGCTGGTCGGCACGAAAGGGCGCACGCTACTGTGCGCCGATGCGCAGGCTGCCGACCTGTCGCCGTCCGGCGATGCGGTATGGTACATCTCGCAGGGCGCGGCATGGGTGGCTCCTCTGCAGAAACTCAACCGTGAGCAGTACGAGGCGCTGCACCGCGAGGCACTGCGTGAAAGGGCTCTGTCCAACGCCAAGCAGATTGGACTGGCGCTGCTGATGTACGTACAGGATTACGACGAGACCTTCCCGCCCAACACAGGCGATGTGCAGGCGATGTTAATGCCTTACCTCAAGAACGAGGAGATATTCAACCTGCCCGGTACAAACTTCTTCTACCTGATGAACATGGAAACGCTGGCGAGCATCGACAAGCCTTCGGAGACCATGATGGGCTATATCCAGACCCCCTATGGGCGCGCGGTCATCTGGGTGGATGGGCACGTGACCTGGCAAAGCGAATAAGGCAGGGATAAGGCAATGGCTGTTACCGCTGAGAAAGAGACATATACCTTGCAAGACCTGCAAGAGGTCTCTCGCACGGTTACGGGGCGATGGGAGGTCGTTAGAGGGAGTTTGCGAGAGTTGGCACCTGCTAACTTTAAGCACGGTGTGATTGCCGGTCGTTTATTTGCCCGATTATATCAGTTTGCCGAGGCTCAGGGTGTCGGCTACGTGCTGATGGCGGAAACAGGCTTCATTCTGTCTGAGGAGCCTGTTACCCTGCGAGCGCCCGATGTGGCTTTCGTCCGGCGCGAGAGGGTGCCGGCGGGAGATTTGCCGGAGCAGTTTGCTCACTTCGCCCCGGATTTGGTCGTCGAGGTTCTCTCGCCTTCAGACACCCACTCCGCCCTGGCAGAGAAGGTCAGCGACTGGTTGCAAGCAGGAGTGCGGATAGTGTGGGTGGTGGACCCGGCGGGCAGGATCGTCAGTGTGCACAGGGTGAATCGACCGGTGCACGTGTTGAAGGAAGAGGACACGCTTTCAGGCGAGGACGTACTGCCCGGTTTTGAATGCAAGGTATCGGAAATATTTACGCTGTGAAGGCGGGGATGAGGCGATGGCTGTTGCCACAAAGAAGAAGACATATACTGTAGACGACCTGTGGGAGATGTCTCACAGCACGGGCAAACGCCTGGAGCTGGTGAAGGGGGAGTTAAGGGAATTGCCACCAACTTCGTCGGAGCACGGTTACGTAGAGCTCAATCTGGGCGCGATACTGCGCGAATTTGTACGCCAGCATTCTCTGGGAAAGGTTGTTACCGGTGAAGCAGGATTTGTGCTTGAGGAAGGGAAGAACGCAACGGTGCGCGGGGCAGATGTTGCGTTTATCCGAGCTGAGAAACTACCTGAGGGAAAACTACCCAATCACTTTGCTCGTTTTGCGCCAGATTTAGTAGCAGAGGTCCTTTCTCCGTCCGACACTTTCCCCAATGTGTTGGATAAGGTGAACGACTGGCTGGAGGCAGGAGTAGCGCTGGTGTGGGTGGTGGACCCGCAAGGCAAAAGGGTATACATCTATCGCAAGGAGCAACCGGTGCGCGTCGTGGGTGATGACGAGATGCTATCCGGTGAGGACGTACTGCCCGGCTTTGAATGCCGGGTTTCGGAAATCTTTGAATAGAGCGTACTTTACCATGACTGTCATTCTGAGCGGAGCGAAGAATCGCGATGTAGCGATGGACTGAGATGCTTCGCTTGCGCTCAGCATGACAAAGGGTATGTTAAGACTGTCATTTTGAAGGAGGTACAGGCAATATCGATGGCAATAGGCAAAGTGTCGCAGGTAATGGGACCGGTCGTGGATGCGCGTTTTCCGGCAGGGGAACTGCCCGCCATCCTGAACGCGGTCACCATTGACGACCCCGAACGAGGCATCCATCTGATGTGCGAGGTAGCACAGCATCTGGGCGATGATATGGTGCGTTGTGTCGCGCTGGATTCAACCGACGGGCTGGTTCGCGGGATGCCTGTGGTAGACACAGGTGGTCCGATTACCGTGCCGGTGGGACCCGAAACACTGGGCAGGGTATTCAACCTGCTGGGCGAACCCATCGACGAGCGCGGACCGGTTAATGCCCAGAAGCGGATGCCTATCCACCGCCCTGCACCATCATTCCCCGAACAGTCCACGACCACCGAGATTCTGGAGACGGGTCTGAAGGTTATCGACCTGCTGACCCCCTTCAACAAGGGTGGCAAAATCGGCTTGTTCGGAGGTGCGGGGCTGGGCAAGACCGTGTTGATTCAGGAGCTCATCCGCAACATCGCTACCGAGCACGGCGGTGTGTCGGTGTTCGCGGGAGTGGGCGAGCGCACCCGCGAGGGCAACGACCTGTGGCTGGAGATGAACCACTCCGGCGTCATCAACAAGACCTGCATGGTGTTCGGGCAGATGAACGAACCGCCCGGCGCGCGCCTGCGCGTGGGGCTGACTGCGCTAACGATGGCGGAGTACTTCCGCGACGAGCAGGGACAGGATGTGCTCGTGTTTATCGATAACATCTTCCGCTTCGTGCAGGCGGGTTCGGAGGTCTCCGCGTTGCTGGGGCGCATCCCCAGCGCGGTCGGCTACCAGCCCACACTGGGCACCGAGATGGGCGCGTTGCAGGAACGCATCACCTCCACCAAACGTGGCTCCATCACCTCGGTGCAGGCGATCTATGTACCCGCCGACGACCCCACCGACCCTGCACCGGCGACCACCTTCTCGCACCTGGACGCCTACGTCTATCTGGAGCGGCGCATTGCCGAGAAGGGTATCTATCCGGCGGTAGACCCGCTGGCGTCGATGTCGCGCAACCTGGACCCCAACATCGTGGGGCAAGAACACTACGAGGTGGCGCGTGCGGTGCAGGCCATTCTGCAGCGCTACAAGGAACTGCAGGACATCATCGCCATCCTGGGCATCGACGAGCTGTCGGATGAGGACAAGTTGCTGGTGGCACGCGCCCGCAAGATCGAGCGCTTCCTGTCGCAGCCGTTCTTCGTGGCGGAACAGTTTACCGGCAACCCGGGCAAGTACGTGTCCATCGCCGACACCGTGCGCTCGTTCAAGGAAATCGTGGAAGGCAAGCACGACGACCTGCCGGAACAGGCGTTCTACATGGTGGGTACCATCGAAGACGCCGTGGAGAAGGCACAGCGTCTGCTGGCACAGGCGTAACGGGGGCGAACGATGGCCAAGGTTTTCCATCTGGAAGTGGTGACCCCGGACCGCGCGCTATTGTCGGAAGATGTGGTCAGTATCGTGGCGCCGGGGGTGGAAGGGTATCTCGGTGTGCTGGCGAACCACGCGCCGCTGGTGACCGAGCTGAAGGTGGGCATCTTGCATATCCGCTACCCTGACGACACCGAGGAGAACGTGGCGGTTTCTGGCGGGTTTATGGAGGTCGCCAACAACCGGGTGCTGGTGCTGGCGGATGCCGCCGAGCGTCCCCAGGATATCGACATCCAGCGGGCAAAGGAGGCGCTCCTCCGCGCCCGCCAGCGGCTACACGAGCCCACCATGGACCACGAGCGTGCCCGCGCTGCGCTGGAGCGTGCCATTAATCGCCTCAAGGTTGCTGGGGTGGAATTGAGCAGAGATTTGGAGGAGGATTAGGTGTTTACGTAACACCCCCACCGCGATGGCGGTGGGGGTGTTTAATACCGCTACTTCCCCATCCTCTTCATATTCTGCAGGCACATTTCAATGGTCTTCAACGGAGGATGGGCGTACGTCTCCTGCTCCACGATGTACCACTCGGTCTTGCCGATGGTCTCGCACAGCTCGAAAATCTCTTTCCAGTTGATGTCGCCCTCGCCGAGCACGGCATTGGGGTTGCTCTTGGAGTACTCTTTCAGGTGCACTGTCGCGGCACGCCCCGGATATTTGCGCAGGAAATCCGCCGCCTTCGCCCCGGCATGCATGGCGTTGCCTGTGTCGAATTGCATTACCACGTCCTTCACGGTGTTACCGAAAAACGTGTCCCACGGCAGCTCTCCATCTAACGGCTTGAACTCGATGGTGTGGTTGTGGTAACCCACGCGCATCTTGTAGGGCTTTACTTTTGCCGCAATCTCATTGAACAGCTTGGCAGTGTCCAGCCACGCCTTGCGCGAGCTGGTGTACTCGCTGGGTAATCCCGGCACAATCAGGAACTTGTTGCCCAGAATCTGGTTGAACTCGATGGTGCGCTGCAGTTCGTCGCCCAGCAGGGTGTTAATGCCGATGTGCGTGCCACAGCACTTCAGCCCGTTGTCATCCAGCAACTTGCGCAGGTCTTTGGCGCTGTAGCCATAGTACCCGGCGAACTCCACGCCCTCGTAGCCCATCTTGGCGATGGCAGCAAGAGTGCCGGGCAGGTCACGCGCGCAGTCCTCGCGTACGGAGTACAGTTGAACCGCAATCGGAATCCGCTTTGCCATTGTATCCCCTCACGCTTGCGAAGAGTTGTGTCTTCGATTTCCCTCCGTGTGTAGAAAATTCCTGCTGATTAGGCAAAAGAGGCTATTGCCAATGTGCAGAGGGGACGATAAAATGTTTATGCGACCGAGTGCTTCGCTTACGCTCAGCATCACAAAAACGGTATTTCCGCACTGCCTGTGGGTTTCACGCTTCCCTCAGGATAGCAGGGGTCTAATTCTGCAGGGGCTGCACGTACACCCGATGCACGCGCCTGCCGCGCATCTCCGCTACCTGCATCTCATAATCGCCGAAGGGCACACGGTCGCCCATGCGCGGGATGGAGGTCAACTTGCCCATCACATAACCGGCGACGGTTTCAAACGCGCCGTCCTCTTCCGAAACCTGCACGCCCAGCTGTTTCGCCAGCTCGTCCAGCCCCACGTTGGCTTCTACCAGATACCGGCTGTCACCGAGCTTCTGAATGCGCGGCTGCACCGGCTCGAACTCGTCGTAAATCTCACCCACTATCTCTTCGATCACATCCTCGATGGTGACCAGTCCGGAGGTGCCGCCGTACTCGTCCACCACAATCGCCATGTGCATCTTCTGCTTCTGGAACTCACGCAACAGCTCGTCTATCGGCTTGCTTTCGGGCACGATCAGGCAATCGCGGGCGATGTGCTTCAGCGAGTCGATACCGTGCTGGCGGGCGCGATAGAGGTCTTTCACGTGTACGATACCCACCACCTTATCGGGGTCGCCCTCACACAGCGGGAAGCGTGTGAAGCCGTACTGTTCCGCAACTTGCAGGTTCTCCTCCAGCGACCACGTGGTGGACAGGTACACCATATCCACGCGAGGCACCATCACATCCTTTGCTCGCTTATCGCCGAACGAGAAAACATGCTCCATCAGCTCCGCCTCCGTGTCTTTCAACGCGCCCGAACGCCGCGAGGAGGCAAGCAGAAGACGCAGTTCCTCCTGGGAGTACGCCTCTTCGGGGGACGCAGGCGGAATGCGCAGCAGACGCAGCACCAGCGATGCACAGCCGGTCATCAGCCACGTCAGCGGGTAGAGCAGGCGATGGAACAGGTTCAGGAGGGGAGCTGTCCACAATGCGGCGGGTTCCGTGCAGCGGATGGCGATGCTTTTTGGAACCATCTCACCTATCACCACGTGCAGGAAGGTGATGGTGAGATAGCCGATGAGGAAGGCAGTCAGGTGTACACTGCGAGGCGAGGTCACACCCAGAAGCGTGAGCAGAGGCTGTAGTTGTTTGGCAGCCCAGGGCTCCGCCACCCATCCCAGTCCAATACTCGCAAGGGTAATGCCCACCTGCACCGTGTTGAGGTAGGCGTCGATATGTTCCTGCGCATGTTTGGCGATGCGGGCACGCCACTCCTGTTGCTGCACTAGCTCTTCCAACCGTGTGGCGCGCACCCGCACCAGCGCGAACTCGGCGACCACAAAAAAAGCGTTCAGCAGGATCAGCGCGATAATCAACAGCGCTTCTGCAGAGAGCATCCTATCCCACCTGTGGGGCGTTTGCCTTGTTGCCTCACACGTGTTGCTTTCACCGTCGCAGGGATGAAATCCTACGTGGAAGCATGAAATGCGCAGGCGGCGTAACCCACCACGTGTCTGGTGTCCGCACCCGGCACATCGCCGGAGGTGTAGTGGCATAGCACCTCACCCTGGGTAATACCCAGATGGCGCAGGGCAAACAGCATGACCGCAGTGGGCATCACCCCACACATGCTGATGTCGTGGCGGAACACCTCCTGCAGCAGCCGCTCGCCATCCACCTCACGCACCGCCTGTAGCGCGATGTCGTCCATGCGGTACGCTTCATCGCGCGGCACGTAGTGCATCAGGTCGGTGCTGGCTATGAGCAGGCGGTGGTGCGCCGGATCGCCCAGCAAGGATGCCAGCACCTTGCCCAGCGCTTTCAGTGCCTCGCCGCTCTCGCGGTCATAGTACACCCTGCCGAAGACAATGGGTACGATGCGAGTGTTAGGTGCGACCGTTTGCAGGAAGGGCAGTTGCACCTCCAGCGAATGCTCTGGCGCATGGGCGTTTTCGTCCTCACGCACGACAGGGGCATGCTCCTTGATGGTTTCGGCGGTGGCGGTATCTACGGGCACTTCGCCCAGCGGCGTCTTAAACGCTCCGTGCGAGACGATAGCGATGGGTGCACCAATGGCACGGTGGTTGGGGCCCATCAGGATGACCGTCTCGGGCGCGCCGTCTTCGGCGAGGCGAGCGTAGGCATGGGCAGCGGCCGCTCCCGAGTAGCGATAGCCTGCATGGGGGCACATCAAACCGCGCAGAGTGCGTTTACCGTCGGCTGCCGTTTCTGGCAACCGTCCCGGTCCCAGCGGCGACAGGAAGCATTCGCGTATCTCCTGGCGCAATTCGAACGCGCTGTCGGCATAGAACATTCCTGCAACGGCAGGTGGGCGTATCATGGCTCTCCCTCCTTTTTGCCGAGCAGTTTCTGAAGCTGCTCTAGAGGATTCGCCTGCTGCTGTGAACCTTCCTGCAATTTCTCAACATCTTCGATAGGAATCACGATAGAGTTCACGCCGTCTAGGTCCAGACCGCGTACATCCAGCACTAGCCAGCCTTTTTCAGACTGCCTGCCCTCGTGGGAGTGAATGACGCGCAGCCGATTTTTGGGAAAGTTCATCGGTTCTCCCCCCTCAACGTCGCGAGCTGTTCACCGCCCGCACGATATCGCCCTCTTTCACCTCTTCCCCCTCTTTGGCACGACGGGTGAAGCGCAGCTTGGCCCGTTCATCCTGCACGTCGGTCACCTTCGCCATGCCCAGCGAGACGGTATCCGTCCAGACGACCTGCCCCTTCGAGTTGCGCACGGTGGAGACCCGGAATACCTCGTAGGTATCGCCGACGCGCACGCCCTGAAACCGCCCGCGGTCGATAATGAACTCATCGGGCGACATCACCGCGATCACCTCCGCCTCGGAGGGGAAATAGACGGCGATTTTCTTCGCGATGTCATCCACCGCTTTGCGTGTAGCGCGTCCAATCTGGCTCTCCGCCCATTCGCGACTGCCGAAGTCCACGCCGGCCAGCCAGTCGAACAGCTTCGCGCCCACCAGCGTGAGGTCGTTGCGCGTTTCGCGTCCTTCGCCCGTCTCCGCCATCAGGATGCGCCCGGTGCGCACGTCAATCAGGCGCACGTCCGCTTTCACCCGGGCGGTGCTGCGCTTCACCCGGACGCCTACCGAGAACTGCGCGATGACGCCGCCCAGCTGGCTTTCGTCGCGGATGCCGAACTCGGTAATGCGCCCGCCGAGGATGTAATCCACGCCCAGAATCTTGCCCATTTCGACGGCGGTAGCAGGGTCAATGATGCCCGAGCGCGCCAGCTGTTGCTCGCGCAGAACCGCCTCCAGCTGCGAGCGTTCAATCACCTCCAGCCCCATCTTCACCAGCGCGGTGGTCAGCATATCGCCGATGACGTTGCCCAGCTGCGCGGTGCGGTACTCCAGCGGTGCGTCGAACGACAACACCGCGATGCGCTTGCGGGCGCGTGTCGGCTCTTGCGCCCATGCGCCTAGCATCAACAGCAGCGCCAGCAGAATGAGTGCAAACCTGATCCTCATCGCCATCGCCTCCGATTGCCCATGTTGTTTTTCATTGTCCCCCAAATTCACGCCGGCGGGAGCCTTGCCCTCCACGTCGTGACGATGATTGGTCCTCCTAATCTATAGACGCTTCTGGGACGCCAAATGCATCACTATTTCACCCTCCACTGCGCAAACAGGAAATCGCTCCCTCTGTGCGGAAGTGAAAGAAGCAACATTCCCACCAGGAGGTTGACCAATGGCAGCATCTTCCGAAACCCGCAAGGCGATTGTGCTTATCGGGGACGGGATGGCGGACCGACCGCATCCCGCCTTGGGCGGCAAGACCCCCATCGAAGCCGCGCATACACCGAACATGGACCGCCTCGCCGCCGAGGGCGAGACGGGCTTGATGGACCTGATTGCGCCCGGCGTGCGCGTGGGCAGCGACACAGGGCATCTCGCCCTGCTGGGCTATGACCCGTACGCCGTCTACACCGGACGGGGACCCTTTGAAGCGCTTGGCGTGGGCATGGAGGTGCGCGGTGGCGATATCGCCTTCCGCTGCAACTTCAGCACGGTGGACGAGAACATGGTGGTGCTGGACCGCCGCGCCGGACGCATTACCGAGGGTACCGACCAGCTCGCGGCGCAGGTGAACGGTATCTTTATCGAGGATGTGCAGGTGTTCTTCAAGGAGTCGGTAGCGCACCGCGGCGCGCTCATCCTGCGCGGTCCGGGGCTATCGCCCAAAATCACCGACGCCGACCCGCACGTCGAAGGCGAAAAGGTGCACGAGGTGCAGGCGATAGACCCCGATGATGCCGCCGCGCGACGCACCGCCCGAATCGTGAACCAGTTCGTGCGAATCAGCTACGAGAAGCTGAACAACCACCCCGTCAATCAGAAGCGGCGCGAGCAGGGTTTAAAGCCTGCCAACATCATCCTGCCTCGCGGCGCCGGCGTTGCACCGAGTATCCCCGACTTCAACACCCATCATCATCTGGTCGGCGCCTGTGTGGCGGAGACAGGGCTGATTAAGGGCATCGCCCGCTTTGTGGGGCTGAAAGTGCTGGACGTGCCCGAAGCCACCGGTGGTCTGGACAGCGACGTGATGGCGATGGGGCGCAAGGTGGTGGAGGCGTTGCAGGAGCATACTTTCGTGCTGTGCAACGTGAAGGGGCCCGATGTGGCCGCACACGACCACAACCCGCAGGCGAAGGTGGACATCATCCAGCGTATCGACGCCATGCTGGGCTGGCTGCTGACGCAGATTGACCCCGCCAGCACTTTCATCGTGCTCTCCGCCGACCATACCACCGCCTGCTCCTTCGGCGACCACACAGGCGAGCCGGTTCCGATTGCGCTGTGGGGACCGGAGGTGCGCACCGATGACGTGACGCAGTTCGGCGAGCGGGCATGTGCGAAAGGTGGCTTGGGGCGCATTCGGGGCAAAGACCTTGTGCCGATGCTGACCAGCCTGATGAACGTGCAGGAGAAGTTCGGTGCCTGAGTTGCGTTCGGTAGCGGTTTTAGGAGCGGGGAGCTGGGGGACTGCGCTGGCTCTCCTGCTCGGCAAGAAAGGGGTGCAGGTAGCGCTATGGGCACGGGACGCCGAATTGGCGGAGGCTATCCGCCGCGAAGGGCAGAACCCGCGCTACCTGCCCGGCTTTGCTCTGCCCTCTTCTGTGCATCCCACCAGCGATATCGTAGAAGCGGTTCGCGACGCAGAGGTGCTGGTATTCGCCGTGCCGGCAGGCGCGTTGCGCGAGGTAGCATCCGCCGTTCGGAAAAGCCTCTCTTCCCCCCGGCTGGTTATCTCTGCAGCGAAGGGACTGGAAGCGGACGGCAACCGCCCTTCGCAGGTATTGCAGGCGACGTTGGGTGAACGCTGTGGAGACCTCGTGGTGCTCTCCGGTCCCAACCTTGCGCTGGAGCTGGCTCGTGAAATCCCGACGGCAACGGTGGTGGCATCCGCCTCTCCTGAAGCGGCGAAGCAGGCGCAAACGCTGTTTATGCATCCCTCCTTCCGCGTGTACACCAACCACGACGTGACGGGCGTGGAGCTGGGCGGTGCGCTGAAGAACGTGTTCGCCATCGGCGCGGGCATCAGCGACGGCATGGGCTTTGGCGATAACTCAAAGGCGGCGTTTATCACGCGCGGACTGGCGGAGATGGTGCGACTGGGCGTGGCACTGGGGGCGGAGGAACGCACCTTCCTGGGGCTATCGGGCGTGGGCGACCTGTTTGCCACCGCCGCCAGCCACCTCAGCCGCAACTGGCGTGTGGGCTACGGGCTGGCACAGGGTAAACCGCTGGCGCAGATTCTGCAGGAGCTGAAACAGGTCGCCGAGGGAGTGCCCACTACCTTCGCGGTGTGCGGGCTGGCGGAACGGCGGGGGATTGAGATGCCCATCGCGCACACCATCCGCGCGGTGCTGGATGGACGCCTGAACCCTCACGATGCCATCCGCGAGCTGATGCTTCGCACCCCAAAAGAGGAGTGGTGGACGACGTAGGGGCAGACCGGAAATCATCCAATGGTTCAAAACAATGACCACCAAATGGATACATTCGTGGTGCTAAACAATGTGGTTGGTCTCCGTTTCGTGGAGTGTGTTAAATTATATATGCGTAGGTTTAGGTGGAAACGTATCCTGAAGGAGGTGGTTAGAGGGTGAGCAAGGCAGAGATCCGCTTCGGTACCGACGGTTGGCGTGGGGTGATTGACGACGATTTCAACGAGGCGAACGTGCGCCTAGTGGCGCGAGCGGTGGCGGAGTACCTGCACAGCGCGAAACCCGAAGGACACGGTGTGCTCGTGGGGTATGACAACCGTCTCAAGTCGGAGGTCTTCGCACGGGTAGCGGCGGAGGAGCTGGCGCGGTGCGGTTTGCCCACCGTGCTCTCCGAAAGTTCGCTGTCGTCGCCGGCGCTGTCGTTCGCGGTGTATCACCGCAAGGCGCAGGGCGGTGTGATGATTACTGCCAGCCACAACCCACCACAGTTCAACGGCTTCAAGTTCAAAGCGAACTACGGCGGCTCTGCCCTGCCAGAAATCACCGAGCAGATCGAGATGCACCTGCAGCGGATTCTGTCTGGCGAGCAGGTGGCACTCCGTGCTCCATCTGAACTGCGCACCGAAAACCTCACCACCGAGTACCTGCAGCACTTGAGGACGCTGGTGGAACTGCCTCGCATCCTGGACATGGGCTGGAAGGTGGTCACCGACGCCATGCACGGCTCCGGTGCGGGCTACCTGCGCTCCCTGCTGCAAGGCGGACGCACACAGGTCATCTCCATTCGCGAGGAGCGCGACACGCAGTTCGGCGGTGTTAACCCCGAGCCCATCGCACCTAACCTCGGGATGCTGATGGAGACGGTCGTTCGCGAGGGGGCAGACATCGGTATCGCGCTGGACGGCGATGCCGACCGCGTGGGCGCAGTGGACGAGCGGGGCAACTTCGTGGACAGCCACCGCATCTTTGCCATCACCCTGTACCATCTGGTGAAACGGCGAGGCTGGCGCGGACGCGTGGTGAAGACCATCTCCACTACCAACATGATCGACGCCCTGTGTCGGCACTTCGGGTTGCCACTAACCGTCACACCTATCGGTTTCAAGTATATCTGCGAGAATATGTTGCAGGGCGATGTGTTGATTGGCGGTGAGGAGAGCGGAGGCATCGGCATCCAGCACCATATCCCCGAGCGCGATGGCGTGCTGATGGGCTTAATGCTGCTGGAGGCGATGACGCTCGGCGGCAAAAAACTCAGCGAACTGGTGCAGGAGGTGTTTGACCTGACCGGCGAGCACTATTACAACCGTATCGATCTGCACCTGGAACGCGAAGAGATGCCCGCCGCCCGCGAGCGTGTGGCGCAAACCGAAGCACGCGAGATTGCCGGATTGTCTGTTCGGGCTATTGACCGCATGGACGGTACCAAGTTCCTGTTCGAAAACGGCGCATGGTTGCTGTTACGCGCGTCGGGCACGGAGCCGGTCGTGCGCATATACGCCGAAGCCTCTACCCCCGAGCTGGTACAGAGCCTGCTAACCGCTGGCGAAGCGCTGGTGCGGGGTGAGTGAAGGAGCCTAAAGGTCGCGCTGCACGTGCTGGTACTTCACCACAGACGATTTGGGGATATTGGCAAACTGGTTTCGCCTGTCTGCCATTTTTGAGCATAAGGTTGCACAGCACCGGGTTGTCCTCTCACCAACCGTAGCGCTCCGGTCCCCATTCCTTCTCTATCAGTTCCTGCTTGAGCAAAATGAGCCTGCGACTGGGCACGTCTTCGTATACCACCACGCCCGGTCCGATGCAGGTATACGCGCCGATTTTGACGCCCGGCTGGGTAATCACGTTGACTCCTGTGCGGCTGAAGTCGCCGAAGTAGGTGGCATCCGCGCCGTGCACGGGGAACTCGCGCCTGCCCTTGATTCGGTGGATAGTCTCGGCGTCGTCGAAGCGCAGGGTTCCGCATACCGTTGCCGCGCCGATGTCTACAGACTGACCCACAACGCCTGAAATCTCGCAGTAATGGTACAGGTATGCGCCGTCGAACATCACGCCGTCCAGCTCCGCGCCGTGCCCCACGATGCACCGGTTGCCCACCACGCTATACGCGCCGACCAGGCAATAGTCGCTGACGCGCGTGTGGTCACCGATGGCAACAGCATTGCCCACTATTGCACCGTTCACCACACGCGTTCCCTTGCCAATGAAGGCGTTGCCCTCTATCACCACGCGGTTGCCGATTTCGCTGTGCTCGCCCAGCACCACAAAGCCCTTTATCTCCGCGCCGCTGTGGATGCGAGCGGCGGGATGAATGCGATTTTCCGACAGGTTCCGACTCATCTCGTCCAGCACGCGACGGTTCGCCTCCAGAATGTGCCAGGGTTTGTCCATGTCTACCAGGTAATCTTCCACCTGCACTGCCCGCACCTCTTCGCCTTCGTCCAGCAGCATTTGCACGCTTTGCGCCAGCTCCGCCTCTGCAGGGGGCATTCCGCCAACAGGCACGTGCGTCATGATGCCGGGGTTGTTCTGGATGGCAGGAACCGCTTTCGGGGAGAAGGCATAAACGCCACACAATCGATGTTCGCAGTCGCGACTGTGCCCTTCCACATACTCGACCCGTCCATCTTCCACCTTTGCGCCCAGCCAGTCAATCCGGCGTTCGGGTGGTACGATGGGCTGTACCAGCGCGACCGCCGCCGAGTCCGCTCCCCTGGCAACCTGTAGAAAGCGATTGACCGTCTCCTGTGTGGTCACTATATCGCCGTAGAACACCGCAAAGGGCTGAGAGGCGTCCAGCAGGGGCAGCGCTGTCAGCACACAGGCCGCTGTGCCCGGCACACCCTGCACGCCGACGAAGGCGATTTCCCAATCGCCCAATCCGTGCAACGCCGCGCGAACAGAACCCGCATGCACTCCTGCAACCACTACCACTTTACGAATGCCCGCTTCACGTATCTGCTTTGCCAATCGGCGTACTGCGGGTTCGTTCACCACCGGTGTGGCGCATTTGTTACGCACTTCGTTGTAGGGCCAGATGCGGGTTCCTGCACCCGCTGCAAGAACGATAGCCTGGTTCAACCCTTGCCTCCTTTATCCAGCACGTCGGTTACAGCTCCTTTCGGTGCGCGCCAACCGAAATCCTCACCACCCTTCGAAAGCCTCCTCAGCCAGCGTACTCCAGTACATGACGTTCGCCTGCTCCAGCAAACGATTCGCCTCCTCCTCCCGGCCCATCATCTTGAGCGCTTTCGCCTGATAGCGGTAATCCTCGCGGGTGGTGGCACGACAGCGCACGCATTCCTCCCAGTACTGGTGGGCCAGCTCCTGCTGTCCCAACCGACGCGCCGCTACACCCGCATAGAAGAGAGGCATAGCATCCGCAGGATGCGACGGCTTGCCCACGCCCAGGTGGTGTGGGTATTCCAGCGCCTTCTGGAAGCATTCCAGCGCACCCTGCCAGTCACCCCCGTATGCCAGTTCGGTGCCTTTGCCCAGATAAGCCTGTACCCACGTCGGGCGTGTAGAGGTTTCTCCTTCAGCAACGTGGAAGGTGCGAGAGTGCAAAACCTCTATTGCCTTGTCGTACCAACCGTCCTCTACCAGCAACCGCGCATAAAGCTGCGCCATTCGGTTTTCCCGCAGCACCTCCGGAGGCGCATGGTATAGCCTCTTCAGCGCGGAGGAGGTGGCTTGTTGCGCTGATGCTATCGTCTCCCGTTCGTACCACAGGTAGTGGTCGTGTGGATTCAGCGAAACGGCTTTCTGGTAGTAACGCCCCGCGACACCGTGCAAACTGCAATGCTCTGCCAGCACCATACCGATATTGCGGTAGAGCGTCGCCAGCGGTGGTAAGCCCTGCGGGGGAGGAGTTGTCAAACAGGTCTGCGCAAGGACGCGCCATGCGCTGCGGAAGCGATACTCACCTATCTTGTCGAGGGGAATATCGCCTTGTGCCAGCGCGTCGTCCACCGCCTTTGCATTCAGCGTGCGCAGCCACTCCTGTAACGCCTCGCCTGTTCGGCGGTGCGCCATCAGCCAGTTACCCAGCGCGTAGCGCGCCAGCGGGTCATCCGGTCGAAGCGCAAGCACCTCCTGTAGCGCGAGGTAGTCTTCGGTGCGCCAGGGGAACAGATACTCGGTGTCGCTGCGTGCGGCGAGCAAGGCATGTTCCACCACCTGCGCGGGCAATCCCTTCCTCGCGTAAGCCAGAGCCAGCAGATAGTGCCCTATCGCCGTTTCGGGCAATCCCAAACGGGGAGGTACTTCCAAAATGCGGATGGCGTCGTTGAGACACCCGGCGTTCAGGTAGTCGCAGGCGACCTCCTCAAAAGTATGGGGTTGAACAGCCAGCGGGCGAAGCAGGTTCACCGCGTCCGCTTCGGGCGAGGCAGGCGTGCTGAGGAACGCTTCGGTGCGCAGCAGCGGCTCCAGCGGCGCCAGCAGATGTACTTGCAAACGTATCTGGGATGCCTCTTCCAGCTCTCCTCGCAGACGCAGTGCCACTGCCCGCATCATCCATACCTTGATGTCTGCAGCATTATACAGCAACGATTCGGCGAACAGGTCGTCCGCCCGAGCATAATCGCCGCGCCGCATGGCACATAATCCGAGCAGGTAAAACGCCAGTCCGCGATACTCCGCGCTACGCCTTAAGGGGTACAGGTATTCCTCTGCTTCCGCGTCTCTGCCGAGAGTTATCAGGCACAGCGCGCGCAGGTACATGGCTTCGCCGTTCTGCGGGTCGTGCTGAAGCACGCTCTCGGTATGTTGCAGACACTCCTCGAAACGTCCCTCTTCCAGTCGCAGGCGGGCGATGGCGTTTCGTGCTTGCAGTGAACCACACGATTGAGCAAGGTCGTACTTGTTCTCGGCATCGTGAAGACGATTCGTGCGCTCCAGCGCGTCCGCCTGCAGGTATACGTTGTCGGCAAACCAGTGCTCCGCTGGCGGGATGATTGTCACCTGCTCGCGCTCCCACTGCGCATTGGCAACCGCTTCCAGCACCGGCTCTCTGCTGCTGGTGGCAATGATGACTTTAACAGGCATCTCGGGAGCCTGTGTCAGGGTGAATTGCCAGTTACCGGTACGCTCCGGGTAGAGGTCGACGCGCTGTTCGTGTATCACATCCTCACCGTACTGCAGAATGAGCCGGTGGTCCGGGCGTGGAGCGGTACTGTGGAAGCGCACATGCAGTTGCTGTCCCTCCAGTTGTACGCTCAATGCACCCTCTCGGCTTGCTGCGGATACCGTCCCCGCCAGACCACGGATGGGGTACCACGCCTCCTGCCAGCACTCCAGCGAATGAGGCGGTATCCAGTGCCAGACGCTCTGGTCCTCAAATCGCCCCACCTGAATCTCCACGTAGGGTATGCCGCGGTCATCCAGCCGTTCCGCCCACACTTTGCCGTCGTCTGCGGTGCCCCAGGTAAACAGCTTTCTGCCGCGCACATCGCGCCAGTCGGCAACGTGTAGCAATCCGGCATCCTCGCGCAGGTCGTATCCTCCGAAGAAGTTACCGCGGAAATTGTGCGCGAATACGCTGGAGGCACAGTCGTAGCTGCGATACAGGCTCAGGTCAACGCCATCGTCGGTTATCGGGAAGGGCAGGGTTGCACGCGCCTCACTCAGGTCGCCCTCCCAGTTGCGCACGGATGCGGCGGGCAGTATCCACTTCCAGTCTTCGTGCGCCGACACCGCGCAGTTCGTCCAGAAGTAGTATCGCTTCTTGAGTTCGGTGCGGTTGAAAAGGCGGATGTCGGTTTCCATGAATGCTTTATCGGGGTAGAGGCTGATGCCCACCATCCACATCATGCGGGTTCTTCGGCAGATTTCGCCGATCCATATCGTGCCCTTCTCGCCCTCTTCGCGTGGTGGCTCTATGGTGTACCATACCGGCTGATGGGTAGTATATCGATGACCGATGGGGAAGTTGAACTCGATGCCTCCGGCAACCCATGCACCCGTCAGCCCGATGAGCGCGGGTTTGATAGATGGTGGTTGGTGCAGACACTCCCGTCCGGCGACCTTATCATAAAGCGACCAGATTCGCCCGCCGACCTCCGGTAGCACCATCACACGCAGATATGGGTTCTCCAGAAAGAGAGCGCGATACTGACGCGGTTCGGCTTCGTCGCTCAGCTGGTCTAACAGGGCGTACGGATACACCTCCCCGTAGCCTTTGCGCTGGAAGGGGGGGTGCGGGTTCGCCTTGCCCACCGGATAGGTGAGGAGCGTCACCGTTTCTTCCCAGAAATGAACAGACACATGATCACCTCACCGCAGAGTACGAAGCCAGAGATAAACCCGGTCACCTGTTTTATTCGCATGGCGCAGTTGGTTTCCTGCAGGATGTACCTGTCCACACGTTCTGGATGGCGAGGCTCCTGCCGAGCCGTACGAAATGCCCCCATCTGACTCGATGGTTGTCGTGACATGCGGCAGGTGTCCCATCAGCGAGTCACGGATGCCCTTCACGTAGGGCTTAATCAGCTCCACGTCGCGCTGGAAGTAGAGGGTAATCCAGGGCACATCTTCTGTGACCGCAATACGCTCCGCCTCGCGGTAAAGCGGAATGCGCTTCTGCTCGTCCTGCTCCTTGTCTGCCCGGTCGCACAGCGCGTCGAAGCGCGGGTTGCTGTAGCCTACCACGTTCTCGGGCGCGCCGGTGTGCAGCATCACCGACAGGAAGTTTTGAGCATCCAGGTAGTCCGCTGCCCAGCGCAGGTGAACGAAGGGCAGTTCCTTGCGATCCAGGGCGTCCAGAAACGCGCCCCACTCCATCTCGCGCAGTTCTACGTTGATGCCCAGTTGCTTGCGATATTGCTCCTTGATCATCTCGGCAGTACGGCGCAGGTCGGGTGTCTTTTCGCGGAAGGTCAGGGTGAGTGTGGGAAAGCCCTTGCCTCCCGGATAGCCCGCCTCTGCCAGCAGTCGACGTGCCTTTTCGGGGTCATAGGGGATACCTTTGAAATCGGGGTCGTGTCCCAACACGCCCGGCGGGATGATGCCGTTCGCCTTCTGCGGCACACCCATCAGCGCGACCTTCACGATAGAGTCCTTATCAGTGGCGTACGCCAGCGCAAGGCGCACCCGACGGTCTTTGAACGGCGGAAAGACATTCTGGTTTAAGCCGAGATAGAATACGGAGGCGCGGTCAAAAGTATGCAGCTCCTTACTCAATACAGGGTCTTGCCGGTCGCGCAGTAAATCTCCCTTCTGCACGTCTACAATGTCCAGGTCGCCGCGCTCGTACATGGCGTGGCGGGTACTGGCATCCAGCACAATGGGTCGCTCGATGCCGTCCAGTTTAGGCGCGCCTGCGTGGTACTCCTTATTTGCGGTCAACACCACCTTCGAACCGGGCGCGTACTGGCTTATCCGAAACGGTCCCGTGCCGATAGCGCATCGGTCGTTGATGCGCAGGCGTCTACCGTTTACCTCGTCGCCGTTCTGCTCAATCGCCTCACGGCACACCACGTAAGCGGTCGGATAAGTCAGCTTGGCGAGGAAATACGCTTTGGGGTGGTCAATCGTGATGCGCAGAGTGTACCTGTCCACCACCTCCACGCCCTTCACCTCTTTCGCTTTGCGGTTCAGCTTGTCCAGCGCACCTACGATGTCGTTCAGATAGGTGGCGGAGACGGGCGAAGCCAGCTCGGGGTCACAGGCGCGTTCGATGGAGTACTTGAAGTCTTCAGCGGTGACCTCACGCCCGTTATGGAACTTGACGCCCCTTTTCAACGTGAAGGTATAAGTGCGTCCTCCGTTGCTGATGGACCACCCTTCCGCCAGATTCGGGCGCAGACGGTTGTTTTCGTCCCACTGCACCAACCCTTCGAACACATGGAAAAGCGTGTCAATAGTCGGCCCGTCGCGCACGAGGGCAGGGTCAAAAGTGGTGGGTTCGGTGGTCAGCGCATAACGCAACACGTTCTGTGCCGGTGGCGCAGAGGTCTGCCTTTTAGCACAACCTGCAGCCAACACAACAACGAGCACGGTTACAACAAGATGGATAGCGTATCGTCGCACGCTATGGTATACCTCCTCCCTGCAGTCTGCTCACCACGTTCTGGGCAGGAGCGGTTCCACACCGCTCACGAGGAAGTTTAGCATACAAGCTGTGCTGTGTGCAACCGGCATGGGACCTAACCCCCTCTCAGCGAGTAGCTAAACGGGTATAATGTATTTGCAAATCTCATCCAAAGGCGTGAAGATGCCCCAACAAGAGATTCAGTTACATATCGAGGGGATGACCTGCGCGGCGTGCGTGGCACGGGTGGAGCGCGCACTGAAACGGGTGCCCGGCGTGCAGGAGGCGGTAGTGAACCTTGCTACCGAAAGCGCAACCGTTCGTGCCGACCCACAATCGGTGCAGATAGAACAGCTGCTAGAAGCGGTGGAGATGACGGGATATACCGCACAGCCCGTCACCGAAGAAACCCCTGCTCCCCTACCCTCTGAAAGTACCGCACAGGAGCTGCACCACACCCGCCGTCGCCTGCTGGTGAGTGTCTTGCTGACCTTGCCCGTGTTCGTGCTCAGCATGGCGGTACACCATCCCTCGTATCCACTCAAGCTGCTCCAGTTGGCGCTCACCACGCCTGTGCAGTTCATCATCGGCGCGCCGTTTTACGTGAAGGCATGGCACGCCCTTCGCGCCCGAAGCGCGAACATGGAGACGCTGATCGTGCTGGGCACATCTGTCGCCTACTTGTACAGCCTCGCCGCGACCTTCTGGATTGGTGGGGCGGTATACTACGAAACGGCGGCGGTTATCATCACGCTCATCACCTTTGGCAAATATCTGGAGGCGCGGGCAAAGGGGCGTGCCCGCCAGGCGATTGAACGGCTGATGCGTCTCGCACCGCAGGAAGCCATCCGCCTGCGCAATGGCGACGAGGAGCGCGTGCCCGTCTCGGCAGTGCAGGTGGGCGACCTGTTGCGCGTGCGCAGTGGCGAGGCGATACCGGTGGATGGCGAGGTGATAGAAGGCTTCGCCACAGTAGATGAGAGTATGCTCACAGGCGAGAGCGTGCCCGTGGAGAAGCGCGTGGGCGACAGCGTGGCGGCGGGCACGCTGAACACCGATGGCGTGCTGGTGATTCGGGCGCAACGGGTGGGCGCAGACACCGTGCTGGCGCAGATTGTGCGAGCAGTGGAGCGGGCACAAGCGGCGAAGGCTCCCGTGCAAAGGCTGGCGGATGCGGTTGCAGCGGTGTTCGTGCCGATTGTGTTGTTGATTGCTCTGGCAACGTTTGGTGTGTGGCTGCTAATACTGAATGCGGGTTTCACCACGGCGATGATTCATGCGGTGGGTGTGCTGGTGATTGCCTGTCCGTGCGCGCTAGGGCTAGCAACGCCTACGGCGGTGCTGGTGGGCACGGGCAGAGGGGCAGAGCTGGGCGTGCTGGTCAAGGATGCAGAAACTCTGGAACGCGCCCGCCAGGTGGATACCGTGATTCTGGACAAAACGGGCACGCTGACGCTGGGGAAGCCTCGCGTGCATCACATCGAAGCGTGGAACGGTATGGGAAAGGAAGATCTGTTCAGACTGGCGGCCGCTGCAGAGTCTGGCTCCACACACCCATTTGGGCAGGCGATAGTGCAGTTCGCCCAGGAACAGAAGATGGCAGTTCCCCCCACAAACGGTTTCCGTGCTATCGCAGGTGGCGGAGTGACTGCAGAGGTGGAGGGGCATCAACTGGTGGTGGGTTCTGCGCGCCTGATGCAGGAAGAGGGGATAGCTATCTCCCCGCAAGCCCAGCAAAGAGTGCGTGCCTTGCAATCGCAGGGCTATACGACGGTTTTGGTAGCGGTGGACGGCGAGGCAACGGGCGCGGTTGCGCTGCGTGACGAACCCCACCCTACCGCGCGTGAGGCGGTGGCGCAGTTGCAAACGATGGGGCTGGAGGTGTGGATGGTCACTGGTGACCAGCGGGTGGTGGCGGAAGCGGTGGCGCGAGAAGTGGGGGTCCCCCCGGCACATGTGCTGGCTGAGGTGCTGCCGCAGGGCAAGGCGGAAGCCATTATCGCTTTGCAAAAGCAGGGGCGCAAGGTGGCTTTCGTGGGGGACGGCATTAACGACGCGCCTGCTCTGGCGCAGGCGGACGTGGGCATCGCCATGGGCGAAGGTACCGACGTGGCGCTGGAAAGCGCAGACATCGCCCTGCTGAGCAGTGACCTGCGCGGAGTGGCAACCGCTCTGAAGCTGTCACACGCCACGGTGCGCACGATCCGCCAGAACCTCTTTTTCGCCTTCGTGTATAATGTACTGGGGATACCTCTGGCAGCGATGGGCTATCTCAGCCCGATGCTCGCTGCGCTGGCGATGAGCCTCAGCTCCGTTTCGGTGGTCACGAACGCTTTGCGTTTGCGTCGCGCGGTTTAAACACTTTGGCAAGGGAGGTGGACGTGATGGCTATCAGCGCAATGGTGCACCACGGCCTGACCAAGGGAGAACGCAAAGAATGGCGGCGCAAAGGTTACGCCACCGCCAGCCTGTACGGAAAGGGGATAGAGCCTCTGCAACTACTGGTTCCCGTCCGCGAGGTAATGGATGCCATTGTGCAGCAAGGAGGCAAAAATAACGCCGTGCTGGAACTGAGCCTGCAGAACGGCTCTGACCGTCTGCACACCGTTCGTGTCAAAGAGATTCAGCGACATTTGACCACCCACGATCCCATCCACTTTGACTTCCACGTACAGAACGCCGATGGCCAGGGGTGACAGCACGGCGCTGGGGGGTGCGGTGAAACATTCCTGAGATTCTTCGCTTGTGCTCAGGACGACAGGGTTGGTGTGCTTTGTGTTATGCTGAGCGTTAGCGAAGCATCTCATTATGTCGATAAGACGCACCCCTGCGCCTGCGCTCAGAAGGGCAGGCACGCGAAGCCGCTTCGCTCCATCCAAAATAGTACCACGTAGTGGCGTACCCTCTGCTCTTTTGAACACCCTCGGCAAGGCTTGCTTTCGAGAGGTGTTTGCTGATACCATTATGAATGTCGGAGCCGGGTTTGGGGATGGTGACGAATGGGCGCTGAAAGAGTGTGGTTTGACCACCCGCGTGAAGAGTGCGGGGTGTTCGGCATTTACGCGCCGGGCGAGGACGTGGCGCGTATCACCTTTTTCGGGCTGTACGCACTGCAGCATCGCGGGCAGGAGAGCGCGGGCATCGCCGTCTCGGATGGCGAGCGGGTGCTGGTGCACAAGGAGATGGGACTGGTCTCGCAGGTGTTCGACGAGGAGACGCTGGGCTACTTGCGCGGGCACATCGCCATCGGACACACACGCTACTCCACGACCGGTTCCAGCGTACTGCGCAACGCCCAGCCGGTGATTTGCGAATCGCCCATCGGCACGCTGGCAGTGGCGCACAACGGCAACCTGGTCAACGCCGCGCCACTGCGCCTGCGCTTGCAGGAGATCGGCACTCACTTCCACAGCACCAACGACAGCGAAATCATCGCCCGCTTGCTTGCCACCGAACTGGCAGAGTTTCGCGACCCTGCAGAGGCCATGCGCCGGGTGATGCAGCAGATTTCGGGTGCATACAGCCTGGTCATCCTCACCCCCCGTCACCTGATCGCTGCTCGCGACCCCCATGGTGTGCGTCCGCTTTGTCTGGGGCACATTAACGGTCATTACGTGGTGGCTTCCGAGACTTGTGCGCTGAACGTGGTGGGGGCGGACTTTGTGCGCGAGATAGAGCCGGGCGAGGTGCTGGTGATGGACGAGAACGGCTTGCGCGAGGAGCAGGCTGTGCCCTTGCAGAAGCATAGCTTGTGCATGTTCGAGTTCATCTACTTCGCCCGCCCCGACAGCCACATCTACAACCGTACCCTGCACGAAGTGCGCAGGCGCATGGGGCAGGAGCTGGCGCGGGAGCATCCCGCCCCGGGCGCGCAGGTGGTTATCCCCATTCCCGATACAGGCATCCCTGCGGCGCTGGGGTTCGCGCAGGCGAGCGGCATCCCCTACGCGGAAGGACTGATTAAGAACCGCTACATCCAGCGCACCTTCATCCAGCCCGATCAGCGCATGCGCGAGCTGGGCGTCAAAATCAAATTGAACCCACTGCGCGAGGTGATTGCCGGGCGCAAGCTGGTGATGGTGGACGACAGCATTGTGCGTGGAACCACCACGGGCAAAATCGTGCGAATGCTGTTCGAAGCGGGAGCGAAGGAAGTGCACGTGCGCATCACCTCACCGCCCATCCGCTACCCCTGCTTCTACGGTATCGACATGGCGACACGCGAAGAACTGGTCGCCGCCTCGCATAGCGTGGAGGAGATCCGCCAGATGATTGGCGCCACGTCGCTGGGCTATCTCAGCATCGATGGCATGTTGCGTGCGGTGCGCATGAAGCGCCACCACTTCTGCCTCGCCTGTTTCGATGGCAGGTATCCCATCCCCGTGCCCCGCGACGTGAAACTGAGCAAGCAGCTGTGGGAACAGGAGGAAGAGCCGGCTGTATGTGGCAGCACGGAAGCGGATAAGGCGTAGCCCCAGCAACCTCATCTTTGCCCTGCTAAACTTTCCAGTTCCTGCCGATAATCGAGATGAGAATCTTGATCGCATGGGGTGAGAGCATGGACAACCTGTGCGCTTTCATGCACATCAACGAAACCAACCTGAACCTGCGCAAGCAGTTTATCCACCTGACCGAAGACGATGTGCGCATCCTGAAGCGGCTGCAACCGTGGGCGGAGCGAGTCGCCGATACTATCGCGAAGGAGTTCTACGACGTGCAGTTCGCCTTCCCACCCACCCGCGGGTTCTTCGAGCGCTACGCCCAGAAGAAGGGTATCACTCTGGAACAGCTGAGGCAAGGCCTGGAGAAGACGCAGGCGCAGTACTTCCGCGATATCTTTCAGGAGGCGGCGAACGGTGGGCGATTCGGTACCGATTACTTTGAACGGCGTTTGCGCATCGGTTATGCGCACGTGGTAATCGACCTGCCCCAGAAGTGGTACGTGGGTAGCTACACCACCTACCAACGTCTGGTGCGCAAGCACTTGCAACGCGCTTTTCGCTGGAAGCCCGCTTTTCGCGCACGTGCCGAAGAGGTGATTTTCAAGGTGTTCAACTACGATATGCAGGCGGTCACCGATTCGTACCTGATCTACCTCATACATACCTTCGGTGTAGACACCTCCACTTTGGCGCCGGACACGGACGAAGACATCTCAGAATACACCGGACAGGCACACCGCCAAATGCAGGATCTGTTGAAAGCACTGGAAGGCATAGGGAAGGGCGATTTGAGCGTACGCCTTTCGACAGGAAGCCACCGTTCCGACACTCTCGTTGCCAATCTCGACAGGGCGCGCCAGGCACTGGCGGATACGCTGGCGGACGTCCGTCGCGTCGCCAGGGAGGTTCAGGACCATGTCCAGCACACCAACGAACTGCTGCAAGCCTTCGTCTCCTCTGACAGCGCAGGTGGCGATAGCGTGGTAGACCTGCTACATCAGCTGCAGAAAGCGGTGCAGGAGGTCGCCAAAGGAGCGGAACAGACCGCGCTTTCCGCCTCGCGCGGTGTGGAGAGCGTCAGTGCGATTGTGGAGGACATCCGGGCAATGGCAGACCAGCTGCTGGGCGCGCAGCAGACGGCAAACGAGGTGGGCCAGGTCGCCGAACAAGGACGGCAAGGCTTGCGCCAGTCCGAGCAGGCGATGCAGTCGCTGGAAAAGGATACCCGCGTTCTGGCGGAGCAGCTGCAGCAGCTGGTGACGATGGCGTCCAATATCGGTAGTATCCTCGGCACCATCGAGGAGATAGCGGGGCAGACCAATCTGCTTGCGCTCAATGCAGCCATTGAAGCGGCGCGCGCGGGCGAGCACGGGCGCGGTTTCGCGGTGGTGGCGGATGAGGTGCGCCGGTTGGCGGAACAATCGGCACAGGCGACGCAGCAGATTAAGAGGATTATCGACGAGGTGACCGCGCAGGCACAGGCGGCAGCGCAGGCGATGGACGCGAACCTCGCGGCGGTCAGCGATGGTGTGAGGCAATCGCTGCAGGTGGGACAGGGGCTTGCGGAGATCCTGCAGGCGGTAGACAGCATTATCCAGCAGGTGCAGCAGTCAGCCTCTTCGGTGGAGCGGGTGCAGACCAACGCCCAGCAGATGCTCAGCGAGATTGAGCACATCGCGGCGATAGCGCAGGAATCGAGCGCGGCGGCAGAGGAGATGCTCGCCTCCAGCACCAACGCGGTGGACAGCATCACGCGCATTGTGGACAATGTGAGCGTGGAAGCAGAAGGACTGAACGGCGTAGTGGACAAACTGCGCTTCTCGGTGGGCAAATTTGTACTCACACAAGAGGAGGCGAACGATATCCATCGCAAGGTGGATATCTTCAAGCAGGCACACCTGCGCTGGGTAGAACGTTTGGAGAACCTGCTGTACCGCGGCGTGAAGATCCCGCGCGAGGAGCTGGTCTCGCACAAGAACTGCGCGCTCGGGCAGTGGTACTACTCGTTTGGGATGCAGCAATACGCCCATCTGCCTGAGTTCCGGGCGGTCGAACCACCACACGAGAAACTGCATGCGATCGCGCGCCAGATTGTGGATTGCGTCGACCGCAGCGACAAGGCGCAGGCGGAGCGGTTGCTGGAGCAGGCGCGCAGCGTCAGTAAAGAGATCGCGGCTGGTCTGGATCGCCTGCGCGAGGCAGCGGAGCGCGAGGGAGGCACTTCCTTGCCACGGGCAGCGTAGAGTGACCTCACCCCCGCCCCCTCTCCTGCGCGCAGAGGGGAGGATACCCCCTTCCCTCACAGGGAAGGAGGCAGGGGGTGAGGTCTCAGCAGTGCCTCCAGCAAAAGCAGGGAAACGCCTTGCCAATGAAGAATCTCTACCGCATCGGAGGAGAGTGGAGGTGTGCTATGTTCCGGCGAGCGTTTCCCTGCCTTCTGATTCTGGGCTTCGCGGCAGCGATGGCTCTGCGTGGGGCGCAACCACCCGCCACGTTGCCACACATCCTGCACGACCCGCGCGAAACACATCTGGCAAACGTCGAGCAACTAACCAACGGTGGCGAGAACGCCGAGGCGTACTTCTCGTTCGACGGTAAGAAAATCATCTTTCAGTCCACACGCCCACCCTATAAGGCTGACCAGATGTTCATCATGAACGCCGACGGCTCGGAGGTGCGGCTGGTCTCGTCCGGAAAAGGACGTTGCACCTGCGGTTTCTTCTCGCCAGATGGCAAGAAGATACTGTATAGCAGCACCGACTGGTGGTCAGACGAGCCTCCTCCGCCCCCTGACCGTTCCAAAGGGTATGTGTGGGGGCTCTATCCGTATCGCCTCTACATTGCAAACGCCGATGGCTCCAACCGCAAAGCGATTACCGACGGCGCAGGCTACAACGCGGAAGCCTCTTTCTCACCGGACGGCAAGAAGGTGCTGTTTACCTCCGACAGGGACGGCGACCTGGACATCTATGAGATGGACCTGCGCACCGGTAAGGTGAAGCGACTAACAAACGAGCTCGGTTACGACGGCGGACCCTTCTACTCGTGGGATGGCAAGTACATTGTGTACCGCGCCTACCACCCGAAGACGCCCGAAGAGATAGCCGATTACAAAGCGCTGCTCCAGGAGCGGGCGATCCGTCCGATGAACCTGGAGGTGTGGGTGATGCGTTCCGACGGCACGGGCAAGCGACAGGTGACCCACTTGGGCGGAGCGAACTTCGCGCCCTTTATGCACCCCGATAACAAACGCATCATCTTCTCGTCTAACCACCAGGACCCGCGCGGACGTGAGTTTGACCTGTACATTATCAACGTGGACGGCACGGGGCTGGAGAGGGTGACGTATACGCCCGAGTTCGATGGCTTCCCGATGTTCTCGCGCGACGGCAAGAAGCTGATATTTGCTTCCAACCGCAACAGCAAAACACGGGGCGAAACCAATATCTTCATCGCGGATTGGAAGGATTAGGCTCTGTCAAGCGTGATTTTCGGATGCGAGCGGAGCGGTTCTGCTTTCCTGTCATTCTGAGCGCAAGCGAAGAATCTCGCTCTATCGTTATGACAGTAAGCGGTTGCTGTTACTCGTGCCAGTGGGGGCGTTATCTCTATGTCTATCACCATACACACACATAGTGCAGAACAAACACGCCAGCTGGGGGCGACTCTCGCGCAGGTGCTACAGCCGGGCGACATCATCTGGCTGCGCGGGGAGCTGGGCGCAGGTAAAACCACGCTGGCGCAGGGCATCGCGCGCGGACTGGGTGTCAACGAACCCGTACTCAGCCCGACGTTCACCCTTATCCGTGAACACCGGGGACGGCTGCCCTTCTTCCACGCCGACGCTTACCGCCTGGAAGGTGCGGAGCAGGCGGCTGACCTCGGTCTACAAGAATATTTTGAGCGAGGCGGTGTCTTCGCCATTGAGTGGGCAGAACACATCGCCGAGGCTCTCCCAGAGGAGCGACTGGAGGTGCTACTGGAAGGTGGGATGGATGAAAATCGGCGCATTACCTTGACCGCGTATGGCGAGCGTTACGAACAACGTCTGAATCAACTGGAGGAGAGCCTTGCGTCTGCTGGCATTAGAGACAACGGGTGACATCTGCAGTATCGCGGCGGTGCAGGACGGCAAACCGATGGCGGTGCTGACCTTCTCGCACGGGATGCAGCTCTCTACCCGCTTCATCCCGTTTATCGACCACGTACTGCACACCGCCGGATGGCAGATAGCGGAAGTGGACGCCTTCGCCGTGGGGCTGGGACCGGGCTCGTTCACCGGCACGCGCGTGGGAGTGATGGCCGCCAAGACCTTCGCACAGGTGCACGCCAAACCGATAGTAGGCGTGTGCAGTCTGGACATCCTCGCGGCGGAGTATACTTTTATCCCGCATCAGGTGGTATGTGCGGTAGTTCCCGCCCGCAAGGGCGAGGTGTATGCTTGCGTGTATGAAGGCGGTTTCGACGTGCCCCAACCCCTCTCTGAGCGTGCGGTGTATACCCCTCAGAACCTGCACGACATCCTTCTGCCCTTCATCGGCGGCGACATTGTGCTGGTGGGTAGTATTCCGGTGGAACTACAACAGGCTCTGGCGGACTACCCGATTTGCCTCGCGCCGGTAACGTATCCTCGCGCGGAAACGCTGGGCAGGTTGGGTACAACTTTACTGGAGCAGGGGCACCGCGATAATCCGCTGACCCTCGTTCCGATGTACCTGAAACCGCCTGCGATCACGATGCCCAGGGGAGCATAGTACGTCACCACCACGCGAAACTGCTCTACTCATATCCGGAAAATCACGTGTGGCGGAGTAATAGGGCATCGCCGTCAGGCGATGCCCTACTTGGACCAGTCCACCACCAGCTTCTTGCGTCCGCGCAGGTGCTTCTCCACCGCCATCGCAGCAACCGCCCCCTCCGCTGCAGCCACGACCGCCTGCTTCACATGGTTGCACAGCACGTCGCCAACCGCGTACACGCCGGGAATGGCGGTCTGGTATTCCGAATCCACCATCAGGCATCCGCCTTCGCTGAGGGGCAACTGCCCACCGAGAAAATCGGTTATCGGGTGTCCGCCCTGCAGGTAGATGAACACACCCGCTACCGGCAATGTCTCCTCCGTGCCGATGGGCGTGCGGTAACGAATGGCTTCCACCTTCTGCTCGCCCAGCACCTCGCGCAAGCTCGCGCCCCAGTACATGATGACCTTCGGGTGTTCGATCAGCTCCTTGACCAGCTCTGCATCAGCGTGAATCTCCCGCTTGGGGGAAAGGAAGTGCACCTTACTGGCAAACTGTGTCAGGAACAACGCCTCCTCTACCGCCTCTTCGCTGCTGCCCACGACGGCGACCTCCGCATCGCGGAAGAAGGCGGCGTCGCAGGTAGCGCAGTACGATACCCCACGCCCCAACAGGCGGTCCTCGCCATGCACCCGGTTGCCCCGCCCCATCGAACCGGTAGCGATAATCACCGCCTTCGCGGTGTAGGTTCCGCTATTGCCGAACAGCACCTTGGGGTCACTCAGCAGGTCGGTAGCTTGAATACGATCCTGCACGAACACCGCCCCGAACGATTCCGCCTGCTGACGCATTCGGCGCACCAGTTCCTCTCCGCTAATCTCGCCCGGAATGCCGGGGTAGTTGGCGATTTTGCTGGTGATGCCCAATGCACCGTTGGCGATGCCCTTGTCGATCACCAGCGTCTTCAGGTTGGCGCGGGCGGTGTAAATGGCGGCGGTGGTACCTGCCGGACCACCGCCGATAATCGCTACGTCGTACACTTCCTCCTGCTCAGGGATGGACGGAGTGAGCTGGAAGTTGAGTTCCATCGCATCACCTCCCTTAGCCTTCGGTGAGCTTCGCCAGAACGTCGTTCGATTCCATAATCAGATAGTCGGTACCGTTGTAGCGAAACTCGGTGCCGGTGTACTTGGGGAAGATGACCTTATCTCCCGCTTGCACCTTGATCTCCTCATCGTCGCCGACCGCGACCACCAGACCGAGCTGCGGTTTCTCCTTGGCGGTATCAGGCAGGAAGATGCCCCCCGCCGTTCGGGATTCTTCCTCTATCGGTTGCACCAGTACCCGCGAGCCAAGCGGCTGGATGGGTGGTGTGGTGTTGTTGCTCATGATGCTTCCCTCCGGATGACGTTTATTTCAGTCCTAACAGCTGGTTGATTTTAGCACGGTCGAAGCCGACCACGATTTTACCGTTGATGTCGATAACCGGCACGCCCTGCTGTCCTGACCGGCGTACCATATCGCGCGCGGCGGCGGGGTCGCGGCTCACGTCCACGTCGCGGAAGCGGATGCCCCGCTCGCGCAGGTATCGCTTCGCCATGTTGCAGTAAGGGCAGTTCGGTGTTGAGAAGACAATTACTCTTGGCTGACTGTTCATCGTTTGCTCATCCTCTGTGTTTTCCACAGAGTTAGATACATGCGGTTGGGAAGGAGATTCCAGCCACGAGGTTTTTATTTTTATATCAGACCCAAGGCGCCTAACCGCCGTACATTCACACCCGGAAACACCCGCGCAACATGGGGATTGCCCAACCGTTTACACACCACCTCCGCCAGCACCTCGCGGTAATCGGTGGTGACGCGCAGGTCGCCCGGCTCCTCTAGCTGATGTGGCTCCAGGCCGGGCCAGCGAGCATACACTTTGCCACCCCGTATGCCTCCGCCAAGAACCAGCATCACCCCAGCGCGTCCGTGGTCGGTACCCAGTCCGCTGTTCTCACGCACGCGCCTGCCGAACTCGGTCATCGCTACCAGGGTAATGTGTCGCATCTGCTCCCCCATATCTCTTGCAAAAGCGGAGAGGCTTTGGGCAAGGTCGGTCAGGTTCGCCGCCATCCAGCCGGCGGTGCTGCCCTGCGCGACGTGCGTATCCCAGCCCCCCTTATCTAGGCAAGCAACCTCCAGCCCTACCTGCGCCCTTATCAAAGCGGCTACTTGCTTCAGCCCACGCCCGAGCTCGCTATGGGGATAGACCGCACCGCCGGCAGGTCGATAACGGGATGGGTCCACACGTTGCAGCGCTTGCAGCACCTGCAGGGTGTCCTGAGCGGTCTGGCTCACCTCGTGTTTCCCGGCTTGCGCGTACATCTCGCGCAGGGTATGCTGAAGCTCTTCCGCTTGCGTGATACCCATGCTCTTCGGCATGGCAAGGCGAAAGTCGGAGAGAGTTTGCAGCACGACCGCATCGGTGATGCCGCGCAGAGACTCGGGCAGCACGTTGCTGAACGCCACAGCCCTCAGGGGCGAGGAGCCTTTTCGCGGCACGCTGAGCAGATGGCGAGCAATCCAGCCGGTCCCGATACTCGCCTTTGCCTCGGCGACGCCGCGTTCCATGGCGGACATGGCTTCAAAGTGCGAGCGCGATTTTTCCATCGAACCACAGGCGTGCACAATTGCCAGCTTGCCCTCTGCGTACAGCGGGTAGAGCGGTTTCATCGCGGGATGTAGCGCAAACAGGTCGTTGAGGGCGATGGCACGTTCACCGGCGCTGCGGCGGCGGTCGTTGGGCGCGGGTATCGCCAGCGAGGGGCGGTTGCGGTAGTAGGCGTCCTCTGCATAGGGGACAACCACGTTCAATCCATCCGCGCCGCCGCGAAGGAACAGACATACCAGCACATCGCCCTTTCTCTGAGTACGAGGAGGGTTCAGGACGATTTGCGCCAGTGCGCTTCCCCCGCCCAGAAACCATCCCAGCACCGCAGAAACGCCGCCCAACAGTATTTGGCGTCTTGCAGGAGAGTGCTCTTCCTCACCAGGATACCTTGTCATATTTTGCCCCCCATTCCTTTGTTTCATCCAAGAAGGTCAATATCGCCACTGGAACTGCGGCGACGCCAGTATCAGTGCCGCCTGCTGCGCCAGGCTACCACGCAACCTCTCACGCAGGAAACGCAATGAGGGCGCATCGGGCGGCAAGCAGAAGATGGTTTGTAACAGCGCGTCGGAGGCGGGCGACTTGCCGACCAGAGCAGGCAGGTCTACCCGGGTGCCGTGTATCTCGTTGGCACACAGCGCAATAGCGAAGTTCCACCGCGCCAGCACGGTTCCCTTCCATGCCTCCTCACCGTGCGGATAGCCGTCGGGTAGGGGCCACCGATAGAGCGGTTGCCCCATCTTCTCCAGATGCTCCTGCAAGGGACGATTGCCGTCGGTCAGGGCATACAGCGCACGCAGAGCGGACACCATGTAGTCGAAAGGACGCTTGAAGGCAGGCGGCGACTGCAGGAACTCTTCCGACAGCAACAGCTCGCGCAGCACCTCGCTGATATCGCCCTCGGTGCTCAGATATACCTCACTGAGACGGTGGACGGTTGCATCCGGCGCGTGCCCCATGAAGTGCACGCACAGCTTCCTGCAAAGGTGTTTTGCGGTGGAAGGATGCATCGCCAGCATCTCCAGCACGCGCTCGCCGTCGCTTTCACCTCCGCCGGCAGGGATATGCCGTTCGAGCACATGCTTCTCGCCGTTGTCGTGTTGCGGGGGGTCAAAGCGGAACGTGCCGCGTGGGCGCAGGAACCGCTCTTCCACCGTCCATCCGGTAAAGCAACGCGCCACTTCCTGCACATCCCTCTGGGTGTAGCCGCCATGTACGCCCAGCGTGTGCAACTCCATCAGCTCGCGGGCGTAGTTTTCGTTCGGCACACCGCGGCGGTTGCGGTAGTTGTCCAGGTAGAGGAGCATAGCAGGGCTGCGAGCGGTCGCCTTCAGCAGGTCAGGGAACCTGCCCAGCGCGTGCTTGCGCAGCACGTCGCGCTCGTACTGAGGCAGGTAATAGGCGCACAATCCCTTGCTGGCGAACACGTTGAAGTGGTCGCGCCAGAAGTCTACCAGGCGTTCGTGCAGCTGGTAGCGGCTGTACACCGCGCGCAGGATGGCATGCTGTTGCAGCTGGCGCAGCACCTCGGGCACAGGCAGGTCGCCCAGCTCGGCAGGCGCAGTCTGAAATATCTCGAAGCCGCGTAAGCGCAGCCGCACCAGCCACTGTTCGCCCATCTCGTTGGGGTGCAGTTGCTGTTCAAGATAGGCGATTTTGCCCATCTCCGCCAGCCGGTCCAGCTCGGTCAGTGTCACGCCAAAGGTCACGCGGTTCAGCCAGAGGACGTCGGCGGACAGGTGCTTGTGCACCGGCAAACCGGTGACGAGCGGTGGCGGAGCCATCGCCCGACGCAGAGCCGACTGACAGCCGGTGAGCAGGCTCACTCCTGCTGCCAGCGCAAAGCGCAGGCACTCTCTGCGGCTCAGTTGCACCGTCTTCACCTTCTTTCGGCTAGGAGGCTGCGGTATTGGCAGGCTGGGAGGGTGCCACAGCGTGCGAACGGGTAAACAGAGCCTCCACCCCCGCCCCTATCGACGCAAAGGTCATCAGCGGACCCACCACGAACCAGCCCAGTATCGGCACCAACGTTGCCAGCACGCAAAACAGCGCGCCTCGTGACAGGGCGCTATACGGCGTCAGGGCGGGCTCGAGCGCTGCCAGACGGTGGGCTACCAGTGTCGCTATTCCGCTGAAGCCAATGGCTGCTGCCACCAGCATCAGCAGGTAGATCATCCAGCCGACGAGCTTCAGCCAGGGAATGGGGTGGTTGATGAGCGCCACGACGAGAAAGCCCAATACTAACCCGATCCCCGCGCCCAGCAGAGTGACCTTGACAGGGGAATGTTCCAGTCGCTCACGGGCACGCGCGGTACGCTCTCCGAACAGCACC
>JBMFOT010000020.1:0-48774 GCA_049969495.1 Armatimonadota bacterium
CGAAGAGGTTGGCGGGCACGTTGGAATTGCCGGGACGGTACCCCAGATGCAGGTCAGCCAGATGCAGGATACGCAACACTGAGAACACCCCCTACACGTCGTTGTGTGAGAAAAAGAAATGCAGATAGCATTGTTTTGGTAGGATTCGTCATATTACACCGATTCTCCTGCTGATTAGCACCTTTCATCGTTACAACCCGGTAGATGTGGTAATGCATATCTGCCAGCTAAGTTCACCCTCGAAATCGCACTCTGGGGTCTAACCTCGTGTACAGCATATCCACCCCCAGATTGACCACGACAAACAGGAACGCGAACAGCAGCGTGGTTGCCTGAATGACGGGATAGTCGCGGCGCAGGATGGCTTCGATGGATTTATAGCCCACACCCGGCACCGCGAACACCGTCTCCACAATGAACGACCCCGTTAACAGGTAGCCAAAGGCGTTGCCGATAACGGTGACCACCGGCAGCAGCGCGTTGGGCAAGGCGTGCTTCAGGATGACTACGTGTTCAGGCACACCCTTCGCGCGGGCGGTGCGGATATAGTCCTGCTGCAGTACCTCCAGCATCGAGGTGCGGGTGAAACGCGCGATGCTCGCCGCCGGACGCGCCGCCAACACCAGCACGGGCAACACCAGATACTCCGGTGCTCCCCACCCCGCTACAGGCAACCACCCCAATTGCACAGAGACCAATAGTATCAGCAGCGTCGCCAGCACAAAATTGGGCACGGAGATACCCAGTACCACGCCCGTCATGCTCAGCCGATCCGGTAACCGGTTATGCCATACCGCCGCCACGATGCCTGCTGGGACGCCAACAGTAATCGCCAGCAGGATAGCTAGCACCGCCAGCGTGGCGGTAGCAGGAAACGACTCGCGGATGATGTCACCGACGGGACGGCGGTTGTACAGCGAGATGCCGAAATCGCCGCGCACTGCGTTCCAGACGAAACGCCCATATTGCACGTACCAGGGCTGATCTAGCCCCAGCTCGCGTCGCACTTGCGCCACCGCTTGCGGGTCGGAATGCTCACCTAAAATCATGCGGATAGGGTCGCCCGGCGCCAGAAAGCCCATGAGGAAGGTCAAGAAAGAGATAAGCAACAGGGTAGGAATCGCTTGCAACAGCCGCGACAGGATATACCGTATCATCCTATATCCACCCCTTGCGCTTGAAGATGTACCACTCGATCGCTCCCACCAGCACCATCATCGCCCCTGCAAAGGGATAACCTGCCTTCCATTGCAGTTCAGGCATGTGCACGAAGTTCATGCCATAGATGCCTGCAATCAGCGCGGCGGACATGAGGATAGTAGAAATGACTGTGAGGATACGCATCACCTCGTTCAACCGGTTGGAGACAACCGACAGGTGCGCATCCAGCACACCCGCCAGAATGTCGCGGTTGAGGTCGGCGAGTTCGGCAATGCGCAGGGTATGGTCATACACATCCTGCAAATAGGGAACCATCTCGTCGGGGATGAGTTCTATGTCACGGCGCAGCAGGGCATTCAGGATGTCGCGCAAAGGGGTGATGTGCTGGCGCAGCTCCAGCAACCTGCGCTTCACCTGCAAGATGTCCGCCACCTGCACGCTGCTGCTACCGGTGAAAATAGCATCTTCCAGGTCGTCCGCCTTCTCCTCCAGCGTGTCGCCGATGGGGAAATACTCATCTACTATCGCATCCAGCAGAAGATGTAGCAGGTGCGCGGGTGTCTTGCCTACCCGCTCCGGCTGGGTGGTCCAGCGTTCGAACCAGTGGTCAACAAGCGGTGCTGGCTGGGTATGCACGGTCACGAGGAAATGCTTGCCCAGAAAGAAGCCCACCTCGCTGTAAGTTTCCTCACCATCCTGTTGTTGCACCGCGTGTGCTGTCAGAAAGAGCACCCCGTCGTATCGCTGCAGAGCGGGGCGTTCGTAGGGGCTGAGAGCGTCCTCTACCGCCAGCGGGTGGAAACCGAATTGCTGGGTAAGCAGGTGTGACGCAGCAGAGGTGTCGTAGGCAGCAATATCTACCCATAGCACGCCCCGATTGCGCTCGAACGCCTCACTGATAGACGCTTCGCCCAGCAGGGCAGGCTGATCCGGCGGGAGCCATTGCACCGCCTTGAGATGGTAAGGAACTCTCTGCTCCGGTTTTGCGGTTTCACTCACAGCAGTCTCCGTTGCTCTCTAAGAAGAGGTTCGGCGCGGTACGACGACAACTGTTTCCACTCCCTGCTCGCAGAGGACCGGCTCTGCTCCCACCGCCTCTTTGACCAGGCGCATCGCTCGCCGTACACCGTTACCGGTGTCGGTCACTAAGCCCGCGCGTCGGAAGAAGGTGTAGATGTGCGGGTTGCGCAACACGTGCGCTAAGCCTGCCTTGACCATCTCTACTGTCACCGAGTTAGGCAGACCGCCCGGACTGCGCACCTCTATGCGGTCATTCAACACGAACACGCGCACCGGGGATGAGAGGGTGTAGTCACGATGCACAAGGGCGTTGACGATGAACTCGCGTAGTGCTTCCTCGGGTATCTCCGGTTGTGTCTCCGGCTCAAACCCGTGTATACGGTGTGGGGAAGGCAGGTAAATGCGCAAAAAACGCGCCGTGTCTTCTAGCTGGTCGAACAGGTTACCCTCAACAGACTTCGCATCAGATGGGGGAGAAGAGGTGTCGGTGCCCGGGATACGCGCCACGCTCACATAGGCGTAAGGCAGAAAACGTTGAGGTTCGCGTCCGAACAGGAGCATGCCGCCTACGGTAGGGTGTAATTTGCCCGCGTGATGCTGCAATAACGACCAGTTCAGCATCATTTGCTCATCGTCCACCTCTACCTCACCGACAACCACTTGGCGAAACCGTGCGAAGGCGGGGAAATCCATGTCTTTGGTGGTTGCTTTGAGCACCAGTGTATCCTCAAAAAACAGACTTTCCACCGCCTGGAATAGTCGTTGCAGCTCCTGCCGGGTGGCTCGCCGTCTTCCTGTAGTAGTGCGGATGAAATAGTCGCCTCGTCGTGTGCGGTATGGGCGCATCTCTCCCTTTGCCACATGCACCACTACCACCAGTCCCTCCGGTGTGGAGACCGTCTCCTGCGCCACGGTAATCGGCGGTTCGCAGTTCTGATAAGCCACATTGTCCACCTGGCGCATGAGCGAGTCCGCTTCGCTTACCCCTACGATGTGGCGTTCATCATCCACTCCAAAAATGATGTCACCCCCGTCTGTGTTTGCGAAAGCAACCAGCTCGGCAGCCAGATCGTCCGGATGAACCGGAGCCGCTTTGAACTCCGTGTGGATGTCCTCACCCGACTCTACACGCTGGCGCAGGGATTGTGCATCCATCGGACTAGCCCTTCTCCATGAAAGTGTGCATCCGTTTCAACACCTTCAGCGCGTTCCTGTATGTTATTGTATCATACACCTCTTGCGAGATGTCGCCGACGGCGAGGCAGGCCACGGTAGCAAAACCGCTCTGTCAATGCCCTCTTCATCAAGGCGGGCGACGAGGTCCTCTATCGTGATGGGCTTGCGGTGCATGTTGCTCAGAGCGCGCAGGTCGCCGATATGAGTGTGCATGTCGATAATCATTCTTTGGGTACCTCCATACCTAGGTGGTACATGGTGAATGCCAGCACGTCCGCCTCTTCCTCGATAACGAGCGAAGTGGGTTTGCCCGCGCCGTGTCCGGCACGGGTCTGGATGCGTATTAACACCGGGGCGTCACCCGCCTGCACCTCCTGTAGCCGCGCGGCGAACTTGAAAGAGTGCGCAGGCATCACGCGGTCGTCATGGTCGCCGGTAGTGACCAGCGTGGCGGGGTAGCGCACACCGGGCTTCAGATTGTGCAGGGGCGAGTAGGCGTATAGCACTCTGAACATCTGCGGGTCATCGCTGGTACCGTAGTCCTCTTTCCACGCCGAGCCGATGGTGAACTTGTGGTAGCGCAGCATATCCATGACACCTACCGCAGGCAATGCCACCGCAAACAGGTCAGGTCGCTGGCACATGACCGCTCCTACCAACAATCCCCCGTTAGAACCGCCGCGTATTGCCAGCTTGCGCGGATTGGTGTAACGATGGTCTATCAGGTACTCCGCAGCGGCGATAAAGTCGTCGAACACGTTCTGTTTGCGCTCTTTTGTGCCTGCTTGATGCCACTCCTCGCCGAACTCGCCTCCACCGCGCAGGTTGGGTATCGCCAGAACACCACCCTGTTCCAACCACACCAGGTTCGTCACCGAGAAATAGGGGGTGATGGAGATATTGAAGCCGCCGTATCCGGTGAGCAGGGTGGGGTTCTCGCCGTGACGCTGTAAGCCTTTGCGATGGGTGATGAACATCGGCACGCGCGTACCGTCCTTGCTGCGATACCACACCTGCGTCGTCTCGTACTGTGAGGGGTCTAACCCCTCTATTTGAGGTGCATGGAACAGAGTGCTTTCGCCGGTACGGGCATCATAACGGTAGATGGTGTAGGGATACACAAATGAGGTGAAGCCGTAGAAGAACTCCTCTTGACTGCGCCTGCCGACGAACCCACTGCATGTGCCCAGCGTGGGCAGGGGTATCTCCTTGACAAACTCGCCTTTCAGGGTGTAAAGACACACTCTGCTGGTCGCGTTGTGCAGGGCAACCACCGCCATCTGCTTGCCCATCAGCGTGACCGCCTGCAGGGGGTCCTCGCCTTCGGGCAGGATGGTTTTCCAATGCGCTTTGTCAGGCTGACGCAGGTCTATCGCCACCACCTTGCCTCGTGGCGCGTCGAGGTCGGTGCGGAAGTAAAAGAGCGTGCCGTCGTTGCCCAGGAACTGGTAGGATGCCTCAAACTGGTCTATCAAGAACTGTATCGGCGACTGCACTGCGGGCTGGTTAGGACGCTTCAGGTCTATCACTGCTATCGGGTTCTTGGGGCCCGCCTCGGTGATTTCGATAACCGCGTAACGCCCGTCCTCGCTCACCACGACGGAAAACCGCCATTCAGGTTTATCCGGTCGCTCCAGGACGAGCAGGTCCTCCGACTGTGGCGTGCCGAGGCGATGGTAGTACAGTTTCTGATTCAGGTTGGGATGCCACATCGGGTTAGCATCTTTCGGCGGTTCGGGGTAGCGGCAGTAGAAAAAGCCTTTGCCATCCTTTGTCCATGCGATGCTGGAGAACTTCACCCACTGCAGGTCATCGGGCAGGTCTTCGCCCGTCTCCACCGAGCGCACCTTGATATGCTGCCAGTCAGAGCCGGCGTCGGATAACCCGTATGCTAGCCAGCGCCCGTTCTCCGAGACCGACACGTTCGAAACCGATACTGTGCCGTCGGGCGAGAGCAGGTTCGGATCGAGCAGCACGCGCGGTTTGCCTGTCAGCGTCGGCTGCCAGTAGAGCACCGCCTGATTTTGCAACCCATCGTTCTTGAAGTAGAAGTAGCGCCTGCCTCGCTTAAAGGGGATGCCATAGCGTACATAGTTCCACCGCCGGGTGAGAATGCGCCTGAGCGGCTCGCGGTGCGGCAGGCTGCGCAAATAGGGCAAAGTTAGCGCATTCTGCGCTTCTATCCATGCCTTCGTGTCAGGGGATTCGGTGTCTTCCAGCCAGCGGTAAGGGTCGGGTACAGGCGTACCATGGTAGTTATCCACAACATCTACTTTACGGGCGGGCGGATATGGCAGAGGCTGTGCCATCACCTCTGTGACCAGCAACGCCAGCAGCAGAATAAAGCAGACCTCTATCAACCCCGCAGACATAATACACTGTACCTCTTTCTGAGTGACATCTTGGATGTATTATAAGCGCAAAAGGGGAAAATGTAAACGATTCACCCGGCTCTCACCTCCATAGAGGACTTCCTCTTTCCCTCAGGGTAAAATAAGGTTACCTGGTAACCAACAGCGAGGCACGGAAGGATGAATGTCCATCAGACCGATTTTGTCGTGATTGGCAGTGGGATTGCGGGGTTGACCTTTGCTCTGCGTGCAGCGGAACAGGCAGAGGTGGTGGTTATCACCAAAAAGGAGCGCAGCGAGTCCAACACCAACTACGCGCAGGGAGGCATTGCCGGGGTACTGTCGCCGGAGGATACCTTTGACCTGCACATTCAGGACACCCTGAACGCGGGGGCGGGGTTGTGCCACGAGGACGCAGTGCGCGTGCTGGTGCAGGAAGGGCCGCGCCAGATTCGACGGTTGATCGAGCTGGGAGCGCGCTTCGACATGGAGCGCGATGCACAGGGCAACCCTGTGCTGGCTCTGGGGCGTGAAGGAGGCCACTCGCGCAACCGCATCGTGCATTACGCCGACCAGACGGGTTGGGAGATCGAGCGCACCCTGCTGGAAGCCACTCGCCATCACCCGCGGATTACCATCCATGAGCACTTCTTTGCGCTGGACCTGATTATCCGCGATGGGGAGTGTGTGGGCGCTTGGGTGCTCAACACCCACTCCGACGAGCCGGAGGCGTTTTTCGCGCGGGCGCTGCTTCTGGCGACGGGTGGCTGCGGACAGGTCTATCCGCATACCACCAATCCGCCTATCGCCACAGGTGACGGCATCGGCATGGCATGGCGGGCGGGCGCGTGCATTGCCAATATGGAGTTCATGCAGTTCCACCCCACCACCCTGTACCACCCCGGGGCGCGCAGTTTTCTCATTTCCGAGGCGGTGCGGGGCGAGGGGGCAATCTTACGCCTGCCGGATGGCACGCCGTTTATGGAGAAGTACCACCCCATGAAAGACCTCGCACCGCGTGATGTGGTTGCCCGCGCCATCGACGCGGAGACAAAACGACTGGGCATCCCGTGCGTGTATCTGGACATCACCCATCGCCCTGCGGAGTTTCTGCGCCAGCGATTTCCCGTCATCTACAGCAGGCTGGAGAGTGTGGGCATCGATATGGCGCGGGAGTGGATACCCGTGGTGCCCGCCGCGCATTACATGTGCGGTGGCGTGCAGACCGACCTGTACGGCAGAACCTCTATCCCGCGTCTCTACGCTGCCGGGGAGGTTGCCTGCACGGGAGTGCACGGTGCGAACCGTCTCGCCAGCAACAGCCTGCTGGAGGCGCTGGTGTTCGCCGACCGCGCCGCCCTTCACGCCTGTGAGGCTGGCTGGAGCCAACCGCCGACCGATTCCGTGCCCACGCTGGAAGCCATTGCGCAGGCGGGTGGCGTCTCGGAAGAGGTGGGACAGGAGGGCGTCCGTCGCCGATTGCACGAGGTCATGCATCAGAAGGTGGGCATTGTGCGCAAGCTGGCATCGTTAGAAGAGGCGGCACAGCAACTGCAACTCATCGCTCAACAGGCTCAGGCGGCCATGCAAAAAGAGCCTCATCGTGTGGAGGCGTGGGAGGACTGGAACCTCGCTATCGTCGGCAACCTCATTGTGCAGTGCGCCCTGCGCCGACACGAGAGCCGCGGGTTGCACACCCTGGTGGACTTTCCCGAAAGGGACGATGTGAACTTCAAGCACGACACGGTATTGTGCAGAACGAACCTGGGTTAGTGCACCTCTTCCAGAGCCCATACGAACATCTTCAGGGGCAGATGTCTTGCGCTGCGCTGCTTGCGCAGAGCGTCTAACCCCTCACGAATGTCCGGCACGCGGTCGGTGGGCACAGCACACAGGATGACGCTGTTCAAGCCGGGCCATATCGGCGTGTTCTCGCGTGGACCGCTTTCCCCCTTGCCGGTAGCGTCGTGCAAAACGGTATATCCCGGTGCCCCCGCTTCGTTGATTATCTCCGTCACCCGTGCAGTCACACCCGCATCGCATACAATCAGTACCATCTGCATTTCCGCCATTGCCGCGCCTCCTGGAAGGTGTGAGGGCGAACATCCTGATAAGCTGGTTTAGCCTCCACCCCAGCCATCCCCGTCCACGGGGAGGTCGGGAGGAGGTATTTCGTACGGCTCAGCAGGAGATCGCCCTCCAAACAGACATGTTACACATCCTGTAGCGAACCGGACAGGTACGCCTCGTACGCGGTGAGGTCCAGCAGTCCGTGCCCGGACAGGTTAAATAGGATAACCTTCTTTTCGCCTGCCTCGCGCGCCCGGATGGCTTCGTCTATCACGGCGCGCACCGCATGAGCCGATTCGGGCGCGGGGATAACCCCCTCTGTGCGGGCAAAGGTCACCGCCGCCTCGAACACTTTCGTTTGCGGGTAGGCAACCGCCTCAATCAACCCCAGCTTGTACAGGTGGCTTACCAGCGGTGCCATGCCGTGATAACGCAATCCGCCGGCGTGAATCTTGGGCGGCATGAAGTCATGCCCCAGCGTGTACATCCAGAGCAGGGGGGTGGTCATTGCGGTGTCGCCGAAGTCATAGCGCAGTTCGCCCTTTGTCATCGACGGACATGCGCTCGGCTCGACTGCTACCACACGATACTTCTTGCCCTCGGTGATTTTCTGGCGCACGAAGGGGAACGCCAGACCGGCGAAATTGCTTCCACCGCCTACACAGCCGACAATCACGTCCGGCTCTTCACCTGCCATCTCCATCTGCTTGATGGACTCCAGTCCGATGACGGTCTGATGCATGCAGACGTGGTTCAGCACGCTACCGAGAGAGTATTTGGTGTTCTTCGAGCGCACCGTGTCCTCTATCGCTTCGCTGATGGCGATGCCCAGGCTACCCGGGCAGTCGGGGTCTTCCTTCAGCAGTTTGCGTCCGTATTCGGTGTTCTCGCTGGGGCTGGGATAGACGGTCGCGCCCCAGGTCTCCATCATCATCTTGCGGTAGGGCTTCTGGTAGTAGCTCACCTTCACCATATACACGGTACACTCCAGCCCGAACAATCGGCACGCCAGCGATAGCGCGGAACCCCATTGCCCCGCGCCTGTTTCCGTTGCCAGACGCTCGATGCCAGCCACCTTATTGTAGTATGCTTGCGCGACGGCGGTGTTCGGTTTATGGCTTCCGGCGGGGCTCACTCCCTCGTACTTGTAGTAGATGTGCGCCGGTGTTTGCAACGCTTTCTCCAGCCTTACCGCACGCAGGAGGGGGGTTGGACGCCACAGGGCATACACCTCCCGAACCGGCTCCGGTATCTCCACCCATCGGTCGGGGCTGAACTCCTGCATCACCAGGTTCTCGGGGAAGATGGCAAGCATATCGTCCGGCTTGATGGGTTGCTGAGTAGCCGGATGCAGAGGTGGTGGCAGCGGCTCCGGTAAATCGGTAAGGATGTTATACCAGTGTGTCGGGATGTCCGCCTGACTCAAAGTAAAATGCGTCGTTGTACTCACGTGCATTCCTCCTTGCTTCTCACTTGCGCATCATTATATTGGGTTGACGCGATTTCGTCAAATGGCGAAAGCGCAGGCTGAAGCCTGCGGCTGCGGCGACGGCTTTTGTTCCTCCTTCGGAGGTGTTGCCGGTTTCTCGGGTTCGCCCTGCAGGAGTTGTCGGAGCTTTTGCTGTTGCTCTGGCGTCAGGATTTTATTCACCTTCTCATCCATCTGTTTGCGCAGTTCCGCCAGCTTCTGCTTTTTCTGCTGCTCGCTCCAGCCGTTCTCCTGTGCCTGTTTTTCAATGGCGCGGATACCGGCGCTTTGCTCGCGCATGACCTCCAGCAGCTGGGTGCTTTGCTCCTCCGTGAGCTTTAAGGCGATAGTGAGCCTATCTACCAGCATCGCCTCCGGGTCCAGATGGCGCAATTTCTGTAGCTGCTGTGGCGTCAACACGGACTCCAGCTTCTTCTGCAGGCTCTTGCGCAGCTCGCGCAGTTTCTGCTGTCGCTCCTTCGGCTGCAGCTTTTGCTGAAGTATTTCGCCGTAGCTCTTGTTGTGTTCGGCAAAGAGCTGGCGTACTTTCTGCTCCTGCTCCGGGGTGAGCACCAGGAGCCTTGCCAGCATCGCCACGGGTGGGAGCGCAGGGTCCGGCGCCGCGGTGCGGGTGAACGGTTGCGATGCCTTTGCACCGGAAGGCTGTTTTGGCGGCTCCTGTGCGGACGATGCCAGGCTAAGCACGGTGATACCGACGATAACAGACCATATCCATCGTGACACTCTCATGAGTAACCTCCTTCCGAAAGGGAAACCAACGTCACAAGGCTAAGTGTATCATACAACAAGTATCGTGACAACGGCAAGAGATAGGAGGAAACGTGATGCGCGTGGCTTATTTTGACTGCTTTTCAGGCATATCGGGCGACATGGCTCTGGGAGCACTGCTCGGTGCGGGGGCATCAGAGCAGGCTCTGCAAGAGGTATGGCGTAGCCTGCCCCTGCAGGGCTGGAGCTATCATATTGAGAAAACCACCGTCAACGGGATAGAGGCGATAGACGTAAGTATCCACTCCGATGAGGAGCAACCTCACCGCCATTTGTCCGACGTGCTGGCGATTATCGAACAAAGCTCCGCATCAACGCGGGCGAAAGAGCGGGCAGGCGAGGTGTTCCGTCGGATGGCGGAGGCGGAAGCGCGCGTACACGGCACGACGGTTGAGCAGGTGCATTTTCACGAGGTGGGCGCGGTGGACGCCATTGCGGATATTCTCGGCGTGTGCGTGTTGCTGGATGCGCTCAACGTGGATATCATCGAGTGTTCGCCTCTGCCGATGTCGCGCGGGTTCGTGAAGACAGCGCACGGGATGATACCGGTTCCTGCGCCGGCGGTGCTGGAGCTGCTCAAAGGCGCGGAGGTTGTTCCTGAGGATACCGTGCAGGGCGAGACGGTTACGCCCACAGGCGCGGCTCTCATGGTCACGCTGGCGAGACGCTTTGGCGGATTTGCTCGCATGAGGATAGAGCGGGTGGGCTACGGCGCAGGCAAAAAGCGTTTCGAAGCGCGCCCCAACCTGTTGCGGGTGGTTGTCGGCGAGACAGTGCCGGATCTGCCTGTACAGGACACCGTGCTGATTGAGGTTAATCTGGACGACATGAACCCGGAATGGTATACCCCGGTGCAGCAGAAGCTGTTCGAGGCAGGCGCGCTGGATGTGTATTATAGTCCTATCACCATGAAGCGAGGACGCCCCGCCACGCAGCTGAGTGTGTTATGTGAGCCGGGCAGGGAGGTGGCTTTGATGGAGACCCTTTTCCGGGAAACCACCACCTTCGGCGCGCGCTTTAGCCGCTGGCAAAGGCTGTGTCTGGAGCGGCGCTGGGAGACGGTGCACACGCGCTACGGAGAGGTGCGCATCAAAATAGGCATCTGGAACGGCAGGGAGATGACCGCTTCGCCCGAGTACGCCGACTGCGCGGCACGTGCACAGGAGCATAGCGTGCCCGTTAAGGAAGTCTACGCGGAGGCGGAACGAGCGTATCGGAACAGGGTATCATGAAGGAAGCAAATCGCCTACAGGGTATCGTCATCCGCGCCAGCGCGGGCAACTATACGGTGTTTCACAAGGGGCGCGAGGTGCTCTGCACCCTGCGCGGCAACCTGAAGAAGGAGCTGGTGATGACCGAAAGCGCCAGCCGTGCCCCGCGCGTCATCCAGGCAAAACGCAAACGGCTGACCAACCCTGTGGCAGTGGGCGATACCGTGTGGTTCCACTATACCACGCCGCATCAGGGGGTCATTACGGAGGTGGAGCCCCGTCGCTCCGCGGTGGTGCGTTTTATCCCTCGAACGAAAGAGGTTCAGGTTATCGTCGCCAACATCGACCTGCTGCTGATTGTCTTCTCGGTGCTGGAGCCTCGCTTGGACCCCTGGCAGCTGGACCGCTTCCTCGTGGCGGCGTATGCGAACGGACTACACCCCGTTATTGTCGCCAACAAGTGCGACCTGCCCATCGAGCCGCAGACCGAAAACCACCTACAGGTGTATAACCGGTGCGGTTACGAAGTCATTCGGGTCAGCGCAACACGAGGCGATAACATCGAGTGTCTGCGCGAGCGACTGCGCGGACAAATCGCAGCGGTGTGTGGACCCTCCGGGGTGGGCAAGAGCAGCATCCTGAACGCCCTGCAACCCGGTCTGGGGTTGAAAGTAGGGCAGGTCAGCGAAGCAACGCACAAGGGCAGGCACACCACTACTCTCGCGCAGCTGATACGCATGGGCGAAGATAGCTGGATTGCCGATACGCCCGGAATGCGCAATCTGGAGCTGTGGGCTGTGGACGCCCAGACGGTGTGGGAAGCCTTCCCGGAGATACGCCCGTATCTGGGAAAGTGCTATTTTCCCGACTGTCAGCACGACACCGAACCCGATTGCGCGGTCAAAGAGGCAGTGGAGGAAGGGAAGATAGACCGGCGCCGCTACGAGAGCGCGCTGTCGCTGGCGAAAGAATCTGCAGAATCCGGGTAGAACCACCGCGCCTCGCGCTCGATGCGTCGCGCAAAGTGTGTTTGCGCCAGCATCTTCTGCCACTCCGCTTCCGTGTACACCAGCAGGTCTGTGGAAAGGGGCAAGTCGGAGGTGTCGAAGTGATGCGACCTTTCAATGAACGGTATCGTTGTCTCCCGCAAGATAACCACGAGGTCGATATCGCTGCCGACCCCCCAATCGCCACGCGCATACGAGCCAAACAGCCCTATTCTCACCACAGCAGGATACCGGGCGAAGACTTGCTCAGCCCACGCCTGTACTGCCAGATGAACGGCCTCGGCATCGAGCCATTTGAGCACGGGCGAACTCAACGATCTCACGGGCATAACGTATCGCCTCTTCGCTTTGTTTTCGGGTGTAGTACTCGTAGGGCGCACCCTCCGCGAATCCGTTAGGGTAACGCGGCGGAATGTAGTAGGCGTCCAGGACACTGGCTATCTCCTCCAGTTCACGCGACACCTCAATCGCATCGGGAAGTTGCTTCAGCAGCTTCACGACAGAATGTCCCCACGCGTCCTGCCCCAACTGCAGATGCAGTGCCTTGACCGCCTTCTCTGCCGCCTGCTGCGCCGCGAAACACGCCCACTCGTGCACCTCGTTCTGCTGGCTGATTTGCGCTTGATGCAGGTCGCGCTCCGCTTGACGCAGCCAGTCCTCAGCACGATTCATCCTGTCTCCCCTCCGACTACCATTATAGCACGACGTAGGGGCGAATGGTTACTCGCCCCTACCGGAAACCCCATTGCCCGAACAGCTGTTTGACCCCTGCGTCTCCCGTGATGTCCACCAGAGCATCGATAATTCGTCTGTTCCTTTCGCGGTCGGGAAGGTCCTTCAGCCCCAGCTTGCCCTCGCGGTTTCGGCGAAATAGTTCTGCCCACACGCGGTTGCCGTAGCGCCGGGCAATAGAGTGCAGAATCTCGTGCGCCATCGCCTCACCGAGCATTCGCTGCGCTGCCGGTTGCTGGCGAAATTCGCTATCCGACCATTGCAGGGGGGTAGGCGGTTTGGGGAATCGTTTGCGAAAGCCCTCTGCGCCCACACGCAACGCGCGCTGATACCACACGTCGGGGAAAGCGGTGTTACCCGCCAGCTTGCCCTGCTCCTCGATGTAAATGACCGCGCCGGTCTGCAGCCAATGGGGCACCCCTTCGCCGACACCGTGCAGAAACACCCACTTCAGCTCGTGTGCCTCTACGCCGTCGCCGCCCGCCTCATAACGCAGGTTATACGGTCCCACGCGACCGGTGCAGGCAATCCACGTCTCCGAACGCGGTCCGCCCCACGTTGCACCGCCATAGCCAGACAGCTGTGCGGGACCGGTCAGAGAGACGAACAGTGCATCTTCGGGTTCATAGCCGCCTACCACTCGTTGCTCGCGGTCGTAGATGCGCATGAGCAGAGCGAGGTACTCGGGTAGCCAGCGGCGATAGAAAGGGGTGTCCGGGATATAGACGTTCATCCGACGATAGCTGGCGGACAGCCAGCGGGTATCCAGCTGAGGGTGTCTGGCGTTGACCACGACCACACGCTCCTGCGGCAGGCGGAAGTGCAGAATGGAACCCTCACGGGATTGCGGTTCCGGTACCAGAGTGACGATTTCACCCGTGCCTTCCGGCAGGTGGACGACCACATCCATTTCGCCCTGCGCCTTGCCCAGCCCGGCGAGCGAGCGGAAGTAGAAATGCTCTTTGCGATCAGGGGCGTAGCGGGTCATCGGCACGTTGTACGCGGCATCCAACCAGCGGAAACGCACGGTAGCCTGCTCGCCTGTCGGTTGGAGCAACAGCACCTGCGCATGACGTACATCGAGTCTGGAAAGATACTCGTATACCGGCGGCAGCAGAGAGTATCGCGCCCCTTCCACCTGAAGCCCCTCCGCAGTGAGAGGGACGGGCAGGGCTATCGCTCCTGATACGACCGCTTCCACCTCGCTGGAGCCGTCGGTGCGCAGACGGTACGTCCACTGCTGGGAAGGAGGTGCGGGCTTCTCCTGACAGAGTAGCAAACTGAGCGCAACGTGGAATGCGCCTTCTACATTATCGCGCGTGCTATCATGTTGTATCCGCAGGCGGTACTCGCCGGGCGACAGCTGGCACTCCAGCAGAGGAAACTGCTGCGGGTCAGATTCCGGCACATGCCAAACAGGTCGCCAGAGGTTTCCCTGCCTGCGCTCCAGCGAAGCGGACACAGCCAGTCCGCGCGTGTCGATGCAGCCCTGCAGCCACCAGCCGGAGCGATCACGCGGCACCGTAAAGCGCAGTTCGCCCGTTTGGGTGTCATCGGCAGCAGAAGAGGGCTTTATCTGCAATCGCCAGATACCCTGCACCAGTGCGCCGATGTCGGCGCTGGAGGGAGGCGCAGGCGGCAAGCGAAACTCCCATTCGGGCCGGTTGCCATCCAGCAGGCGGTACAGCTCCGGGATACGCTCTTTTGCCTGCCGTCGCAAAGGCAGGTCGGCACGAGAGATTTCCACCAGACGCTTCCATGCTTGCAGTTCGAGGTCGTTTCTGCCCACTGCTTTTGCCATCTGTGCCCGCAGGCGGTACACCTGCGGATTGCCCTCGTCCAGATTCTGGGCGAGAGCCAGCCTCTCAACCGCTTCCGATGCCTTGCCTGCCTTCCATAGAGATTCCGCCTCACGCACCAGCCCGGCGCAGCGGTACAGCCGTTCTATCGCCGCACCGTAGCCTTCCAGCACCAGTTGAGCAGGAGCCTGCACCCGAAACGCCGACCTGAGCGAGGTGGACAGAAACGCTGCGCTCTTGCGCATTTCGGACGTGGGGAAGTGGAATACCTGAACCGCCTCCTGCGATCCCTCTTCCAGCAGATAGGGCAGGCTGGTTATCGGGCTGGAACGGCGGTTTGCGCGGTCCACCAGCGCGCCACCGATGTACACCTCGTCGTCCAGATTGCCGTCGCCCGCATCGTCGACCACGATTCGGAGTGGAGCGCTACCGTGCAGGGGAATATCAGGTAGGCTTTGCGCTTCGTCTGTGCTGAGCAAGCGCGTCCGTGCTCGCAGGGTTTGTCCCTCGTAGATAGCAACGCTTAAAGTGGCATGATGCGCAGAAGAGGTGCGCACAGCACACCACATCTGCAGGGTGTAGCGCGCTTTTGTCGGCACAGGGAGCAGAGCCGCGGCGGTTTGCCGGAAAGGATAGCGATAGGTTAACTGCACCTCCCCCCCGATGTCGAATGCGCCCGGATACGCCGCGCCGTTGAGAATGGGCAGGTCAGTTCCTTGAGAGGATGTGAGAAGCCGGATGTTTTCAGGATGCCATTGACGAAGGGGCACAGAACCTTTCGATGACCGCACCCGCAGGCTTTCAAATGCCGGGTGGCGCCCCAGAGACTGCCCCTTGCTCATGGTGACTTTCACCTGTACTGTTCCGCCCGGCGGCACCTGCACCGGCAGAGCGGTCACAGCGCGACCGTTTACCAGTAGTTGCGCTCCGCGCAAATTGCCTTCCAGACGCAAGAACTGTAACTCCCGCACCGCTGCCTGCTCTTCTTGCCGGAGACGGCGTTCTCGCTCTTGCCACTGCGCGTACCAGTCGCTGTACCTCATGCGGGAGCCGGAGATGGTACCCAGTCCCTTGCGATAGATACGTCCACGCAGCTTCAGCGGCTGTCCAACGATATTGCGGTCCTTGCGCGTGCTTATCCATTCCTGAAGAACCTGCTCGTGCAGGTCGCTGAGCCAGACGGTGGTTTCTCCCGAATCGTCCTGAATACGGGCGTCGCACCAGTTGCCCCAGTCGCCCCCGTGGCCGTCGCCGGTATCCGCTACCTCTAGGGTGAGTGTGTCGGTGCTGCGCAGAGGGATATGGAGGGTGATGGGATTATCACCCGCCTTCAGCACAGGGCTTTCGTACACCTTCTCCTCGCCGACAAACACACGGAAGATGGCTGCGCCGGGTCGCCCCAGCACACCGTCGTCTACGCCGATGGTGGCGCGGAAGTGCCAGCGGGTATCCGCGTGAGCGAGGGTGGTGCAGAGAAGCAGGGAGAGTAACAGCAGTTTGCGTGCGAATGACCTAACCCCCTTGCGAGGGAAGAGGGAACCGCTCCCCTCTCCCCGTGGGAGAGGGGTTGAGGGTGAGGTGCGCATCTCGCCTACCCCACAAACACCGGTTGCGTCCATGCGCGAGCCTCTCCTTCGCCAATCGCCTCTACGCGAGCGTACACACTCGCTTTGTTCAGGGAGAAGGTTGCTTTGCTACCGCTGACGCGCTCTATGACCTGCCCGTGCAGGGAAACCAGTCGCAGTTCGCGAGCGTTCACCGTGTGCACACGGTAATACCCATCTTCCACCACAATGTCCTCTATTAGCACGCCAGTGGAGGCATAGAACCGCCCCTCCTTCAGCGCGTCCAGCACCGCCTCTTTGCTCCGCTCGCGCACATTGACCGCGTTCCACGCAGAGCCCATTTGAAACGCGCGGTGGGTATCTTCGTTCGCGTAGCCCCAAACCTGCCTGCCTTCCGATAACAACCTGTCCCAGCGATCCAGTGCGTAAGGGCTACCTTCCAGATACTCTATCACATTGTTGTAGATTTCAATGCCGTGATACCGCTGCAGGTGGAGCAGTTGCGCGTCGCGCCAATGGTCGAAGTTCTCTCCCCAGTTCGGGTGGTTCAGGATAACCAGCCCGCCCTCTTGCAGAGTAAGGTCTATCACCGATTGATAGCTGAGGTCGCGTGGCAGGGTGGAGGTGACGTTCACGCGCAGGATGTGCTGTTGCGCGCTGTGTTCCACGCCCGTGAAGACCAGAATCTGCGGGAAACGTGCCTCATTTGGGTTGGCAACGACGTCGTGGTCGGTAAGCGCGACGTAATCGTAGCCGCGCCGAATGAAGGCGTCTATCGCGTCGTCAGGGGGAAGTTCGCCATCGCTAAGGGTGGTATGCGCGTGCAGATTGCCTTTGAGCCAGAGCGGGTAGCGTTGCGCGTATGGGTTTCGCCGTATTGTCATCAGGTCTCCTTTCAACGGTGGGGAGAACGCATGTGCCCCCCTCTCCCGCGGTGGAGAAAGGGGGCAACAAAAACTATTTCAGCCTTGCTTTCTGTTTGATGGTCGCCAGCTCCTTCTCGGTGACCACCTTCACCGAACCGTCGGCAAAGCCCACCGCATAACGCTTATCCTTGTGCGGTACGGCGTCGTAGATGACTACCACCTCGCCCAGATTGGGATACGTGCTCTTTGGTCGCCAGGTAATATGCGGGTTGGTCTTGTAAGGTTTGTGCGTGACGGGGCAGGTCAGGACGTTCTTATCCCCTTTCACATAAGGTTGCAGGGCTTCGCCCAGTTTCTGGGCAGTGGTGGCTGGCGGGAACATGTTGTCCCAATCCTGCGTGTACATCAGCACCGCTTTCAGAGCCCTTTTCATGTGGTCGGTGCACTTCTGGCTATCGGGCGAAACCTGCGCCCATGCCAGCGTGAAAACGATGACGGTTGTCGCCAGCACAACCGCGATCGGTCGCCAGTTCATCCTGTGCTACCTCCTGAGTAAGCGTTCCATCAGGTATAGACGGCGCAAGCATATCCCTTGTTTCGCCCAGCGGTTCCGAAGCGTATGACAATGCCCAACGGCGAACACAACCACCTCTTGCCTGCCGTCTCCCCTGGTAGGAATTGTATCACAGGGGAGTAGAAGCTTTCAAATGACCGCCGCAGTTGCTTGCAGACAGGAGGATAGACTATAATAGGAGTGCTATGGCGAAAGGGAAAGCACAGCAGACGAAGGAATCGGGTGACCGCGTGGTGCTGGTCAACCGCCGCGCCTATCACGATTACGAAATCCTGGAGACCTTTGAAGCGGGGATCGCGCTGGTAGGCACGGAGGTGAAGTCCGTTCGCGCGGGCAGGGTGAACCTGCAAGACGCCTACTGCAAGGTGCAAAACGGCGAGGTGTGGCTGTACAATATGCATATCAGCCCCTATTCGCACGGCAACCGCTACAATCCCGACCCTGTGCGCCCTCGCAAGCTGTTACTGCACAGGTGGGAAATCCATCGCCTGATGGGCAAAGCGGAGATGAAAGGGTTGACCATCGTGCCACTGAAGATATACTTCAAGCGCGGTTATGCGAAGGTAGAAATCGCCATTGTGCGGGGGAAGAAGCTCTACGATAAGCGTGAAGCCATCGCGGAACGAGACCGCCAGCGTGAGGAAGAACGGATGCTGATAAACCGACAATAAGAGTAGAGGCTTAGCGAAAGTGGTGAGGTTTCCGTGATAGGCACATACATTGGCAAGTACCGCATCGTGCGCCAGCTAGGGGTAGGGGGTATGGCGCACGTGTACGAGGCGCAGGACGAGCTCATTGGGCGTACCGTGGCGCTGAAGGTGCTGGTGCTACCCTCCATCATCAGCGAGAGCGAACGACTGGATATGGTGCGCCGTTTTGAACGAGAGGCGCGTTCGGCGGGCAAACTCTCTCATCCAAACATTGTGACCATCTACGAAGTGGGCAGTGCAAACGGGATGCACTACATTGCGATGGAGTTTATGCAGGGCAAGACCGCCCGCGAGGTGCTGAACGAAGAGGGCAGAATCCCGCCGGACCGTGTGTTGAATATCGTCAAGCAGGTTGCCAACGCGCTGGACTATGCACATGCACGAGGTGTCATCCATCGTGACGTGAAGCCCGACAACATCGCCCTTCTGGAAGATGGTATCGTGAAGCTGACCGACTTCGGCATCGCGCGACTGGCAAACGACCTGGTGCGTACGCAGGCGGGAATTATGGTGGGTTCGCCAGCATACATGTCGCCGGAGCAGATTGTGGGCGATGAGATAGACGGGCGATCGGATGTGTTTTCGCTGGGGGTCACCACTTACGAACTGCTTACCGGCTCCAAGCCCTTCGACGCCAGCACCATCACGGCGGTCATGCACAAGATTATCTATGAACAGCCTGCCCCTGCGGAAGAGCTCTCGCCCGCTGTGGAGCGCGTGCTACGCAAAGCGTTGGAAAAGGAACCGGCGAAGCGTTACCAGTCCGCCCGAGCCTTTGCGGAAGACCTGGGACTGGCGATGCTCACCTCAGGGGCACAGGGTGAGACGGACATCTTCCATGCACACCCACATCACCCCAGGCCGGAGATGGAAAAGACGGTCATTACCACTCCACCCGAGGAGGTTATTCCCTCTACGCGCAAGCGCCGGTGGGGCTGGGTAGCAGGTGTGGCTTCCGTTGCGGTGATACTTGTGGCGGCAGGAACGTGGGCGGTACTGAGCGGCAACGACGGGCACTGGCGGCGGTATCTGGCAGAATGGGGCATCCTCTCCCGACCACAAGCTGCGCCGGTGAACGCAGCCGAATCCGCCCCGGTGAGCGCGAGACCGGTAGGAGCTACCTTCGTGCTCAGCGACTTCGAAATCGCTGCGGGAGGCTGGCGGGGACAGAAGAGCACTACCGTCCTCCAGCGTATCCGTGGCGGCGCAAGCCAGGGGGCGTACTGGCTGAAAGTAATGAACCGCTCGCTGGAGTACGAACCTTCGCTGAGCGTCCGGCTGTTTCCCGAATCCAGCGACTGGTCACGATTCGGAAACACCCTGGCACTGGACATCTTCTTGCCAGCACAGGTGAGTGCGACCTGTCGTGCTACGGTGGTGCTGGTAGATAGCCGGGGACACGAGAACTATCTTCCCCAGCCGCTCACGTTGAGGCCCGGCTTGTGGGTGAACATGGAATGGCGGGCAGGGGATTTGCTGCGCGACGTCAAAGAGTTGCGTGTGGAAGTGGAAAACTTGCCGGTCGGCGATACAGGCTGGTTCGGCATCGATCATCTGCGGGTGTACCGCAAACAATAGGAGGCAAGGATGGCGGAGTTCTTTAACCTGCCCATGCTGGGGCAGACGATGGAGGAAGGCACTATCACCAAATGGCTGAAGGCAGAAGGGGACTACATCCGCCGCGGCGACATCATCGCCGAGGTCATGACCGATAAAGCCAATCTGGAAGTAGACGCCACCTTTGAAGGCTACCTGCGCAAGATTCTGGTGGCGGAAGGTGAGACCGTTCCCGTCAACGCGCCCATCGCGATTGTCAGCAAGACCCCTGATGAAGACATCTCCTCTTTGCTGAGCACCGGCGCAAAGGCTGAGTCTGCACCCGCTGCAGTGCAGGTGGAGACGCAAGAGCCCGTTCGGACCGCGCCCGTCGCCCAACCGACTACCACAGTCACTGCGGAAGAGCGACTGTTCATCAGCCCCCGCGCGCGACGATTGGCGCAGGAGAAGGGCGTTCCGCTGCAATCGCTTTCCGGACGAGGCACGGGTCCGCAAGGGCGTGTTTTAGAGCGCGATGTGGAAAGCGTGTGGCAGGAGCTGATGTCTGCCAAACCGCGCGTGACCCCTCTGGCAGAGAAGGTGGCGGCAGAAGTGGGCGTAGATGTGACTGCAGTAGCGGGCACGGGCGTCGGCGGACGGGTGACCAAAGAGGACGTACTTCGCGTTACCGCACCTCCCGTAGCGCCGTCTGCTCCTCCCGCCGGGGCGCAGGTGGTGAAGCTGGCCGGACTGCGCAAGCTGGTGGCGGAGAACGTGGTGAAGGGCTTCTTCTCCGCGCCGCCGGTGACGCTGGTGGCAGAGGTGGACATGACCGAGTGCGTGCGCTTGCGCGAGCAGCTGCTGCCTGAAGTGGAGAGAGCGTACGGTACCCGCCTGACCTATACCGACCTCATCGTGAAGGCAACGGCGCGTGCGCTGCGCGAGTTCCCGATGATGAACGCCACCTTGCGCGACGATCAGATACTCCTACACCCTGATGTCAACGTGGGGGTAGCGGTAGCGGTAGAGGACGGATTGCTGGTTCCCGTGGTGAAAAACGCAGACCGCAAGACGCTGGGCGAGATCTCCCGTGAGCTGAAGGAGTTGGCGGAACGCGCCCGTGCCGGCAAAAGCACCCCGGATGACCTCTCAGGCGGCACGTTCACCATGACCAACCTGGGCGCTTATGATGTGGACCTGTTCAACCCCGTATTGGTGCCGGGTCAAACGGGTATTCTGGGCGTGGGGCGCATCGCGGAGAAGCCGGTCATCCGTGATGGGCAGGTGGTGGCACGACACCTGATGAACCTCTGCCTGACCTTCGACCATCGCGTGCTGGACGGAGCCCCCGCCGCGCGCTTCCTGCAGAGGGTGAAAGGGCTGCTGGAATCACCGATGCTGCTGTTGATTTGAGCCAACCAGTACGGGTCACAACATGCCTGCTACTAGAGGAAGTGGGTGTGGGGCAGGGGATTTTCTTTCACCATGTCCAGCATCACCCCATGAACCTCTGATGGTATAATAAAGTGGTTCATCTTCTTCATGAGGGAACGCCATGGCATTCAGAACAACCGACTTTCATGACCTGATATCTCTACTAGAGCAACACCCTGAATGGCGGGCTGAACTGCGACGTTTGTTGCTAAGCGACGAGATTCTAACCTTACCTGAGCTCGTACGCGAACTGGTGGAGTCGCAAAAACATACCGACGAAACTGTTCGCCAGCTTATAGAATCCCAAAAGCGCACTGACGAACAGATACAACAACTCACCGCACGAGTGGACGACCTGACCGTCAGGATGGAACAACTCACCGCACGAGTGGACGACCTGACCGTCAGGATGGAACAACTTACTCAGGAAGTGCGAGAGATTGCAATTCGCGTGGAGCAACTAACTGCTTCTGTAGAATCCCTGGTGCAGTCGGTCCAGCGCATCGGCGATGATGTGGGGAGAATGAAGGAGTTCTATCTGGAACAGCGCTACTACTCGCGCGCTGCCATGTACTTCGGCAGGCTTGTACGGCGAACGCGCACAGTGGCGTATGATGACCTTTGCCATATCCTGGACGAGGCATTAGAACAAGGTATTTTGACAGAAGAAGAGCGTGACGATCTAATACAAACAGATGTGGTGGTACGAGGTCGGCGCAGGACCGACGGAGAAGATGTTTATCTTATCGTGGAGGTTTCCTGGGGAATCGGACCTCATGATGTTGAGAGAGCAGCAAGGCGTGCGCGCACATTCACTAAGCTAGGCTGGCAGACCATGCCGGTAGTCGCTGGTGGCTGGGCGAACACTGACGCGCGCGCAGCCGCTCAGCAAGACGGCGTTGTTGTACTGCTAGACGGTGGTCAGATAACAAGCCTCTCGTAGCGATTGAGCGATCTGCTTTCTAGTTCAGAAGACTGACGAGTGGACACTACCTGCTGAGGTGATGCTTTCATGAGCCACCAGGCGATGTTGCTAGAAGTGGATGTGGCTTTGCCCAACGGGCGTGGCTACATTCCCGACATCGCCTTCATTGCGCGCGAACGGGAGAAACAGCTGCTTGTCTCCGATGGCAAGGTGCATGGCACACCAGACCTGGTCGTGGAGGTGTTGTCACCATCCACACGCTTGCGAGACCTGTTCACCAAGCTGGAAGGCTATCAGCAGGCAGGTGTGCGGTTCTACTGGGTGATTGACCCCGAAAGCCTGCTCATCGCGGAGTACGAGCTGAGCGAGGAGGGTTATGTGTTGCGCAACCACGTGGAGGGAGATGCTCCCTTCCACCCGCGATTGTTCCCCGACATGGAGGTAAGGCTGTCGGAATTGATGAGTACAGAGGCTTAGCGACGAGTTCATCTGATGGAAGATGTTACAGTGAAGATATTCTCACGGATAATCCTGCTGATACTTGTGCGGCTCATCGTATTCACTAGCGCAGTCGCCCAGTCCAATCTGGACAGCGATGACCGCCTGAATGTACAGGTAACCCTGCATTACCACGTTGTCTCCCTCAGCGACTTGGTACGTGATTTACAAAAACAAACCGGTGTGCAAATGGAAGTGCTGCGCGACATCATGGATGAGAAAGCCACCGTCTTCGTGGAGAGCAAGCCCGCGTGGGAAGTAATGGGGAAGATGGCGTCGGTATTCCTGCTACGCTGGGAGAGGAAAAAATCCGGAGGTTATCGCCTGGTACCTGATGCGGACGCCCGCAAGTGGGAACGTGATTTTCTGGCTCTGCGTGAGCAGATGGTTGACCGACTGTGGCTGGAGTGGATACAGAAAGGTTATCGTGATGTGCAAAGGGGCAGAGGCTGGATCAAGCAGCCGATTGAGGAATTGAACCGTCGCGTGCGCCGTCTGCAAGAACAGGGTGGGCAGGAGCCAGAACTAGATTCGGTGCGCGCGGAAATACAAAGGTTAGAGACACTGCACAGCTGCTACGGTTACCTTGCTGTGCAGGTACTGGGCAGAACGCCTGAGCTGTTGTGACAAAGGCTGAGAAGGGGAGAGACACTGGTTGCTTCTACCCAGCCCGCGTTGGGCGAACTGCTTCTGACCATGCACTCATGCGGCTGCATCTTCGAACAGAAGAAGCAGTGCTTTTCCTGTTACGAAACCACATCGAGTCTCAGGTTGGGGCACGTTTGCGAGCGTCTTTGGAAAGTGGTGCTGCGCCCCGAATAGAGGAAGATCCTATAGTCAGCAAGGCACTGGATTTATCTCTGCTTCTTCGCAGCAGGGGCAGATTCATCACCTTGCTGTTACAAGCCGGTGGGCGAGAGATTTTGTTAGGGCATTTTGTGCTGCGTGAAGAAAAGCTGCCCGCTTTAAACCCTTCAATCTGTCCCTGGCAGGAAGCGCGTTCCCCATCAGCCAAATAATCAGCTAAGAAAAATACACCGCATGAGGAGTTGGCAATGTCTCAACACGACTGGCAGGTTGTCTCCCGTGCTACGCCAGAGCAAGTGGCGTTTTACAAGGAGCATGGCTATCTGAAGTTCGGACGTATCTTCACTCGCGAGGAACTGGATACCCTGCGTGAACATGTGGACCAAATGATTGCCTCACTTCCGCCTGGGAAGCGTCCTGAAGAGCTGGACGTGCCACACTTCGAAGATGCCTGGCTGTTCCGTTATCTGGCGCATCCGCGTGTGCTGGATGTGATAGAATGTTTCCTCGGTCCCGACATCGTGCTGTGGAGCAGTCACTTCATCGCCAAGCCGGGCGGCGACGGCAAAGCGGTGCCCTGGCACACCGACGGCGACTATTGGGGCAACCGGCTGGAGCCAATGGAGGTTATCACGCTGTGGTTGGCAGTGGACGAATCCACTCGCGAGAACGGTTGTATGCGCGTCATCCCCGGTTCGCACCGCTGGCAGCACCCGGGGCGTGAAGCGTACCGTCCGGTAGATACTACCACGCACGTCTTCTCCACCGAACTGCAGAACGTAGACGAGTCGCAAGCGGTGGACATCGAGCTGGCGATAGGAGAGTGCAGCTTCCACGACGCCTGGACGGTTCATGCCTCTGCACCCAACCACTCTAGCAAGCGACGGTGTGGATACACCATGCGCTACATGCCCGCGTATGTGGTGCATAAAGACACCAGTAGCGGGCATCGCATCTACCTGTTGAGAGGAAAAGACCGTACGGGCGGAAAGAATATCTACACACCGGTGCCGGAGCTTTAAGATGAGTGGGCTCCCTCCACCACGCGCCGCACAATCTCCAGCACCCAGAGGGCGGTCTTCTCCAGGTCGGAGATGCGACAGCACTCGTTATGGGTATGCACCTGGTCCATGCCCGTGCTCAGCACAACGGTAGGGATGCCCCTTGCGTTGTACACGTTGGCGTCGCTGCCTCCACCCGCCAGCTTCGCCTCGTAGGGAAGCCCTAGCGCGAGCGCGCTCTCACGGGCGATTCGTACCACCGGGGCGTCCTCGGGAAGACGGTACGCCTCGTAGTGGCGGGCGGTTTCTACCTCTACCTGTGCCCCCATCGCCTCCGCCTCTTCGCGGAAGCAGGCTATCATGTGAGCTATCTGCGCCTCCAGCTTCTGGGTGCTGTGACTGCGCGCCTCCGCGCGGATTTCCACCTCCGGGCACACCACGTTGGTTGCCTGCCCGCCATGGAACGAGCCGATGTTGGCAGTCGTCTCCTCGTCGATGCGTCCCAACTTCATGCGGGCGATCGCACGCGACGCCGCTACAATTGCACTGATACCCTGCTCGGGGGCGGCTCCGGCGTGTGCGGCACGACCGATAACCCGTACCGTTAGATGGTCATGGGTAGGGGCACCCACCACGACCTTGCCCACAGGCGGACCCGCATCCAGCACGAAGCCCATCGTGGCGGGGATGCGCTCCAGCGGGAGGTGCTTTGCCCCCAGAAGACCTATCTCTTCTGCCACGCTCAGCAGGAGCCATATCTCGCCATGGGGCAGGTTGTTTTCTACAACGCACTCGATGGCTTCTAGCAAAGATGCTAGTCCCGCCTTATCGTCTGCTCCCAGGATGGAGTTGCCGTCGGTACGGACGAGGTCGTCTTCTACAATAATCTGCACGTTGGGGTTAGGCTCTACCGTATCAAAGTGCGCACTGAAGAAGATAGATGGTACGCCTGCGACGTTCGCAGGCAGGCGAGCGATGACGTTATCCGCGTTTCCACCGATGCACTTGCCCGCCTCATCGCGCTGAACCTCCAGTCCCAGACGTTGCAGGCGGGGGAGCACCGATTCGATAACCTCCGCCTCCTGCTTTGGCGGGCTGTTGATGCGACATAGGGCGATAAAATCGTCCACCAGCCGTTGCCGTTTGACCATGATGCTGCCTCCTAGCGGGTAATCGTAATTTTGCTCAGCCCTCGAGGGCGGTCGGGGTCATAACCGCGCGTTTCCGACAGATGGAACGCGAACAGTTGCCCAACGATGATGTACACCAGCGGGCTGATACGCTCTGTTATATCACACGGCAGCACCACCATCCGGGTAGCTAAACGCAGAATCTCCGGGTTGCAGGACACCACCACGATCTCCGCACCGCGCTCGCGCAGTTTGGCGGTCAGCTGGAGCATGGTCGCGTAAGCGTTACCGTTGGGCGCGTACACGAAGCAGGGGAAGCCGGTGTCCACCACCGCGATAGGACCATGCAGGAAGTCGGCGGCGGAGTAGGCGCGCGCGATCACGTAGCCTGTTTCCATCATCTTCAGCGCCGCTTCATGTGCGGTGCAGAAGTTATATCCGCGCGACAGCACCATACACGCAGACATGTAACGGTAGCGCTCTGCGAGCAGTTCGATCTCCTCCTCCATTGCCAGCACCTGCTCCATACCCTGCGCTGCTTCTTCGAGGTCCTGGCTGGAATGCAATCGTCCTACCAGAGCGTCTACCAGCAGGGCGATGTTCGCCAGGGTGGCAGTGTAGGTTTTGGTGGCGGCGACACTGCGCTCTTCACCCGCATGGCAGAGCAGCACATGCTCTGCCACCTGCGCCAGCTCCGAGCTAGGGTCGTTGGTGATAGCGGCGGTCAATGCGCCTGCGGCGCGAGCGGCGGAGACCACCTCCACCACGTCCTGCGCCTTACCCGACTGGCTAATTCCGATAACCATTGCACGCGAGAGGTTCAGCTGTCCGCTGTACAGCGTGAAGATGGACGGCGCTGCTGAAGCCACCGGAATACCTGCCTCTATCTCCAATCGGTATTTGGTGTAGAGTGCTGCGTTATCGGAGGTGCCACGAGCGCTAATCATCACGAACTGGATGCCTCTGTCGCGGATAGTCTGCGCCAGTGTCTGTGCAGAGCGCACGTTCCTTTCCGCAACGGTGCGGATTACCTGCGGCTGTTCGTGTATTTCACGACGCATGTGATGCTGTTCGGCCATGGTACCACTCCTCAACTATTTTAGAATCCATCCCACGCCCAGTATATTGCCGGTTGGCGTGGAAAGAGCACGTTCAACAGGGCGCGGGTTTGCGGGGGAACAGGCTCCGGTAACTCCTCAGCACCCGTCAGCCCGAAAACCAGCCCCAGAAACTGCGCCTGCGTCAACGCCACCTCAGGCAGGGCGTTTGCATAGCGCGTCACCCCCTCGCCGTTCGCCTTCAGCCCCACCGTGCCCGACGGCAGGCGCAGCCTTACCGTGCCCTTTGCGCCCACCATTTGCACTCGCCGCGACAGCTCGGGCAGAAGCTTATTCACCAGCGGCTGCAAACGTATCACGCGCACCATCGGAGCTTGTTCATGCCATGTGAAGCGGTGAAACAGGCTGCGCACGACGCTCATCAGCACGGGGTCGCGGGGGATGTGCAGACGAACCTGTGTGATGTGGCGCCCCGCCGCCAGCCGCGCCACGTGGAGCATTAACGCGAAGACGCACTCGCTGTACGTGGGCAGCCAACCTATCTCCATGATGGATAGCTTATCACCCATGGGGGCAACGATATAGCCCACGGGTTTGCCTGCTGCTTCCGCCACAAACACATCGCCGGGGGTGCGCTCGTCCCACCGTGTCCAGCCGCGCAGATAAGCGGGGGAGCGTACCACGGTGAAACTGCGCCCCGCGTTACACTGTTCATAGCAGGTGCACAGGGCGTCCAGGTCCGCATCGGCGAGCGGGCGGATGCGGCAGGTCTGCTTGGGGGTGGGAAGCTCAGCACGAATCTCGGCGGACATCACCTGCACCGGCAGGATTTCCCACCCAAGCCGTGCGTAAAAGCCATGAATGCCCGTGAAGAGCATCGAGAAGTCGAAACCCTCGTTCTCCATTACGGTGATAGCGTCGCGCAGTAGCTGGGTAGAGTATCCCTTCGAGCGATAGGCGGGAACCGTGCCCACGTTGGCAATGCCTCCCAGTGTGAGCGTCACCTGCCCCACGCGCACCTCCCGGCGCACAATCTGCACAGCGGATACCATTCGCTCGCCCTCGAAGGCACAGCGTGTGTACTCCGGGCGAAACCAGGGGTCGCCGGTAAAATACTTCCGGAAATAATCGCGTGGGGTCTCTTCAAAGGCGGCGTCCCACACGTCCAAACAGGTCTCCAGTTCATCGGGGCGGATAGCGCGAAAGGTGACCTCCATCGCCTACTCCAGATGCATTACCTTGCGTACTTCTTTCATTGTTTCACCGGCGACAGCGCGTGCTTTCTCTGCACCCTCCTTCAGGATGCGCTCCAGTTCGCCCGCCTTCGCCAGCAGCTCCTGCCTGCGGTGGCGCAGTGGGTCCAAAGCGGTGTTCAGATTGCCTGCTAGCTGCATCTTGCAGTCCACACAACCGCGTTGACCGGCACGACATTCAGATTCTACGGTTGCCACCTCATCCTTACTATATATCTGGTGCAGGGCAAACACCACACATCCTTCGGGATGGCCGGGGTCGTTTTTGCGAATCTTCAGCGGGTCGGTGTACGCTTGTTTCACCTTCTGGGTCACGGTTTGCGCGTCGTCAGAGAGGTAGATGGCGTTGTTATAGGACTTGCTCATCTTGCGCCCGTCCAGCCCCGGCACGCGCGCGGCAGGGGCAAGCAGTGCCTCTGGTTCAGGAAACACCTCGCCGTACAGGAAGTTAAACCGTCTGGCGATTTCGCGCGTGAGCTCCAGATGGGGCAACTGGTCCTCGCCGACAGGAACGACTGCCGCTTTATAGACAAGGATGTCTGCTGCCTGCAGTACCGGGTAACCGAGCAGACCGTAGGAAACGGACTCTATCTGCAGGTTCTCGCGCTTCTCTTTGTAGGTAGGGACGCGCTCCAGCCATCCCAGCGGTGTAATCATCGAAAAAAGCAGATGCAGTTCCGCATGTTCCTTGACGTGCGACTGTACGAAGATGGCGCACTTTTCGGGGTCTAGTCCGGCAGCGATATAGTCAATAGCCACCTCGCGCACGTTATGCGGTATCTCTTCCGGGTGCTCGGCGAGCGTGGTAAGCGCGTGCCAGTCCACAATACAGAAGTACGAGTCATACTGGTCCTGTAGTTGCACCCAGTTGCGCAAAGCGCCTTCCAAATTACCCAGATGCAAGACGCCGGTCGGTTGCATTCCGCTGAGAAGGCGGGGTTTGGACATGTGTATACCTCCTGAACCACAGGTTAACCACTCGCCATTATAACGGAAAGGCAGGGGGGTGTGCAAGGGCAGGTAAGAAAGCGGTTTTTTTCTAAAAATTCTGCGAAAATCGCCCGAAATGGCTTGACTCCAGGGGGGCATATCTGATAAAATAATTGCGCGTAAACGATTACGCAAAACTTGCTAGGAGGGGGAACCAAAATGCGACGAAACGGTTTTACACTGATCGAACTGCTCGTTGTGATCGCGATTATCGCGATACTGGCAGCGATTCTCTTCCCTGTGTTCGCACAGGCTCGGGAGAAGGCACGCCAGACTTCCTGCCTGTCGAACCTCAAGCAGCTAGGTCTGGCTATCCTCATGTATGCTCAGGACTACGACGAGAAGTTCCCAAACGCTGGCAGCTGGGAGTGGTGGGAGTGGCAGGCAGAGCATGATAACCCCGCTACTTTTCCAGGGGGCATTGTCTTTCGCCTGCGCCCCTATGTGAAGAACATGTCCCTTTTTGCCTGTCCCAGTGACAATGGCGCGCCGCTAACCTGGTGGGGCATCAACGTGCCGAACATGTGGAGCCCCGACTGGACAGGTAAGACCAGCTACGAGTACTACGCCAAACCGGCTGCGCTGTTCTGCTGGATGCCTGCCCTGTGCGAAAACGGTGCTCGACGCTGCGATAACGGCTTGTCTATCTATGTGATCACGAGCTGGGATGGTTGCTCCGGCTACCATTCAGGTGATAGCCGGTCGCTAGCGTCGGTAACCAATCCCGCCGAGAAACCTACCATCGGCGATTTGGTATACTATCATATGACACTCAGTACAGCGGCACAATCGCGCAAGAACGTTGCTTATGCCGACGGACACGCGAAGTTCCAGAACGGTGCCCGTTTGGACTACTACGAGCGTGCTGCACCGCTATAAGGAGAGGTGGTGTTCCTGTTGAAGCGCGAGATTAGTCCACTGACGGCGATAGTGATTATAGGGTTGGTGCTGCTGGTCGTCGTGGCGCTGGGATGGTGGTATACCCGTCCCCAAAACCCCCCGCCGCCGGGGATGCAGCCGCCTCCTCCCGAGGTTATGGAGATGATAAAACGCTCGAAAGAGTCTTGGGAACAACGGGAGCGCAATATGCCGCGTTAAAATCGCGTGTCCGAACCCTTTGGGGTTCGGACACGCTTTCAGGAGTTTATGCTATGAGAAGAAAACCTCATGCGGACATGGATGCCATCGCACAGGCGGTAGGTGTGTCCAAAACGACTGTATTTCGTGCTCTGCACAACAAAGGCAGGATTCATCCCGAGACGCGAGAGCGTATACTCCGTGTGGCGCGCGAGCTGGGATATCGCCCTAACCTGGTTGCACGCAGCTTACGCCTACAGAAGACTTCCACAATCGGACTGGTGGCTATTGGTCTCACAGGCTGGTTCTACTCGCACATACTGGAAGGAGTCGACGAGGTAGCTCAGACCAATGAGTACGGCGTACTCATTGCATGTTCTTACGGTTACCCGGAAAAGGAAATAAGGCTGATACAGATGCTGTTAGACAAGCGCGTAGATGGTTTGATTGTCGCACCAGCCGACCCGGAGGAGAACAGAGACTTCTACGAGAAACTACTGGCATGGCAAGTACCTATCGTGCTCATAGACCGCTATATTCCTGGACTGCCTATCGACTTTGTTACAACCGATAACGAACTGGGTGGGTACATCGCCACGAAGCACCTGCTCGATCTAGGAAGACGACGAATCGTCTTCGTGTCCACTGCGTCCCGTGAACGCCGTGCAACCTCTGTCGTAGGACGCTTCGCTGGCTATCGGAGGGCACTGGGTGAGCTGGGCATCCATGAAGTTGTGGAACTGGGACCGGGCGTTCCGGACACTCTGCCTGAAGAGGAGTACGCTTTCGAAACGGTCTCGCATTACTTGCAACAGGGCGGGCAACTGGATGGCGCGTTCGCAGTAAACGATGATATCGCATATGGTGCTATTCGTGCCCTGCAAGCGCATGGTCTACGTGTTCCCGAAGACGTTGCCGTCATTGGCTTCGACAACCAGGATACTAGTGCATTTGTTTCACCTCCGTTGACAACAGTCGCTCAGCCCATGCGTGAGATCGGTCGGCAGGCAGCCTCTCTTTTGCTGGAAAGGATACACAGGGAAAGGTCTGTGCCACAGCAACGGGTACTTCTAGCTCCTCAGCTGGTTGTGCGCCAATCCTGTGGAACGCACCTGAAAAACAGGGCTTAGTGCTGGATGAAAGTTTTTACCCTTGACAATTCGGGGTGGTTCTGGTATGATGAGGTTGCGAAAACGATTACTCAAAGCGAGGAGGTTTCCACATGTCCAGACGTGGCTTTACCCTGATCGAATTGCTGGTGGTTATCGCGATCATCGCGATACTAGCAGCGATTCTGTTCCCCGTCTTCGCACAGGCAAGAGACAAGGCTCGGCAAACAGCGTGTTTGTCCAACATGAAGCAGTTGGCAACGGCAATGGCCATGTATGCTCAGGACTATGACGAAACGACCATCCTGCTATGGTGGTTTCCGCAGCCTGACGGCAGCGCTATTCACTGGCCACAGCGCATCTACCCGTACGTGAAAAACAACGGCGTGTTTCTGTGTCCCAGTGCACCTCGAGTGAACCCCACGGATATGACCCGCACCGACAACGGCGCAGCCGGTCCCGCTTACGCAGGCAACTGGCATGTGGGGTGGGGAGTGTCATTGGCTGCGTACGAGCGAGTAGCGGATGCAATCATCATTGGAGAGACGGGGGTAAACGACTGGAACGGTAACGGTAGCCTAATTCGTGCCGCCTCCACCATGAACCCCTGGCACCATAACGATATCGGCGGAGGCTTCCCCGACTGGGCGTCCATCCGCTGTCAGCAACGCTACGATGCATTTGACCCATACGCAGCCTCGCGGGGACAGTCTGGCTTCGCTATCCACTGGCGACATGCTAAAGGCGCAAACTTCGTGTTTGCCGACGGACACGCCAAGTGGATTAGACAACCCGGCTTGAAGCCCGAGAACTTCTACCCGGGCAATCCTCCAAGTTACGCATACGAAGACCCGGCAAACTGCTCGACGCTTTAGTGTTCATTGAATAGTCAGGAGGTACAACCTCCTGACTTTTTATTGCTTCATCCTGTCCTCCAGAGCATCTCCTGTTGACAATGCCGCTCATCATGCGCATAATACCAGTATGAATATCACGCTTCTTTACGAAAATCTGAAGGCGGCACTGGAAGCAGAGATCATCGCACAGCAGGCAGACAAGGCGAACCTCAAGAGCCTGCGCGCGGTATGGGCGGAACGCATCCGGCAAATAGAAGATGGACAGGCGGTATACCGCTTTGAAACCGCCAAACAGGCGCACCCCTCCCTGGAAGACGCGCCGGTAGTTATCGATACCGGCGAAAACGAAGTGCCTGGTGAGGTTATCTTCGCACTAGGTTATGAGGTGCATGTGGTCACTGCCGACCTGGGGGAGTCGCTGGGCGCGTGTCAGCTGCTGATTGACCTCACCTTTATCCTGGAGCGGCTCCATCAGCTGCTGGAGGAGCAGATTCGTTCTCCCCATCACTTCGAGATGGCGACTGCTGAGGCGGTTTTCGGGCTGCGCGAGATTGCAGGCGTTGGCGGAGGCGGTGATACCGTATCGCTGTTGCGCTGCATCAGGGAAGAAGGCGTCCCTATACGCGAACGCCCGAACCCCGAGCAGCGCGCTGCTATTCAACTCTCTTCAGAAGCTCCTGTGCTGTTCGTATGGGGACCACCGGGCACGGGTAAAACCACCACGCTGGCATGGATTGCGGAAGCGTGCGTGCATCGGGGCGAGAGCGTTTTGCTGGTCTCCAACACCAACGTGGCGGTAGATCGTGCCTTGACTAAGCTGCTGGATGCGGTGGGTACAGATGGCGAATGGGCGCGCAAGATAGCGCAGGGGGCGATACTGCGCCTCGGCGTGTCGGAACTTCCGCAGCTGCAACCGCTATTGCTGGACACGCACCTGGAAGCGCACGCACCGGGCAACACGGACCGGGAGGGCAAAGGCGACCATAGCCACCTGCGCGAACGGCACCGACTGATAGAAAAGGCACAGCTGATTGCCTGCACGCTTGCCAAAGCAGCAACCGACCCCTATCTGCGCGAGCGACGTTTCGACGTGTTGCTGATGGACGAGGGAAGCATGGCTCCGTTGCCTTACGTCGCGGCGATGTCGGCACTGTGTCGGAAACGGGTGGTTGTCGGTGGTGATTTTCGCCAGCTACCGCCTATCAGTATGGTAAAAGAAGAGGAATCTGCGCGATGGCTAAACACCGACATCTTCCAGCAGGCGGGCATCGTTGCTCCCGATGGGATGGTGCAGCACCGCTGGAATCTGGTGGCTCTGACGGAGCAATGGCGAATGCGCACGCCTATCTGCGAGCTGGTGAACGAACCGATGTACGAGGGGATGCTTCGCACTCCGGAGCACCTGCGCAGCGAACCGGAAGAATGCCTTTATCTGGTAGACACCGCCCCGCTACGAGCCTGTTCCGACCGTACTGGCGGTTACTCGCACTTCAACGTCGCCAGCGCGCTGGTGTGTGTGGGGCTGACGCAACGGCTGTTAACCGAAAACCCTCTTCTGCGCGTAGGTATCGTGACCCCCTATAACGCGCAGGCTTCGTTGATTCACGCCATGCTGCTCGACTGCGACTTAGCGCACGAGGTGCGTGTGGCGACGGTACACCGCTTTCAGGGCGAGGAAAGACAGGTGATAATTTTTGATTGTGTGGACGCGCCGCCTTTTGGATGGGTAGGGCAGTTTCTACGAGGCAGTAGCCCCGCCGAGGAGAGCACGCGCTTGTTGAACGTGGCGGTAACGCGAGCCCAGCAGCAGCTTTACCTTGTAGGTGATTCAGGCTACTTGGAGCGCAAACTGCCCCCGCAAGCGTTGTTACGGTATATCTTGCAGCGGATACGAAACGAGGGAACGATGCTGGACGGCTCGCGTTTGGTGGGCATGGCAATAGACAACCAGCGCGCCTGGCGATGGGTGAGCGAAGCGGATTTCTTGCCAATGCTTCAGCAGGACCTGCGTGAAGCGATGCGGGGAAGAGGAAGCATTACCGTGATGGAACCTCTCCTGCGCCGCGACGATGCGGAAGCGTTGACAGGCTTGCTGTTGAATCTGCTGCGCGCGGGTGTGGAGGTAAACATCCTGCACGCTGAAAGCGTCGGTTTGCATAAACGCGCTGCCACCCTGCACAAAGCGGGAGCACGGCTTGTTCCCTTGCGTCTGCCGCAGGGCAGGCAGGAGTATCAGGACTGGTGCGCCTTCGTTGGCAGGCAAGCGGTGTGGTGGGGCAGTGTGGTAATGCCTTATCGCGGAGCGGCGTTTCTGCGGGTCGCTTCGCGTGCCACCATGAACGAACTGCAGTTTCTACGTCGGCCACGCTCCGGGGCATAAACTTTGACAACGGCGCCAACCGGCGTTATAATAAAGATGCAGTGCGCCCCCGTAGCTCAGTGGATAGAGCGCCGGCCTCCGGAGCCGGGTGCGGAGGTTCGATTCCTCTCGGGGGCGCCATTTTGTTGCTTCCCCTGCGGGCTCTTTTTCGGTTATAATCATAGTGACGCAACTCAGCAGAAAGGGGTCTGTTCATGGCACGTCCTGATGGACGCGGCTCACAGGAGCTGCGTCCCCTGCGCTTAACGCGGGGGGTGATGAAATACGCAGAAGGTTCTTGCCTGATCGAAGCGGGGGATACCCGCGTGATTTGTACCGCCTCGGTGGAGGAGCGCGTTCCGCCTTTCCTCAAAGGCACGGGAACCGGCTGGGTAACCGCCGAGTACGGCATGTTGCCTCGCTCCTGCCGCCAGCGCACGCCGCGCGAAATCACCAAAGGCACACCGGGCGGGCGCACGATGGAGATTCAACGGCTCATTGGGCGGGCGTTGCGCTCGGTGGTGCAGCTGGAAAGCTTAGGAGAGCGCACCATTACGATCGACTGCGACGTACTGCAGGCAGACGGAGGCACGCGCACAGCATCTATTACCGGTGGTTTCGTCGCGCTGGCGGAGGCACTGCATTGGATGCGTCAGAAAGGCATGATTAAACACATGCCGCTCACCGACATCGTGGCGGCGGTGAGCGTGGGCGTAGTGGGTGGAGCGGATCTGCTTGACCTCTGCTACGACGAAGACTACCAGGCGTCGGTGGATATGAACGTGGTGATGACGGGCAAGGGGAAGTTCGTGGAGGTGCAGGGCACAGCAGAAGGGTTGCCCTTCGGAAGAGACCGCCTGAACAAACTGCTGGACATGGCGCAGATGGGCTTGCAGCAGATCTTTCAGATACAACGTGAGGTATTGAAGGACATTCTGTAGATGGAACGGGAACTAGTCATCGCCACCAACAACTTAAAAAAGCTTCGCGAGATGCATGCCTTGCTGCAAGTGCTGGAAGAAGACGGCATCGCTATCAAGTCTTTGCGCGATTTTCCTCCTTATCCCGAACCCGAAGAGGACGGCGACGACTACCTCACCAACGCACTCACCAAAGCACGCGCAGCTGTGGCGCATACGGGCAGGGTGTGCATCGCCGACGACAGCGGGCTGGAAGTGGAATACCTTGGTGGGAAGCCGGGCGTGCACTCCAAGCGGTTCGCGGGAGAAGATACACCGTGGGATGTCAAAATCACCAAACTACTGGAGCTGTTGAACGGCGTGCCGCAGGAGCAGCGTGGGGCACGATTCAACTCGGTGGTCGCCATCAGCACGCCGTGGGACGCTGAATATATCCTGCGCGATACCTGCCGCGGATGGATCTACTGGGAGCCTCGCGGCGAACATGGCTTTGGCTATGACCCCGTGTTCTACCTGCCCGAACTGGGTTGCACGATGGCGGAGCTGCCGATGGAGCGCAAGAACCAGATTAGCCATCGCGCGAAAACCCTCTCGGCAGCGATACCGCTGTTGCGATGGATTTTTGAACGCTAGGACGTGGATAGCTCGTTTCTCGATGTGGTATGATGTAAGCGAGAACAGGGAGATACTCACGAGGATGACAGTGGACGACCTTCGCGACCTGATTCGCATATTGGAAGAGCACCCCGAGTGGCGTGCCGAGCTGAGGCGAGTGTTGTTGAGCAACGAACTGCTGCAGCTGCCAGAACTCGTGCGCGAAATCGCTGAATTGCAGCGTCAGCACTCACAGGAGATGGAGCAGATTCGCGCCACGCTTGCGGAGGTGGTGCAGATACAGCGTCAGCATTCGGAGATGCTCGCCCAGCACTCGCAGGCTTTAGCACAGCTTGCTGAGGCGCAGCGACGCACCGACCAACGTTTGGAGCAGTTGGCTCAGGAGGTACGCACCTTAGCGGAGGCGCAGCGACGCACCGAGGAGCGCGTGGAGCAGCTTGCTGAGGCGCAGCGACGCACCGAGGAGCGCGTGGAGCATTTAGCAGAGGAGGTACGCGCTTTAACGGAACAGGTACGCGCCCTAGCGGAGGCGCACCGGAAGACCGAGATGGACATAGAAGAGTTTATGGCGTGGCAGCGCGGCGAGGCGGGGCGACGCGAAGGCGAACAGTACGAGCAACAGATGATACGACGTGCAGTAGCGTACTTCGCTGGAGGGGAGGGAGGCTCGCCTGTCGAGTTCCCTGTGCGCAGTATCCTCAGCCGCTGGCTAGCTCCAATTTATCAACGGCAGATACCGGAGCCACCAAAAGATCCGACGTTATCGGACATTATCTGGTGGAAGGGAGATAACGTGCTGGTCGTGGAAGTATCCCAGAAAGTGAATGGGCGTGACGTGCATCGTGCACGCCAGCGCGCGGATACCCTGCGTGAGGTCGGCGTCAACGCTACCCCCGTAGTGATTGGTCAGGAATGGGCTACCGACGGGACGCTACAGACTGCTGAGCAAGAGGGGGTAGAGTGGATAGTGGCAGGAGAATTCTCGCCAGGTGTTGTGCAATTCCGACGCTTGCGTCCAGAAGCGACAGAGTAGCAACCGGATTGCTGGAACATTCCGCCTACCAATGGTGTCAGAAATAAAGGGGAAAAACCGATTGCGGAGCCGGCGGCGTTATGCTATACTGAAACCGTCCCCATCAGACTCTTGGTAAGCAGAGGGGTGCGTTGTCCGTCGTTGAAACGGTGTTCAAGCCGTTACTGGTAACATTAAGGGAACTGGATGTGGCATCCACGCTGGTGCTGCTTGTAGACGTTCTCGCAGTGGCTTATTTGCTATATCGCCTTATCCTTCTGGCAAAGGGCACCCGCGCGTGGCAAATCATGTCGGGGCTGTTCCTCTTTTTCCTGCTGATGTACATTAGCGGCAAGCTGGGCTTAACTACCTTGAACTGGTTGATGAGGCAGGTACTCCCTCTGGGTCCCGTGGCGCTGGTCATTCTTTTCTACCCCGAGCTGCGCCACGTGCTGGAGGAGATGGGGCGACTTGGCTTCTGGGGACAGAGCATCAACCCCATCGGGCGCGAGAGCCTGACAGTGGTGGTGAACGAAGTGGTGCGCGCTGCCACCGAGATGGCAAGGCAGAAAGTGGGTGCGCTTATCGTGTTCGAACCGTACCCTTCTCTGGACTACTACGTCTCGCCAGGCGTGCCTATCGACGCAAAGGTCAGCGCACGTTTGATCACCTCTCTGTTTTATCCGGGCAATCCACTGCACGACGGCGCGGTGGTTATCTGCGGAGACCGCATTATCGCCGCCGGTTGCACGCTACCGTTGACCGAGAACCCGATAGCCGACCAGAACGTGCACATGCGCCATAAGGCGGCAATAGGCGCATCGGAGAGAGGAGCGGTTGCTCTGGTGGTCTCGGAGGAAACGGGCATCATCTCGGTTGCCTTCTCGGGGCGGTTGCAACGCGGCTTTCGTGAAGATACTCTGCGCGAGCGTCTGATAAGTCTGCTCACCGCACAACCGCCGAAGCAGGCGCTGGAAAGCCTGCGCCAGACCATGCGCTGGCGTCCCGCATGGGGTTTCTGGCGCCGGCAACAAGGTCGGCGGCAGTCCGCACAACCGGCGGAGAGGAGGTAGGTAGTTATGTGGCGCGTGCTTCGCGAAAACATCCCTGAGAAGCTGATGGCGCTGAGCAGTGCAATACTGATATGGCTGTACGTTAACGCGGAGAAAAACCCCACGATCACCCAGCGGTTTACAGTGGACGTGGAGGTACAGCACCTGCAGAACGGCTACGAGCCACCGGTAGTCAGCCCCTCACAGGTGACCGTGGTGCTCACCGGTGTGCGTAGCAGTGTGGAACAGATAGCCCCACGCGGCATTCGCGCCACGGTGGACGTATCCGGTTCGGCAGAAGGGAAGCAAAGGCTGCCCGTGCAACTGAACCTGAGCAAGGACATGCTGCAGGACGTACAGGTAGAGGTTATCCCTCCAACGGTACAGGTCACTTTGACCAAACGTATCAGCAAAGAGTTCAAGATAGAATGTCTTTTTGTCAACACGCCCCCCGAGGGCTATGTCTACCTCTCTCCCCTCGTTTTTCCCGAAACGGCGGTGGTGTCCGGTCCGCGCGAGAAGGTCAGTCAGGTACGGCGACTCATCGTGAATGCCGTCCCCGAGAAGTTAGGCGATGAGGTAGATGACGACCTGCCTGTTGTTGCCCTGGACGCGGACAATCGCCCCATTAGCGGCGGCGTCACCATCCGTCCCACGCACGCACGGGTGGTGCTGAAGCTGACGCCGGTAAGCCTCACCAAGACGGTGCTGGTCACGCCGGTGTGGAAAGGCAAACCCGACCCCAGCGTCGCCATCGAGGAGATTGCTATCGAGCCGCGTACGGTGGTCATTTCGGGGAAGCCAGAGGTGCTGGCGCGGGTGCACAGCGTGGAAACCGAGCCCATCGATATCGACAACCTGACGTCCGACGTTATCCGAAACGTGCCGTTACGCACTGTGGACGGCGTGCAGTTGACGACATCCAGTGTGCGGGTCTCGGTGCGTGTGCGTCGATTGCCGGAACGTCCGGCGCCATAAACTCCCATGCGCGTGTTGCATCTGGCACGTCCTGCGGCGGGTGGGGTGCTGCGTTTCCTGCAGAACGTGGTACCGCACCTCGAGCAGAAAGGGGTAAAGTGTGCTATCGCCTGCCCGTCGGCGATGCACCCTGCCTTGCCATTACACCACACTTTGCGCTGGGAGATTGCCGATCGCCCACAGATTCTGGCTGACCTGCGCTGTGCCGTGCAGGCAAAGGGCTGGCAAAGGGATTATGACCTTTTCCATGCGCACGGGCTTCGAGCAGCGGGTGTGCTTGCGCTGTCGCCGCCTCGCTGCTGGGTTTTTACTCTGCATAACCTTCCTCCAGAACATCTGGTTCCCCCTGCACGCTGGCTCCTGAGCCGCGCCGCTCGTTCGGCAGGGCGAATTCTGGCGGTCTCGCGGGCGGTACGAGACGCATGGTTGCGTCATTTCCCTCAATCGGAGCCGAAGTGCGAAATAGTGCCCGGCGGCGTCGACGCGGACACCATACGCCCCTGCGAAGTGGACAAGCTGACCGCTCGCCAGCAGTGGAATCTGCCAGAGGACGTTCCGGTAGCGCTGTGCGTTGCACGATTGATGGAGGACAAGGGGGTAGACGTGCTACTAAAAGCGCTGGCATACGCTTCTGAGTGGTTTGCGCTGGTTGTGGGCGAGGGACCTCAACGAGAGGCTCTGCTAAGGCTTGCATCCGAGGCAGGAGTAGGCGAGAGGGTGCGGTTTACCGGGTTTCTTCCTGTTCTGGATAGCGTGTGGGCGGCGTGTGACGTAGCGGTAATACCCTCGCGCCGGGAAGGGTTAGGATTGTTCGCCCTGGAGGCGATGGCAGCGGAGAAGCCGGTTATCGCCTCCGACGCGGGCGGTTTGGCAGAGGTGGTGTTGCCCGACGAAACAGGTTGGTTGGTCACCCCTGATGACCCCACTGCGCTCGCGCACGCCCTGCAGCTGGCACTCTCCCTGCGCTCACTATGGCGCGACATGGGAAAACGGGGTAGGGATTACGTACTACAGCACTTCACCTGGGAGCATACCGCACTGCGTCTGCTGGAGTGCTACCGTCGATTGGTCAGTATGTAGTGCGCGACCAGTAGCGCGGCAATGGTCTTAGCATCCCGTATCTCGCCTGATAACACCATCTCCACCGCGCGGTGAAGGGGCATAGATACTACCTCGACGTTCTCATCTTCCTCCATGCGCTGGGCGGTTTTCTCCAGGTGTTGCGCCAAAAACACATGCAGTATCTCCTGTGAGTAGCCGGGGGCGAGATACTGGCTGAACAGTTTGCGCAATGTGTTCGCGCGGTATCCCGTCTCCTCTTCCAGTTCACGCGCAGCGCACATTTCCGGTGGCTCATCAGGTTCCAGAGTGCCCGCGGGCACTTCCAGTAGCACCTCATTGACCGCCAGCCGGAACTGTCGTATCATCAGCACGGTTTCGTCGTCCAGCAGGGGTACGATAGCTACCGCGCCGCGATGTTCTACGATCTCTCGTTGCGAGGTTCTGCCGTTAGGCAGGCGGATAGTGTCCACCCGCAGGTTGACCACCCGCCCTGTGAACACTCGTTCCGAATGAATGACCTCCTCTTGCAACTGTTTCATCCCACCTGCTTTACCGTTTCGGGCATGACAGCCAGTTCTGCAGCGTGCGCCCCCGCGGCGGCGGCAGCAAGGAAGTACTCACGGTCTTCCAGCACAGTGCGCCCCATGGTGGTCACATGGATGTGATGTTTGCGCAAAACATCCAGCGCCGCCGAACCGTCCAGCACCCGTATGAGATGCTTCGCCGCGATACCGTGCTCCTCCAGCTGCCCCAGCACTTCCCAGAGGCGAGGGGGGGCGAGCTCTGGCACCGGCACGTGACAACGTGTCAGCGCCACCTTGCTCAACACGGTCAGCGTATGATGACTTACGCGGTAGTGACGCGGGCGAGGGTCGGCAAAGCTGATGCGCAGGCAGGCAACGGGGACACCTCCCAACGAGGCAGCGGCGTTTAAAGCAATGCCCTGGTCAATGCCTGAGAAACCGAAGGTGGTTGCTGTGCCGGTGTTTCCCACCCCCTGCGACACGATGGCTACGTCCGCTCCCATCACATGCCGCGCGGCAAGCAATCCGCTATACACGTTCACCGCCTCCAGGTCCCCACCGTATGCCTGACCAACAGTGACCACACCGTGTATCAGCCCCGCCTCGCTCAGCGTCGGGACCAGGCGACTGACCCCCAGCGCGAGAGATGCCGAGTCGGTCATTACGTATACTGCCCGGCATCTTCCCCCTGTGTAGTGATGTAAAGCGGCGGCTACCGACGCAATCTGACTGTGCAGTCCACAGCACACGACCGGCATCCCGTCCAGCGAGGTGGCGTTCTGCATGACCTCATGATGGGGCGATGCTGGTTCCTCCGCCGCCAGTACCGTATGCTGCATCGGCGTATATCGCAGGCGCACAATGTGCCCATCCATCGGGGTCGGTTCTAAGGGGCGGGTCAGGTTGTGAATCACGAAGTCGTATCCGCCGGAGCCGAGGTCCAGTTCGGTAGCAGTGGTATTCAGCACCACCGCATCACCCACATCCGCAACGCCGGTCAGATTGATATGATTTAACGCGAGGCGGATTTCATCACCACTCTGCACGACCAGTTCCTGCACCCCCGCGCGTGTTTGACGTACCTCGGTGACCGTACCAATCGCTTTGGAAATCATGCGCTCCTCACTCCTTGCTCCCGCTTTGGGACGCGCCCTATTATAGCAACTTCGGGGGAGTGAGGCAAGCTCATTTATCCACCATCCACCGAACGTCTCTTCAAAACAGGAGGGTCACATCTTACCGTGACCCTCCAGATAACCTACCCCCTATACGGGATACTCTTTCCGATTCTCCGGCATAGAGAGGATAACCGGTTTATCCGGCAGCACCTTAGCAAGCTCCTCTATCTCGGGTGGCCCGTCGGGGAGGGGAAGGGCGACCTGCCCGCGCTCCACCACCGAACGCACCATCGCCATCATGATTTCGAAGCCCTTGTAGGCGTCCTCGCCATTGCAAGGGTGCACCGCGCTGTCGTCATCCAGCCAGCGTGCCATGTCTTCGATGTAGGGGGGCATGTCGAGGTTGTAGTCCATCGTGCCGGGCCCTTGCATCAAGCCGTTTTTGGTCACAGCACGCCAGCCGCCGCCCGTCAGCACTTCGGCGAAGCCCTCCGTACCCTGTGCGCCGATTCGCGCCTTGCGCCACCAGTAGTCCACCTCGGGCACGTCGGGTGCGCCTGCACCGCACTCCACGATGCCGCGCACGCCGTTGGCAAAGTGGATGACGCCGGCGATGTAGTCGGGTGAGGGGTGGTTGTCGGAAAGCTTGCCACGACCGCTCGCCTGCGCCATTACCCACTCCGCCTCGGCGTTGTCGTTGTACCAGCGCATGTAGTCGATGAGGTGCGTCATCATATGCAGCATCCACCCCGTGGCGTGCCCGTAGACAGTGTGCACCCGCCCGATGGCGCCGCTGGCGATAATCTGCTTCACCTTCTGATAGTGTGCGCCGTAGCGGTGCTGGTGGCTCACCACCGTTTTGACGCCCGCCTGCCGCACCAGTTCCATAATCTGGCGCGCCTCACGCAGGCTCAGCGCCATCGGCTTCTCGTAGGCGATGAGCTTGACGCCAGCCTCTACCGCCAGCCGAATCATCGGGTAACGGATGTTGGGCATGGTGGTGAGGCAGAACACGTCGGGCTTCGTTTTCGCCAGCAGTTCTGCCGCATCGGTACCGGTCATCGGGTTGCCAAGCTGAGCGGCGGCAGACTGCAGTTTGGCGGTGTCGATGTCGCAGATGCCCACCACCTCAAAGCGCGGGTTGGCATGGAAGGTGGTGGCATGGTGCATCCCGCGCTTGCCCATGCCCACCACAACCACTTTGTATACCGGTTGGCTCATGGCAATCACCTACGGGTTTGCCTTGCACCACTCGAGTACCTTCTCGATGGTGTAGTCGATCTCTTCCTGATACAGCTCGGGGAACATCGGCAGGGAGACGCAGTTTGCCGCGTTCCATTCGCTGTTGGGCACTCCGCCCACGATTTGCGCCTCTTTGCCCCAGGGGAAGCCTTCCTGCTGGTGGATGGCGATGGGGTAGTGGCACTTGGCGTCGATGCCGTTCCTGTTCAGGAAGTTGAGCAGGTCATCGCGCTTGCCGTTGGTGGTCTCCACCACGTACAGGTGGTACACGTGGCGATAGCCGGGCAGCTCGTAGGGCAGTTTGAGCGAAGTATCTTTCAGCGCGCTGGTGTACATCTTCGCGATTTGCTGACGACGGTTGTTCCACTCGTGAATGTATTTCAGTTTCACGCTGAGGATACCCGCGTGCAGGTCGTCCAGACGGCTGTTGAAGCCGAAGCTATGCACCGACCGCTTGAGCGAGCCGTGGTTGCGCAGTCGCTTCACGCCCATTGCCACATCTTCGCGGTTGGTAACAACCGCACCCGCATCGCCCGGCGTGCCCAGATTCTTATGGGCGATGAAGCTAATCGCCACCGCATCGGATAGCTCGCCCACTTTGAAGGTATCACCGTGTGCATCTATCGCCTGAGCACAGTCCTCGATAACCAGCAGATTGTGTTTGCGGGCGATCTGGGCGATTTTATCCATCTCCGCACACTGCCCGTACAGATGCACCGGGATAATCGCTCTGGTGCGCGGGGTGATAGCGGCTTCGATTTTGGTGACGTCGATATTGTTGGTCTTCGGCTCGGTGTCCACAAACACTGCCTTCGCGCCCGCAATCCAGATGGCTTCGGCGGTAGCGAAGAAGGTGTTAGTGACGGTGATGACCTCATCGCCCGGGCCGATGCCCAACGCCATCAGCGCAAGCCATATCGCATCGGTGCCCGAATTGACGCCGACGGCGTACTTCATGCCGAAGAACTGAGCGAGCTCGTGCTCGAACCGCTCCAGAGTGGGCCCCGTGATGTAGGAGCCCGTTTCCAGCACGTCCACGATGGCTTTATCGATCTCCGCCTTCAGGTTGTGATACTGGCGGACATGACCGTAGAACCCGACTTGCATCGTAACCTCCTGTCCACGAAAGGTGTGATCCCCCTTTGAGCGTTCTGTCGCCGCTGGGGGAGATAGCTTTCGACGCCACTCGCGGAGTATCCTACAGAGCAGAGGGATCGGCAGGGATAGTGTCCCAGTCATACGAGCCTATCCGCACCACGTAGGATGCCATACCCCTGCACTGGCTCGGCGGAGCTTACCGTAACCTGCTGTGAGCCCGCCTCCACCAGCAAATCGCCTGCGTCGGAAACACCCTGTGCCACACCCACATCGCCCGACGGTAGGCGATACAGGTGTCCGGCGGTAACATCACGCCGACGCCATTCGCGCAGCACCGAGGGCAGACCATCTCTTCGCCACACTTCCATCCACCGCTCGGTATGCCGCAGCAGGTCTTGCGCCAGCGGCTCCACCGACAGCGCCGTCCCCGTTTCCAACAGTACGGAGGTTGCCTTACCGCGTATCTCTTCGGGAAAGTGGCGCTGTAACAGGTTGACCCCCACTCCTGCCAGCGCCCAGCAATGCCCCAGAGCGTCGTAGGCGGTCTCAATCAGGATACCCGCCAGTTTGCGCCCGTTTACCAGAACGTCGTTGCTCCACTTGAACTGCACGTCCAGCCCTGCCTGTTCGTGCAGAGCATCCGCCACCGCCAGCGCGAGCACGAACGCCAGCTGCCCTGCCCGGGCAACTTCGTGTCCGTCTAGGCGCAGCAACAGGGTCATGAGCAGACTCTCGCCCGGTGCGTCGTACCAGCGGTTACCCCGTCGCCCACGCCCTGCCGTCTGGTGCTCAGCCACGACTGCGCGTATCTGCACGGGCGGACTTTGCAGTATCTCACGCGCCAGGTCCTGTGTGGAAGGCACGGTTCCGCAGTACACAATCAAACCAAGTTCGCTCATAACACAGGTGTTTTGTGCCGTGAAGCGAATATCCTGCAAGGGGAGCAGGAGGAGATGTCGGTTCTCATTAAGAATATCTTTATATCAGATTGTCCAAAATTTCACAAAGGGAAGGAGGTTCCCGCCCGCGCGCGGGGAGGTCGGGTCTTTTATCCCCGGGCGAAAATCCTCCGGCGTGTAAGGGTATAATCTATGTATCAGCAGGATGACGGTGAGAGGGAGAGTATGGATTTTATCGAACAACTCAAGTTCAACGAGCAAGGGCTGATCCCCGCCATCGTGCAGGATGTAGAGAACGGTGACGTGCTGATGATGGCGTGGATGAACCGGGAGGCACTTCAGCGAACTATTGAGACTGGCAAAGCCACCTACTGGAGCCGCTCGCGCCAGAAGTTCTGGGTGAAAGGCGAAACATCCGGGCATTTTCAAGAGGTGCAGGGTGTTTACATAGACTGCGACGCGGATGTGGTGCTGCTGAAGGTGAAACAAACAGGGGCGGCGTGTCACGAGGGTTATCGCAGCTGCTTCTTCCGGCAGGTCGATACAGAACGGGGTGAACTCAAAGTGACCATGGAGCGTCTGGTCAATCCCGAAGAGGTTTATTCCCGTTAAAATGAGTGATCTTGCGCGGCGCGTGTGGAAGCGATACACCAGCGTGCCCAGCCTGCAGATTCGAGCGGTGTCGCGCTTTGAGGACCTGTCACTGGAGGCGAAACCGAGCGCGTACGAGAACACGGACCCCACGCGCTGGAGGCAGATGGAACAGGAAGTGAAGAGGCTTGCAGGGCAGGAGATACGCACGGAGGTAGCGGTGCAACGCCCGAACCGTCTGTATCTTGAGGAGAGGTCTGCCTTCGGCTGGTTCCGCAGTGTTTGCGACGGTAAGCTCTGGCAAACCCAGCATCAAGGGGCACCGCCCTCACAGGTAAAGGCACCGCGCTCGCTGGAGCAGATGGCTGACGCGCGCTACTATCACCTTTTGGGACTGGAGGAGAAGAACGACACCGATGTATTGCGCCTGCTGGCAACTGGCTCGCCCAGGCTGCGCCAGAAGCTGCTGGGCGCGAAGGAACAGCCAGCCGACAAACCGAACCTCAAGTTACTGGTCTGGACGGAACCCGTAACATACGCAGGGATGAAAGGGCAGGGGACGATTACTTGCGTGGTCGATGTGCGAACCGCCCTCGTGCAGCGAGTAGAATATCGTTTCCAGATGGGCTACGGCGCAGAAGCATGGCTGAGCATCGTTATCGGTCAACGATGGGACAATAGCCAGCTCTCTAAGCCGCCTCCGTCTACCCGTTTCCGCATTGTGCAGGGAAGGGGAGCAAGCACGCGATGAATAACTTCTGGCGATTGCTGGGCTACCTGAAACCGTACCGCTGGCGGGTGATCGCCGCCGTGCTGCTGATGGCGCTCATTACCGTCAGCGCAGTGCCCATGCCCCTGTTGTTCCAGTACGTCATTGACGACGTGTTTCCTCACAAGAAGTGGTATGCGCTGAACTGGGTGTTCTGGGGCGTTATCGGGCTGTACGCTCTGCGCGGCGTGGTTTCGTTCACGCTGAACTACCTTATCACATGGCTCGGTCAGCGGGTGGTGTTCGACCTGCGGTTTCAGAGCTATCGCCATCTCAACCGACTCTCGCTCAGCTACTACGACCAGCGCCAGACCGGCAAGATTATGGCGCGATTGACGGGCGATATCGACGTCATCCAGTACATGATTACCGGCGGGTTCGTCACGCTGATTACCGACATCGTGACGCTGGTGGCGGTGACTGGCGTCATCTTCTGGAAGGAGTGGCGTCTTGCGCTTATTACACTGGCGGTCGTGCCCCTGTACGTGGTGGTTTACAAGCTCTACCTGAAGTATATTCGTGACTTGAGTGTACAGCTGCGCGAGAAGTGGGACGCCATGCTGGGAACCCTGCAGGAAAAAATAGCGGGCATCAGTGTGGTGAAAGCGTTTGTGCGCGAAGACTACGAGACCGAACGCTTTATGCAGACGGTGAAGGAGAACTTCGCGCTGGGCATGAAGCAGGTGCATCTGAACCGGCAACTGGGCCTGTTTGCGGGGCTGGTACGCGCGGTGGGCACGGCGGCGGTGTGGTACTACGGTAGCGTGCTGGTGTTGGGCAGACAGCTGCAGGCGGGCGAACTGCTGGCGTTTACTTTCTACATGGGCTACCTGTACGACCCCGCCGTGCGTGTGGTAGACTTCAACATCACCCTGCAATGGGCAGGGGCGGCGATTGACCGCGTGTTTGAAACGCTGGACACCCGCCCTGACATCGAGGACTCGCCCAACGCCCGCCCGCTCCCCGAGATGCGAGGCGAAATCGAGTTTCGGAACGTCAGCTTTGGCTATCGCCCAGAACAACTGGTGTTGAAAAATGTCAACCTGCACATCCGCCCGGGCGAAGTGGTCGCGCTGGTCGGACCGAGTGGGGCAGGGAAGAGCACGCTGGTGAACCTGATCGCCCGCTTCTACGACGTCACCGACGGACAGGTGCTGATAGACGGCGTGGACGTGCGCGACATTAAACTGGACTCCATCCGACGCAATGTGGGGATGGTGATGCAAGAGTCGTTGCTCTTTTCGGTGACCATCAAAGAGAACATCGCCTACGGCAGACACGATGCCACCGAAGAGGAGATTGTGCGCGCCGCCAAACAGGCAGACCTGCACGATTTCATCCTGACTCTACCCGATGCTTATGATACTAAAATCGGTGAGGACGGCATCAAGCTGTCGGTTGGACAAAAGCAACGGCTGTCTATCGCTCGCGCCATCTTGACCGACCCCAAGATACTGATACTGGACGATGCTACCAGCGCGCTGGACAGCCAGACGGAGGCGAACGTACAGGAAGCGTTGGAGCACGTGATGCAAGGTCGCACCAGCATCATTATCGCACACCGCCTTTCTACTGTGGTGAACGCCGACAAGATTGTGGTGCTGGATAAAGGAGAGGTGGTAGACATCGGCACGCATGAAGAGCTGGTTAGCAAACCGGGTGTGTACCGCACCCTTTACGAGGAGCAGTTCAAGTCGGCGGCGGATTTACTGCTGGTGGAATAAGAGGCGTTGCCACCAAAACACGTACATTTCCCTCTTGACTCGCTTGTCTGTAGCGTGTATACTGTAACTAACCGTGCACCGTTATAGAATGCACGAGATAACGTCTTAGGAGGGTTTCCGATGCGAAAAGGATTTACCTTGATTGAGCTGCTAGTGGTCATTGCGATAATCGCGATACTGGCAGCGATTCTGTTCCCCGTCTTTGCACAAGCACGAGCCAAAGCGCGACAAACGGCATGCATCAGCCACAGCAAGCAAATCGGACTAGCGATTATGATGTACGCGCAGGATTACGAAGAGACGTATCCTCCGTATCAGGTGGTTATCCCGTGTCCGTGGCCTGATGTGTGCGGAACCTCGCTGGTATCTGCCGGCTATCTGTACCTTGTTCAACCTTACTCGAAGAACAACCTCTACTCACAATGTCCCGAAGCGAAAAAGCTGGATACCAGCGTTACGGCAGGCAAGCGGCTGTGGCTGGAAGGGCGAGTCGGATACGGAATGGCATTTCCTGTGCCCGGCGCCAGTGGAGTATTTGGCGCGATGGCGCGTATGGAAGCACCTGCCACGCATATCATGGTAGCAGATGCCGTACCCGATGGTCCCAACAGCTTGCCCCTGCATAATACCTGGGGAG
>JBMFOT010000021.1:0-47706 GCA_049969495.1 Armatimonadota bacterium
ATCGCCGCCGGGTCGTTCATCCCGCCCAGCGATTCCGCCGCCAGTCGGCGCACTTCGGGGTTCGGGTCACGGATTGCCTGAGCCAGTGCAGGAATAGCAGCGCGTCCCGCGCGCGCCAGTGCCCCCACCGCCGCCGAGCGCAAAACAAGGTCTTCGTCACGCAGGGCGCGCACCAGAGCGGCCACCGCCTGTGGGCTGGCGATTTTGCCCAGCGCGACCGCCGCTTGCGCCCGCGCGTCACCATCGTCTTCGGGATTATTGACCGCTCGCAACAGGGCATCCTCCGCTGAAGGATGAGCGATTGCTGCCAACGCCCCGATGACCGTGCGACGCATTGCGGGAGAATCGTCCTGATGCCTCAGCAAAGCGGGGACAGCACGGGGGTCGCCCAGTTTGCCCAGCAGCTCGGCAACGGCGATACGCAACGCCTCGTCCTTATCATCGATGAGAGGCAATACCTGCGGTGTGCACACTTTGCCGATGCGCGACAGCGCGTCACTTGCCGCAGCACGAGAACCGCCATCTTTCAGCGCATCTACCAGCTTGGGTACGATAGGCTCGCCCAGCGTTGCCAGCGCTTTCGCCGCCCCTGCCCGCACATTGCTGTCGGCATCCTTCAGCGCATCCAGCAACGGCTGTGGGTACTTCGGGGCGAGAGCAATGAGTTTTAACGTCACATATTCACGCATCTGGATTTCGGGGTCTTTCTGCAGGGCAAGCAGCGCTTTCACCGCTTCTTCCGTGCCCAGACGCTCGAAGGCATCCGCTGCCCGCATCCGCGCGGCGATAGGACGTTGCTGTACCAGGTCGTATAGCGAATCGTGGGTCGCCAGTACCTTTGCCGCGGCGACCTGACGGGCAGGGTCTGGGCTCACCAGGTCGTCTACCGTCTTCTGGGTCTGCACGTTACGCCATATCGTCCATCCAATGATACCGCCGATGATGAGTATCCAGATTGCCCACCGCAGGGCTGCTGCTCGATTCATCCCTCTTCCCTCGCTCTAACGGTTTTGATGCGATTTATCCCTTCTGTATCGCCGGTGCGGAATCCTGCCATGGAGATTCCTGGAGCCGCAGGCTTTACGCTGAGTTTAGATGTCTTCATGGCTGAAGCCGTTCCTTCGCAGACGAAGCCAGCCTTCGCTGGCTATAACCCTGCGCTTGCTGCACCGCCACTACCCCTTAAAACTACTGTGCATGATTTGCATACTAACGCATAATCCAAATAAAAATATGAGTTTTTCTTCAGTTCTATGGAATATTATTGACATTAAACAATTTTTTTGTTATGCTTAGCCTGTAAGAAAATACACGCAAGGAGGTAACGAACATGAAGCGGTTTTCAGTGATGCTCGCGGCGGCGATAGCGGTATGGGCATTCACCGCGAAGGCAATGGCGTTTACGCCCATCTCCAGCCCGGATGCGGCCTACCTGGCATCCACCACCTATATCGATCCGTCAGCAATACCGGACTTTACGGACGTGACTTCCATTACCGACGGCACGCTGACCGTATCTTTCAAAGACGCAGCCGGTTCTGCCTCGCTGGCGATGAACAAAATAACGGCTCCAGGAAGCGCCTGGGGAACATGGAGCCAGGCTCCCGATTCGCAGCGCGGTGCAGCCGATACTCTGGCCGTGTTCTTCTCGAATGGTGCTACCGCAGCGCGATTTGTGCTCTCCTCGCCGATGAACATCTTCGGCTTCGAGGCAGAGCCCAATCCGTTCAGCGTACACACAATGACCGCCCGTTTCTACGACGCCTCGGACAACCTGCTGGGCACCATCTCGCGCAATGTCAATGGCAACGCCGGAGCGCGTCTGTTTGCCGCCTCTTCGCCTACGCCCATCGCGTACGTAGTGTTCAGTTCGGATGTGGACTGGGCGGTGGGTGCGTTCCGCTACGGCACGCTGGGTGGTCCCGCCATCCCCGAGCCGGGCACGATGGCGCTGTTCGGTACCGGTCTGGTAGCGGGTCTGCTACCGCTTCGCCGACGCCTGCGAGTGTAAGGAACACGAACCTCTCCCCACACCCCTCTCCTACAAGGAGAGGGGTGTCACGTCTCGAGTGCCCCCCTTCCCCCCCCCGTATACGGTGAGACGAAAGGGGGGAAGGGAGCAAGGGGGATAGGTTGAACAGTGTGAGACAACCTATCCCTTGCCGCATTGTTCCACAATCTGCTGTGCCAGATGGGTTACGCCGTAACCCTTCGTCGCCATCACGAACTGCTTGCCGTACTGTTTAGCGATGTCGCGAGCCTCTTTCCAGTGCGTGCGGCTGTAGCGCACCACTACAACGGTCATATCGGCGTTGCGGATACGCGCCTCCATGCTGTTCACGCTCTCGCCGCCGTCCAGGTCGGGCCAGTCCACCTCGGCAAACTGTAGCGCCTCGCGGATATGCTGTTCCGCCTCTGCTCGCCGGTTAAAGCAGAGCATGAACAGCTTCTTGCCCTGTGTGATTTTGCGTGCCTTGCGCAGCAGATCGCCGTTGTGTTCGGACTGAGGTTCCTCTTCCGACTGTTGTTCCTGCGGCGCCTCTTTCTGCTCGTTCTTGAGCAGTTGCTTCCCCAGGTTCACCAGAAACTTGCGAGCCGAGCTCTGTTCGGATTTCGTCAGAGCGCACTGCTCCGGCACGGCAGGGTTTTCCAGCAAGAAGTGGTAGCCGCTTATCAGATCGCAGAGTTGCTTGTTGGAGTACGGTATTTGTGCCTGATGGCATGCGACCAGCGCGCACAGCAGGTCGTCCTCAAAGGTGTCCGGATTAGGCGCAGAGAGAACCGTTTGCAGATGGGCAATCGCCTCCCGCTGGTGTGCCCTCTTCTGCACGTATCGCTTCGCCGCTTCCCAGTGCTCGTCGGCGTGTTTGACGAAATGGGATTGCCTTTGACGCGAGCTGTTTGCCGCCAGCATATCGAGCTCCCATTTGCGCGCCCTGGCTTCTTCCTGCACCGCTTCGCGCAATGTGTCCGCTCCGTCTTGCTCTGCCACCCTGCTCAGCAGTTGTTTGGATGTCCAGATTTGTTGCACCATCGGCACCGGAGCGGCGATGCTTTCCAGCAAAGGCACGCCAACGCCTTTATCCATATCGGCACGATGCTGCTCATACCATCTCCACATCTGCCAGCTTCTCGATAGAGCCTCATAGCCGGTGTGCAGCGTTTCCAGCTCGTGCTCGCTGAAATCGATGCCGGGGTCCAGCGGAGGTAGCCACAGGTTGCGAAACCGTTCCTTAGCAAGCATAGTCAACTGCCTCTTCAACTGGCTGACATCCCATTCTCGCCCATACATAGCCGCTTCAGGCTGTACCAGACGATAACGACACGCACAAGCCAACAGCAAAGGCACTGCCTCTTCAGGAGCAAGGGCGTGGCTCTCTACGCGTTCCAATTGGCTTGCCAGAGCCTCTAACCGCTCCGATAGCCGATTTCGCGCTTCTTCTGCCCGGCTGTCAACGGGTTCCGAAACCTTCTCTTCCGCTTGCGATTCAGGGGGTTCAGCAGCAGGCTCAGTGATGCTAGACGGGGCAGGAGGCGTTTCAGTCACACTGGCCATTTGCCCCTCACTCTCTACAGTTGCGGTAGCAGGCACCTGTTCCATCGGCGTTTCCGTTTTCACAGGCTCCTCCGCTGCCCCTTGCGACGGCGCCGCTGAGGAGGAAACCGTCTCCTGCGATAACGTCCATCCCTCTACTATCCGGTATATTGCCCGGAGAGCAAGAGGTTTCTCCTCATCCTCGCAAGCGGCCGTCATTTCACAAAGCGCGAACAGGGCTTGTAGCGTGCTGGCTCTGCCGGCGGGTATCTCCCCATCTACATGGAGGGTTCTCCAGACCGACGTGAGGATATCCACGGTGAAAAGCAGATGGCGACGGCTGTCGCGATCGAGGCTTCGCGCTCTCATGCACGGCGCAAGAGCCAGAATGGCTTGCTCAACCTGAAAGCACATTTCGGTAGATGTCGCGTCACCGGTAAGCATCACAGCACCCTCCCTGAGAAGAATGTGTGTTGTATCTCTTTAGACACAAATATTCCCAAAAAAGTTTCAATTTGGCACTTACACAGATAAAAATGACAAATTTGAGCATGGAATTGACAGGCTCAAGTGGCAGGGGATCGCTAGGTCTTCGCCGTAAATGAAAACGTCATAAGAGCGTACCCATTGCAGACCCAGACGAGAAAACAGGAGGAAAACACTTATGCCAAAGATTACCATTGTGGGCGCGGGAGGTTACGTCTTCCCCATCCGGTTGACGGTGGATATTCTCTCCTTTGCCGAGCTGCAGCATTCGACCCTTTACCTCTACGACATCGACGGCGAGCGGCTGGCTCGCTCCAGACACCTCATCACCGGCATTGTGGAACGCAACAACCTGCCCACCCGGGTGGAAGCGGGGCTGGACCGGCGAGAGGCTCTGCGCGACGCGGATTACGTCATCGTCGCCTTTCAGGTAGGCGGTGTGCAGGCATATCAGTGGGATGTGGAAATCCCTCGTCGGTACGGGTTAGACCAGTGCGTGGGTGACACGCTAGGCCCCGGCGGCGTGTTTCGTGGGTTGCGCTCTATCGCTGTCTTCGAGGAGATAGCCCGCGACATGCATGACCTCTGCCCTGACGCGCTGATGCTCCAGTATGCCAACCCGATGGCAATCAACTGCTGGGCGCTCAACCTGATGGGTATCAAAGTGGTCGGCCTCTGCCACAGCGTGCAGGGAACCAGCAAGATGTTAGCGCATGAGCTGGGTGTGCCCTACGAAGAGGTCTCCTTCAAGTGTGGCGGTATCAACCATCAAGCATGGTTTACCGAGTTCAAGCACAAGGGGGTAGACGTGTATCCGCGCCTGCGCGAGGTGATGTTCCAGAAGTACCCCTCGCCGCTAGAAGTGGATGCAGAGAGCAGGCTACCCACCAGTCGCTTTGCGCAGAGAGGATTAGACCACAAGGCAGAGGACGAGGTATATTACCATGAGCGCGTGCGCACCGAGATCATGCGCACCTTCGGCTATTTCCACACCGAGAGCTCGCACCACGGCAGCGAATATGTGCCCTGGTTCCGCAAGAACCCCGATATCGTGAACGCCTACATCCCCGTACGCTGGGATTATTACCGGATTTCCTGCTCGTATCAGGAGGAGAGCCATCAGGAGTACCTGCGCCAGCTGTGCGAAGGACCGTTGCACCTCAGCGAGGAATACGGCGCACGCATCATCCACGCCTGTGAAACGGGCGAGCCGGTGGTCATTTACGGCAACGTGCCCAACTGGGGTGCGCCTGGCACAGACCCCAAGCATTCGCGTTCGCACCTCATCTCCAACCTGCCGCAGGATTGCTGTGTGGAGGTCGCCTGTCTGGTAGACCGCAACGGCGTGCAACCGGTCGCTTTCGGTGACCTACCTCCCCAATGTGCAGCAATTAATCGTCAGAGCATCAACGTGCAGGAGCTGGCGGTGCGGGCGGCACTGAACCGCGACCGTTCGCTGGTGTATCAGGCGGTGGCAATGGACCCGCTCACAGGGGCGTTGCTCACCCTTCCGCAGATTCGGCGCATGGTGGATGAGATGTTCGAGGCGGAAAAGAGATGGCTGCCGCAGTTCGAATAACATCGTCGTACGTTGGGTCAGCCCGGGACTAAACTATCCCTTAACGTAAATAAGGTACATGCGGAGGACAACCTTGATACCAATCGAACACACAACGCATCAGCTTTACACGCTTTTCTCTCAAGCTTTAGCCAGCAAAGACGAGAAACGATACCACGAAGAATTGTGGCGTTCATACGGACACGTCGCCACGCCGTCCGGTGCGCGCAGACGTGTGCAGTTTGTGTACGACCTGTGTCGCCTCGTCCGATTCGACCCACAGGATAAAGTGATCCTCGATGCCGGTTGCGGGTACGGAGTCATCGCCATTATTTTCTCCCTGATGGGCGCCCGCAAGGTCTGGGGACTGGACATCTCAGAGGAAAGGCTGACGACCTTCCAGCGCATGATTCAGGACTATCACCTTGCCGAACGATTGGACGCGCAACGGCGCAGCGTGGAGGATACCGGTCTGGGGGACGGCTCTGTGGACGCAGTGATTTCCAACGAAGCCATTTCGCACTATTACGACGTGGACGCTTTCCTGCGGGAGGCGGCGCGTGTGCTGAAACCGGGCGGCGTGCTGTTAATCGCCGATGGCAACAACGCGGCAAACCCTCTTCGCCGTCGCGACACCGAAGAGATATGGAATCGCTTCGAGAACGGACCGCCGGGCGAAGTGCACGGACACAAGTTAGAGACCCCCTACGTGGAGATGCGCCGACAAATCATTCGTTCCACCGCCCCCAACCTGTCTGCAGAAATTGTGGACCGGCTGGCGCTGGAAACCGCGTATATGAAGCGTGAGCAGGTAGTGCACGCGGTAGAAGAGTATCTGACCACCGGGAAGTTCCCCAATTCTCGCTTTGACAGAAGGCGATGTCCGGTGAACCCGGAGTCGGGTGCATACATGGAGCGGATGTTCCATCCTGCGCAGTTTGCGAGGGAGATAGAACAATACGGATTCCGGGCAAGGTACTATGCGGCGCTGGGTGGGGCGATACCCACATGGCTTAGCGTGCCCGGTCGCCTTTTCACCGCGTTGACACCGCTGACCTTGCCGATTGCCCGTGCCTTTCGGATTGTGGCGGTGCGTGAATGAGGTGTATGCGCACCTACGTAATTCGGTTTCGCATTCAGAAGGGCTTCTGTATACATTAGTGGACAGAGTGGCAAAAATAAAAATGGAGCCGACGGGCGGATTCGAACCGCCGACCTACGCATTACGAGTGCGCCGCTCTGCCAACTGAGCTACGCCGGCATCTCTGGTCGGGGTGAGCGGACTTGAACCGCTGACCTCCTGGCCCCCATCCAGGCGCGCTACCAAACTGCGCCACACCCCGACGCCCAGCACGATTTATTATAACAACAACGTGATACGGTTGTCAACGTTGCCACGACGACCCGAGTGGCAACTCAGGGATGATGACTGTGCCGTGCGCAAACACAAAAAGCTGTAACACGCGGGAGCCTTAACGTTGTTGGTTGCATTCCTCTTGACTTGGTTATGCGCATAATGTAAACTATGAACAAAAACCAGAGATAGAGGTAACGCACCATGCGCTTCTTGCCGGGAACGCACATCGAGATTATCCGTGACGACATCCCGCGCGGGCATATCCGCTTCGCCCTGTTTGACTTCGACGGCACGCTCTCCCTCATTCGCGAGGGATGGCAACAGGTGATGGTGCCCATGATGGTAGAGGTACTTCAGCGCGAGACCGATACCACCGAAACGCCTGAGGAGCTCACACGCATCGTGCGCGAGTTCGTGGACCGCTTGACCGGCAAGCAAACTATCTACCAGATGATTCAACTCTGCGAAGAGATTGAGAAACGCGGAGGCAAACCGCGCGACCCGCTAGAGTACAAGTGGGAATATCTCAATCGCTTGTGGGAGCGCATCAAACACCGCGTGGAGGGTCTGAAAAACGGCACTATCCATCCTGACGACATGCTGGTTCCCGGCTCACGCGACCTGCTGGAGAACCTGAAACGGCGCGGCGTGCGCATGTACCTCGCCAGCGGCACCGATGAGATATACGTGTTCGACGAAGCGGCTGCACTGAAGATAGACCACTACTTCGAAGGCATCTACGGCGCCATTGACGACTACAAACGCTTCTCGAAAGCGAGGGTGATCCAGCATATCATCCAGACACACTCCCTCTCCGGCAAGGAGCTTGTCGGCTTTGGGGACGGTTTCGTGGAGATAGAGAACACGAAAGCGGTGGGTGGCATCGCGGTAGGCGTCGCATCCGACGAGGTGCGCAAAGAGGGCATCAACGAGTGGAAGCGCAACCGCCTGATTGGAGCAGGAGCCGACATCATCATCCCCGAATTTCGGGAACAGGAGAAACTGATAGCGTATCTGTTCGGGGAAAAGTAAATGCCCTACCCAACCTTCGACCGCAGTCGCCTCAAACTGCTCCCGCTATCCGAGCGGGTGCACGACCTGTCGCTCGACTCGTTCTACCGGCTGGGTGACCCTGTTCCGCCCTACGACGCACCCGGCTTCGACACACTGGCACAGCGCATCGCTGCCGCCCATCGCAACGGCAAGCCGGTTATCCTCATGATGGGCGCGCACGTTATCCGCGCCGGCGTCAGCCGATTCATCATCGACCTGATGGAACGCGGTGTGCTCACGCATATCGCCATGAACGGCGCGGGCCCCATCCACGATTACGAACTCGCCCTCATCGGTAAGACCACCGAAAGCGTGGCACACTACATCCGAGTGGGGCAGTTTGGCTTGTGGGAGGAAACGGGACGCCTGAACGAGGCAGCGAAACAGGCTCACGCGGAAGGCATCGGCTTCGGTGAGGCAATCGGGCGTATGATAGCGGAAGGCGACTTCCCCCATAAAGAGATAAGCGTGCTGGCAGCAGGATACCGCCTGCGCGTGCCGATAACCGTGCATATCGGCATCGGCTATGACATCATCCACGAGCATCCCAACTGCGATGGCGCGGCGCTGGGTGCGGCATCTTATACCGACTTCCTCGTCTTCGCGCACACCGTGTCGCAACTGGAGGGCGGCGTGATGATGGCGTTTGGCTCGGCGGTGATGGCGCCAGAGGTCTACCTGAAGGCACTCTCGATGGCGCGTAACGTGGCGCATCAGGAAGGGCGAGAAATCAAACACTTCACCACCGCCGTCTTCGACCTTATCCCGCTGGAAGGCGACCTGCACCACGAAGCGCCTAAATCCGACCCGCGTTACTATTACCGCCCCTGGAAAACCATTCTGGTGCGCACCGTCGCCGACGGTGGAGAGAGCTTCTACTTCTGCGGTGACCACCGCGTGACCTTCCCGAACCTCTACCACCGTGTGTTGCGCTATCTGGAGGAAAACGGATGACCGAACAGCGTTTACAGCAGATTCTCCATCGCTTCCCCGAACGAAAAGTGCTGATTGTCGGGGATTTCTTTCTGGACCATTACCTGATTATCGACCGCTCCCTCAGCGAGACCTCGTTAGAGACAGGGCTGGAGGCATATCAGGTGGTACAAATCCGCAACAGCCCGGGCGCAGGTGGTACGGTCGCCAACAACCTGCGTGCGCTCGAAGTGCAAACACACGCCCTCACTCTCATCGGACAGGATGGTCTCGGTTACGACTTGCTACACGAACTGCGCTTGCGCGGGGTGAATGTGGACGGCGTGTTGCAGCACCCACAGCGGTTCACTCCTACGTACACCAAACCGATGCTACGCGAAGTGGATGGTCGCGTGCACGAAATCAACCGATTGGACATAAAGAACCGCACCCCGCTGGAACCGGAATGGGAAGAGCGACTTATTGCTCTGCTACGCGATTTCGTGCCTGAGATGGACGGCATCATCGTGGCGGACCAGGTGGAGGAGCGCAACTGCGGTGTGGTCACCGACCGCGTGCGCGAAGAGATTTGCCGACTGGCAGCGCAGTACCCGCAAAAGGTGTTCTTTGCCGACTCACGTGCCCGCATTGGGGAGTACCATAGCCTCCTCATCAAGCCGAACCAGCGGGAAGCAATGCGCGTTTTTGTTCCCGACTGGGAAGGAACCTGCACGATGGAAGAGGCACGCGAAGTTGGGGTAGAACTCTCGAAGCGTACGGGCAAACCGGTTTTCCTCACCATCAGCGAGCAGGGCGTGCTTGTCGTGGATGGAGAGAAGATCACCCATGTGCCGGCGGTGCCTGTAACAGGCGAGATAGACATCGTGGGCGCGGGCGATAGCACCTCCGCAGGCACGGTCAGCGCGTTATGCAGTGGGGCGAATCTGGTAGAAGCCGCTCAGGTAGGGCAGCTGGTAGCATCCATCACCGTGCAACAGATAGGCACTACCGGCGTTGCCACACGCGAACAGGTACTCCGGCGGCTGGGCGAAGCGAAGAGCTGGGGCTGGGCCAGAGGTAGCCCAATCCGCGAATTTGAGGTATACTAACTGCGCAGTTGCGTGTACCATTTGAAGGACTAAGAGATACTTGTAGTGAATAAACCTGATGTATCCATATAGCTCACTAACTCTTACAAAGGAACGACGCGGGTAAATAACGGTATGGCAGAACAATTCTGGACTGCGCCTTTATGGTGTGTTGCTGCATCGGTCGTCACGGCATTGCTTTTCGTGCCACGTAGAAGCACACACTGGGTATCTGCTTTGCCCACTATTCTCGCCGTTGCATGGAGCGCTGTTCTTGCCCTTTCTGCCTTCAGCCACTATTCGAGCGGTCTGCATGTACAGGCGAAGTGGCTGGTAGTGGGCGACTGGAGCATCTCCATCGGCGCGAGGCTGGACGGGCTGTCCGCACTGATGATGGTTATCGTCAGCACCGTCAGCCTTGCGGTGCAGGTTTACTCGGTAGGCTATATGGCGGGCGATTCGGGTTTTGCCCGCTATTTTGCTGTGATGGCTCTGTTCACCGCTGCCATGCTGGGGTTGGTGATTGCGGACAACCTGCTTCTGCTTTACATGAGCTGGGAACTGGTAGGGCTCTGTTCTTACCTGCTTATCGGTTTCTGGTACCGCAAGCCCGAAGCCGCTAACGCCGCGAAAAAGGCTTTTGTGGTGACCCGCTTCGGCGATGTGGGCTTCCTGCTCGGTCTCATCTTGCTCTCTTATGCGGCGGGCACTTTCCAGATAGACCAGATCGAGGCGCAGGTGGCTAACGGCACGCTTCATCCGCTCTTCGGCTCGCTAACCACCTTCGCAACGGCGGTGGCGCTTTTGTTCTTCTGCGGGGCGGTGGGCAAAAGCGCGCAGTTTCCCCTGCATATCTGGCTCCCCGACGCGATGGAGGGTCCCACACCTGTCTCCGCGTTGATTCACGCCGCAACGATGGTGGCAGCTGGCGTGTTCCTGGTGGCACGGATGTTCTTCCTGTTCGAAATCGCACCTGCCGCTATGCAAGTGGTTACGCTCATCGGCGGGTTCACTGCGTTCATGGCAGCCACCATTGCTCTGGCGCAGTTTGACATCAAGCGGGTGCTCGCCTACTCTACTATCAGCCAGCTGGGCTACATGATGATGGCGCTGGGGCTGGGCGACCGCGTGGCGGCGATATTCCATCTGGGCACCCATGCTTACTTTAAGTCGCTACTGTTCCTCTCGGCGGGCAGTGTGATTCATGCCGCTCACACGCAAGATATGCGTGAAATGGGTGGACTATTCGGCAAGATGCACCTGACCGCGTTGACCGCACTGGTAGGCGCGCTGGCGCTGGCTGGTATCTTCCCGCTCAGCGGCTTCTGGAGCAAAGACGAAATCCTTCTGGCGGCGTGGAGAGGCAACCACTCCTTCGCCTTTGCAGTGGGGCTGGCGACCGCCCTGCTCACCGCTTTCTACATGACGCGCCTTTGGGTGATGACTTTCCTCGGCGAGCCGCGCAGTGAACACGCCCACCATGCCCACGAGGCTCCAGCCGTGATGAGCGTGCCCTTGTTCTTGCTGGCGGTTGCCGCGGCGGTCGGCGGAGTGGGAGCATCCGCGGTGCGTAGCGCACTGGAAAACCCGTCGGGCGGTCACGCCAGCTTCTCCTTGCCGCTGGCTGTTTCTGCTACGCTGGTTGCGCTGCTCGGTATCCTTGCGGGCTACCGGCTGTACCAGCGACATCAGGGAAAGGAACCTTTGCAGGAGCGACTTCCTGCGCCGGTTTACACCCTGCTCGAACGCAAGTGGTTCGTGGATGATTTCTTCACCTTTGTGGTAGCGCGAGCAGTGCTGTGGACGGCTCGTGCCATTGCATGGGTTGATAGACATGTCGTGGACGGCGTCGTGAACGTCGTTGCCTGGTTCACCGGGGCTACCGGTGCGCGCCTGCGCTGGCTAACCAACGGTCAGGCGCAATTCTATGTGCTGGTGCTGGTGCTGAGCATCCTGGCAACCGTCGCCGCTGTGCTGAACCGTTTCCAGTAAGAGGTAATGACCTGCTATGGACTGGATCGCAAAACACGCGCTGTCGTTAACAATACTGGTGCCGTTTATCACCTGTCTGCTCATCTTGCTGGTGCCGCCAGAGCGCAAGACCGTTATTCGGGTGATGGCTGCCGTAGCAACGAGCATCACCTTGCTCATTTCATTATGGCTGTGCTTCCGTTTCGATTTCGCTAAAGGAGGCATCCAGTTCGAAGAGCGCCTCGAGTGGGTACCTCTGGCGGGCGTCAGCTACCACCTCGGCGTGGACGGTGTGAGCATCACGCTCGTGCTGTTGACCGCTTTCATCATCTTCACCGGCGTGTTTGCCTCGTGGACTATAGAATACCGCACCAAAGACTTTCTTTCGTTGCTGCTTTTTCTGGTCACAGGCGTGTTCGGGGTGTTCGTCTCGATAGACCTGTTCTTCTTCTTCCTGTTCTACGAGGTGGCGGTTCTGCCCATGTATCTGCTCATCGGCATCTGGGGCACGGGCAGGAAGGAGTACTCCGCCATGAAGCTGACCCTCTATCTCCTGCTGGGCAGTGCATTCATTCTGGTGGGGATGCTGGCGGTATACTTCCTCAGCCCAACGGGAACCTTCGACATCCCTGAGCTGCTGCAAACAGCAAAATTCACCGTGGAGCAGCAACGGGTTCTGTTCCTGATGTTCTACGTGGGCTTTGGCATCTTGGCGGGCATCTGGCCCTTGCACACATGGTCCCCGGATGGGCACGCCAGCGCACCGACGGCGGTGAGCATGTTGCACGCGGGCGTGCTGATGAAGTTGGGAGCGTTCGGCGTGCTGCGTGTAGGCATGAGCCTGTTGCCTGAAGGCGCACAGTACTGGGCGCCGCTGATGGGCACTATTGCGGTGATTAACATCGTCTACGGCGCGTTCAGCGCGATGGGGCAAACCGACCTGAAGTATGTCATCGCCTACTCCAGCGTCAGCCACATGGGCGTGGTCATGCTGGGGCTGGCGGGCATGAACGCCGTCAGCCTTACCGGCTCCACCTTGCAGATGTTCGCGCATGGCATCATGACCGGACTGTTCTTCGCGCTGGTGGGACTGGTATATGAGAAGTCTCACACGCGCGACATCCTGAAGATGGGCGGTTTTGCCGAGAAGATGCCGGGCATCGCGGTGGCGTTCGTGGTAGGAGGACTTTCCTCCTTCGGCTTGCCCGGTACTGGTGGGTTCGTCGCGGAGTTTCTCACCTTCTGGGGCGTCTGGCAAAGCTATCCCTGGATGACATATATCGGCGTGGCGGGCATTGTGATCACCGCCACCTACGTGCTGCGCGTGGTGCAGAAGGTCTTTCTGGGCAAACGCCCCGAAGGCTATGACGACCTGCCCGACGCCCGCACTACCGAGTGGGTCGCTCTGGTGGTGCTGGGAGCTATTCTGATTATCACGGGTGTAGTGCCTCGATTGCTAACCGACTTCCTGAATGTGGGTGTGCACGACTATCTGAAACTGCTGGGGAAGGTGTGAAAAACGATGGCAAGCTGGGCAGACATTTTGAATCTCACCCTGCCGCACCTGTGGCTACTGGCAGGCACGTTGCTGGTGCTGCTGGTAGAAGGGATTGCTCCGCGACGATGGCACGCGGGGGGATGGATGGCAGCAGGCGTGTTCGCAATCGGCGCTGCGCTCTCTAACTGGTCGGCGATGGACGGCGAGCTGTGGCAGGGAATGTATGTTTGGGACGGCTACGCCCGTATGTTGACCGCACTGATCATGATTATTGGACTGCTGGTTTGCCTGTCTTCGGTGTGTTGCGAGGAATGGCAAAAGACGGGCGACCGCGGCAGCTACTATGCCCTGATGCTATTGAGTGCGCTGGGGTTCACCCTCATCTCCACATCGGGAAGCCTGTTGATGCTGTACATTACACTGGAAATCGGCACGGTGAGCCTATTCGCGCTTGCGGGTCACCGCAAAACCGACCCGCGCAGCGGCGAAGCGGCGATGAAGCTGCTCATCGTCAGCGCAACTTCATCGGCGATCCTGCTGTACGGCATCAGCCTGGTGTACGGCGCATACGGTACCACGGTTTACAACCAGCTGCCTCTGGGTATCATGTCCGGTGCAGGCGGAAACCAGATGGGGCTAATCGGGATGCTCGGCATGATACTGGTTATCGGAGGACTGGCGTTCAAGATTACTGCCGCGCCGTTTCACCTGTGGGTGGCGGATGTGTATCAGGGCGCGCCGACGCCTATCAGCGCGTTCCTTTCCACCGCGTCAAAAACCGCAGGGTTCGCTGCTTTGCTACGCTTGCTGATTATCGGGCTGCACGGCGCGGAGGATGTTTGGGTGATGGTGCTAGTTGCTCTTTCCGCGCTGAGTATGGTGCTGGGCAACCTCGTCGCGCTGGCGCAAAGTAGCCTGAAGCGACTGCTTGCCTACTCCAGCGTGGCGCAGGCAGGATACCTGCTGGTGGCAGTGGTATCGGGTGTGGAGCTGGGATTGGGCGCTACCCTCTTCTACCTGCTGCTGTACGCCTTTGCAAACGCCGGAACGTTCTTTGTAGCGCAGGCAATCCAGGGCAATTTGGGTTCGGAGGAGATAGACGCCCTGCGCGGTTTGCGTTACCGTGCCCCTGCCCTAGCGTTTTCCATGCTGATATTTCTGCTGTCGCTGGGAGGCATTCCTCCGCTGGCGGGGTTCTGGGGCAAGCTCTATCTGTTCTGGGCAGGCGCATCAAAAGGTCACTACGCGCTGGTGCTGATTGGCGCGATTACCAGCGTGGTGGCTTTGTACTACTACCTGATGGTCGCCAAGCGGATGTTTATCGACGCGCCTGAGGAGGAAACACCCTTGCGTTTCCCTCGCTCACTCAGCACTGCTATCGCCATCTGCGTCGTGGCAACTGCGGTCATCGGCTTGTACCCGCGCCCCTGGCTAGAGTGGAGCTATGCATCCACCTTCCTGACCGTTCCGCCTAACCTGTCGCGCACGGCGATACAGCAGACAGAGCGGTAAGGTATAATGGCGATAGATTTCGGAGCGGAGGAAACATATGTTAAAGACATACCTTACCGAATATCTCGACACCGTGCAGCACCTGGTTGCGCAGGTTCCCGTCGAGCAGGTAGAGAGTATCGTGCTGCGTCTGGTAGACCTGTATCAGCGCGGAGGTACGCTTGCACTGGTAGGCAACGGGGGAAGCGCGTCCACCGCCTCGCATATCGCAAACGACTTTCAGAAGTGCCTGTACGACCTCTTCGGCAGGCCGTTTCGCTGTCTTGCTCTCACTGATAGCATTCCTATTATCACCGCATGGGCAAACGATACCGACTACACCAACGTCTTCGCACCGCAGGTACGCACCTGGCTGGGCAAGGACGATGTGCTAATTGCCATCAGCGGCAGTGGCAACTCGCCGAACGTGCTGCGTGCCGTAGAAGCCGCGAAAGAGCAAGGGGCGTATACGGTCGGATTGACGGGCTACCGAGGTGGAAAATTGGCCGCTATCGCGCACGAGAGCATCATTGTGCCCTGCGAGAATATGCAACAGATTGAAGACGTGCACATGATACTCGTGCATCTCTTCTTTTCGGGGATGCGGGAGCGGATTGCAGGAAGAGTGTAGCGCGCCGATGGGTAGAGGCAGCTCCGTCGCATCCACGATGTTCAGGACACGGCGGAGCCGTTCCCCCGAAGGTGGACTTACAACTGTACCACCCACTCATTCTTGCCGTGCCGGAGGGTAAACTGCCGGACACGCTTACCGGCGGGCGCACTGACGGTCACGCGGTAATCTCCCAAAAAGGCTCGTACTTTCGCCTCGCCCCGTGCGTTCGTGCGTGCCACATCCTGCGTCCACCATTTACCCTTAATGAGCCTCATGAGGCGATGGTACACCGGCTTCGGACTAAGGTCAGCGCGAACCAATCCAGCCGGTGCGCCTTGCCAGCCGCCGTCCATAAAGTCCCACCATGTAATCGCTTCGACGGCGGGATGCGAGAAGAGGATGGTATAGAACTTCTCCACATAGTCCGCCTGGCGTGTTTCACCCTCCGGGGTAGTTGGCCAAGGAAGCGGGCGGTTGAAACCATGTTCACCCGAAAGCACGGTGGTTTCGGTGAAATGCAAAGGCTTGCCGAAGCGCGAATAGGTTTCGCAGACCTGCCACGCCCTCTCCAGCGGCCATTCACCTGTATGCATGTGGGACTGGATGCCGATGGCATCAAAAGGAGCTTTACGGCGAATCAGCTCCTCCACCAGCTGCTCGAAAGCGGGGCTAAGGTTGTAATCGTTGTACAGCAGGAGGGCTTTCGGGTTCGCATCGCGTGCCCATTGCAGACATTCTGTCACCATCGCTGCGGCGCCGTCGCGTTTCACCCAGTTGCCTACACCGTTATTGAATCTCTCGGAGACGGTTGCTTCGTTCACCACGTCCCAGCGGTCTATCAAGCCTTTGAACTGGGAAACAATCTCCTTCACGCGGTCACGAAGAAGCGGCTTCACCGCGTCCACTTCGTTGGGCGCCCACTGGGGGAAGACCTCATGCCAAACTAAGGGATGTCCTTTGGTGGCAATGCCATGCTGCTGGCACCAGCGGGCGATGCGCTCTTGCAAATCGCGCCCCTTGCGACCGCGCTCTGGCTCATACGCTCCCCAATAGAAAGCCAGGGTGGCGTAGTTCAGCAAAGCCGCGAATTGCCCCCCGTACTTCTCATGCTGTTCGCCCTGATAGTTGAACAGGGGGAAGATATTGCACCCGAACAGAAAGGCGTGGCGCGTTTGCTGAATCTCCACCTGGGCGCCTGCAATCGGTTTGCCCAGTCTATCCAGTACTTTCACGGTGACGTCTGCCTTACGAACCTTCTCGATGCGACTATCGGCAGTAACCAACAAATCCTGTGCGTTCATCTGTTACCTCCTGCGGTAATCAGCGAGTGAAACGGTATACTTCTTTGATTTGACCATCGCTTTTTCCTCTACAGAATCTGTGTGTATTCGTGTGCTGTACCCGAAGGACACGGATGGATGCGGATGATTCCACCGTGTGCATCCGCTACCCACCATATACAAAGTATTGACAACATCTGCTGGACGGTGTATAACTGAGGTACCCCGGGAGGGAGGCTGAACAGGATGGTTCGCAAAATCTTTCTCTTACTGTTGGCGATTCTCGCGGTCAGCAGAGCGCCCGCAAACGACGGCCAGCATCCTCCGCCTGTACTGGCTGTCTCCGACTTCACCGGAGATAACCCCGCGCTCTGTCAGGCGGTGACCGAGACCGTCTTGACCGATCTGGCGAAGTCGAGCAAACTCACGCTGGTAGAACGAGCACAGCTGCGTCACGCGGTGAACGAGCTGCGCTTGCAGAAGACGGGCCTAACCGAAACCGGCGACATGGCACGCGCAGGCAAAATCATCGGTGCGACGCATGTTGTGGTCGGCAGCGTCAACGTCAACGAACAACGGGTGATACTCAATGCCCGTGTACTGGATGTGCGCACCGGTGCACTGTATGCAGGGGCAGCAGTGAACACCGAAGGCTGGAGCGACGAACTGTTTGCGCTGGCGCACGAACTGGCGAATCGTCTGCACCACCGGTTGACCGGCGAAAGCCTGCCGGGTTTTACAGAACCACCCCCCCAGTCTCCGACAACAGGGCCATCTGCGCCCATTGCAACAACCGCACCGGCTGCACCAACACCCGACTGGGAGAATCTGCCAGAGAGCGCCGCCATCGCCTATGTGCTGATGAAAGGATGGATGCGGCTGTACGCCGACGGCTCGTTCCGCCCCTATGAGCCGGTCACCCAACGCTACTTTTATGAAACCCTGCGCCGTCTTGCCAGACGCTACCAGGTGGATGACAGCCGCTATTTTCCTGCAGGCGACGGTGCGGGCAACATTAGCCGGATAGAGGCGGTGCGGGCTCTGGGTATGCTGATCACGGGCAGGCACACCTACTTTCTGGATGTACCCGATTGGGCAACGACTTGGCTGGGTAACACACCGCACAAGCCCCTCACCCGCGCCCAGTTTGCGGTACTGCTGAAACTGGCGGAGGAGCAACTCCAGCGCAAGATAACACCTGCCGCAACCGCATCGTCTGTATCTGCAGGGGTGCGATAAGAACCGTCAGGAAAGGAGGACTGCTATGTGGCGATTATGGCTGCTGGGCTTTTTGCTCTGCGCCGGATTCGTCCATGCTGCAGGAGAGGTTATTGCGGTGAGCGATTTCGCGGGCAAACCGGCGGAGATTGGGCAGGAGATTGCTGAAACATTGGGCACGGACCTTGCCAAGTCCGAGCGCATCACGCTGGTGGAACGAGCCCAGCTCGGTCAGGCGTTGCGCGAGCTGCGTCTCCAGAGCACCGGCTTGACCGAACCTGCTCAAGCCCGAAAGGTGGGCAAACTGGTTGGCGCCGATGCGATCATTGTGGGCAGCTTCTACGTACGCGGTAATCAAATCGTCATCAACGCGAGGGTAGTCGATGTACGCACCGGCAAGGTGATGGCAGGACGGGCGGAAAACGTACAAGGCAAGCTCAGCGACCTATACACCTTGCTTGGCGACCTGGCGAATCGTCTGCATCTGCGGTTGACCGGGCAGGAGCTGGCTTCTGTGGAGACAGCCACCGCTAAAGAGAATCCTGTGAACGTGCAGATAGTGGATGCGGAAGAAGACCCTGAGATACTGTATGTGGTGCAGCAAGGTTGGATGCTGGGGACGCCGGACGGCTACTTCCTGCCGGATAAGCCGGTCACGGTGGGCGATTTTGCCCGAGTGCTCTCCCGTCTGTCCTCCGCGCGAAAATGGGAAGGGAAGCTGGAAATAGACGCCTCGCGCCCTGGCGACCTGATGAACGCGCTGCGTGCTGTGGTCGCGCTGACCCGAATGGCTCTTCCCCCCGAACGGTTCGCCGAGCAGCCTTACGCCGAGGGTGCGCTGGCGCTTCTGCCTCCGTGGGCACGTCCCTATGTCTATCAGGCTCTGCAACAGGGGTATATTCGCGACATCCAGGAAGCTTCGCCACACCAGGTGTTGAAACGTCGACAGCTGGCAGTATTACTGGCAAGACTGGTTCCCCCGCCTCCTACTGCACAGATAGCCTCCCTACAACCCGCGACGACCTCTGCGGTTGCAGGAGCGTGCACCGGACTGGTTATCGATGCCAGAGGCTTGGGAATGCGTCCCTGCATGAGCCCGGTGGTGATCGATACGACCGGTAAGCAGATTTATCCTGACCCGCGCAACGTGCCACCAGTAGACTACATTCAGGAGTACGGCATTGCGGACTTTGTGAAGAGGGAAGAGCAGAGCAAACGTGCGGGGGACAACCCGGTGTACGTGCGCCCGATACAGGTGAAGGGTGCCGCCGCAGATACGGCGGTTATTAGCGAGGCGGACGCAAAACGGATTCTGGAAGCGGAGAAGCAAGGCAGTTTCTTAAAACGCTGGCGAGTGGTCTTTCTGGTGGACTGAGATGCGAACCCTCATCGCCATACTTGCCCTTGCGCTGGCTGGCGGCTTACTCGCACAGGAGCAGCCTGAGATCAAAATCGAAGCATCCGGCATGGCTGCTATTGGCAATGACCGCGCCGCCTGCATCGAAGAGGCGGTGCTGGACGCCAAGCGCAACGCGGTGGAACAGGCTCTGGGCGTGCTGGTGAACGCAGAAGCGCTGGCGCAGAACTACGAAGTGGTGTGGGAAACCATCCGCACGCGCAGCCAGGGCTATGTGAAACATTGGGAACTGCTGGGCGAGCCGGAGTGGGATACCCGCAACGGGCTGGTGAAGGTGCGTATCCGCGCGACGGTCAGTACCATCGATGCGGTCAAGGCCCTTTGGGAGATATCGGAGGTGTACGTCGCGCTGGAGCGACCGCGTGTTGGCGTGAAGTTGCTTACTGCTGACACACGCCAGCCGGAACCGACCAGCACCGCCACATGCATACAAGCCCTGCGAGCGCGAGGATTTGATGCAACGGACGGCTCGGGTAACCTGGCGGAGGTATTGATAGTTGGCACAGTACGCACAGAAGCAGGCATCCGCAAGGGCGATAAGAATACACCATACGGTCTGGGAGAAGTCATTGCCACCCAGAAGGCATATGCAGATGTGCGCGTGGTGTGGGCGGACACGGGCGCGACGCTCGTGCCACCGTTTCGCTGGGAAGCAACCGGTTTTAGTTTTAACTCCGATGAGGAAGCGCGTCAGGAAGCGCTGCAAACGCTGGGGCGAGAGCTGGTGGAAGAAAGCAAAGCCGCGCTTGGGCAAAAGGTACTGGCGGCATTGATCAGCCAGATGTATAACGGATTGCGCGTAAAGCTGGTGGTGCGCGGTGCGGACTACCGGACCCTGTCGCAGTTCTCGGATAAGCTGCGCGCAATTCGTGGAGTAATCGGTGTGGAGCGCGAGCGTATGGAGGCGGGCGACGGAGTGGTAGAGGCGGTGGTACGCCTGACCCCTGCCCTGTTCCGCAAGCAGCTGCTGAGTCTGCAAGTGGGCACAAAACGGGTGTCCATCCTGCGCTACTCGCCCAGCCTGATACGTCTGGCGCTGCGTTGAACGAATTGGTCAGGATTCGGCAGGTTCGCTCTCCAGAGTGGGAAGCGACGCTTCACGCTTGACGTTCCATTAGCAACCGTTTGAAGCACTGAGGTGCCTTGCGATAAACAGGTGACACAACATACAAAGGAGGTTCTGCCATGAAGTACTGGACAACTTTACTGGTGCTGGCGGTCTGTACAGTAGCCGCCGCACAAACCACCCCCCGGATGGCGGGACTGGTGGAGAAAATCGGGGATAAAGGCAAGATCGACTGGCAGTACGGGGTGATTTATGCAAAGGGCATCGGTGCCATCCCCGACAACGAGCCGAACAAAGCAAAGGCATACCTGAAGGCGCGTCGTTACGCTATGATGACCGCGCTGGAAAACCTGCTGATGGTTACCGACAAGGTGCGCGTGGATGCCACCGCCTACGCCGAAGACTTTGAAGCCAAGAGCGAGCGTATCCGCACCGAGGTGCGCGGATTCGTCAAAGGGGCGGAGGTGGTGCATGAGCAGAAGATAACTCTGAACGGCGCACCTGCGGTAGAGGTGACGGTAGCGGTGCGCATGTACGGCGAAGAGGGACTGAGCCGAATCATCATGCCGGAGGTGGCTGCACAATCTTCTGAACCGAGCGCGCCCCTGCCGGTAGTGACCAAATCCGTCGCGCAACCTGCGCCTGCTCCGCCACCAGTGGCCAGCAACACCTACACCGGCGTCATCATCGACACGCGCGGGCTGGGCCTCCGCCCTGCGATGAGCCCCAAGATTCGCCGCCAGGACGGCAGCGAGGTATGGGGAACGGTCAACGCTAGTCAGGAGTTCGTCATCGAGCAGGGCATTGTAGCATATGCTAAGACGTTGGAAGAGGCGAAGGCGAACCGGCGTGCGGGAAGCAACCCGCTGATTCTGCGGGCGGTCGGCTACGCCAAGACACCCGGGCGCTGTGATCCGGTGCTGTCGGACAACGACGTGCGCCTGCTTCTCACCGCCAACGAGGCGTCGGGCTTTCTCAACGAATATCGGGTGATTTTCGTGGTGGATTAGACTTTACCTCCTCTCCCGAATCTTCGGGAGAGGAGGTCTCATGAAGCCTTTTGCGGTGGAAATACGCAGAAGAGGAACCTCCCCATCCAACAGCCAACCTCGACACAGAAATACCTTGTGAACAGGAGGACAATATGCCGAGTTTTCGAGTTGGCTTCATCGGCACAGGGCGTAAGCCGGAGCGTGCCGGTCCAATGGGATATGCGATGGCGTATGCCCATGCAGACGCCTATAAGCTGCTTCCCGATTGCGAGATGGTAGCGTGCGCCGATATCGTGGAAGAGAACGCACGCGCCTTTGCCCAGGCGTATGGCATTACCAACATATACACCAGCCACAAAGAGATGCTCGAAAAAGAGCAGCTGGATATCGTGAGCATCTGCACGTGGCCCATGACGCACGCCGAGCTGGTGATTGACTGCGCGGTAGCAGGCGTTAAAGCCATCCATTGTGAGAAGCCGATGGACTACACCTGGGGCGCGGCACGGCTGATGGCGCAGGAATGCGAGCGACGTGGGGTACGGCTCACCTTTAATCATCAGCGACGGTTCGGTAAGCCCTTCCGCATGGCGAAGCAGCTGCTGGATGAGGGCGTCGTCGGCGAGCTGGTGCGCGTGGAGTTCGGCGCGGGCAACCTGTACGACTATGGCTCGCACAACTTCGATATGTGCAACTATTTCAATAACGAGACGCTGGCGGAATGGGTTATCGCCCAGATAGACTACCGCACCGAGAACCTTGTGTTCGGCACGCACAACGAGAACCAGGCGTATGCTCTCTGGAGGTATCGCAACGGCGTGTGGGGCGTGGCTTCTACCGGCGTGGGGGCGAAGCTGGTGGGAGCACATCACCGCATCATCGGCAGCGATGGCATTATTGAACTAGGCAGTATGGAGCCGGGCGCACCCGCGCTGCGGTACCGCCGATTCGGCAAGGGCGAATGGGAAGTGGTAGACTGTGGTAATGAAGGGATGCACGGTCCGGGCTACATCGAGCGAGCCATCGCCGACATCGTTGCCGCTCTGCGTGAGGGACGCGAATCCGAACTGTGCGCCCGCAACGCGCTCAACGCCACCGAGATTATCTTCGCCTGTTACGAATCGGTAAGGCGACGGGGACGGGTAGATCTGCCACTCACAATCACGGATAACCCGCTGGTAGACCTGGTGGAGCGAGGGGAGATAAAACCCAAGCCCGGAGGGTAAGCGATCACTGAGAAGCGTACGCGTTGCAGAGGGCGCGGGGAGGGTATCCATTGTTCTACTACGCATTCCGCGCTCTCTGCGGTGCGAGCGTTAAAGCACACCTCTTGAACACGAAGTAGCCATCGTAGTCCTGCGCATACATGCGCATCGCGGTGCCCAGCTGGCGAGTGTTGCTCAAGCAGCTGGCTGCCCGCGCCTTCGCCCGCGCCTGCGAGAAGACGGGGAACAGGATGGCTGCCAGTATCGCGATAATCGCGATAACCACCAGGAGCTCGATGAGCGTGAAAGCCAGACGTCTCATGACATGTCCTCCTCCTCAAAGGTTTATCAGCCAGAGTGTACCGGGTGCAGGTTAAGAGCACATTGCAGAGGTGTTAAGGATTGTTAAAGAGCTTGTGCGATGAGGAGCAACCTTATCCTGTAGGACCTCCGCAACGAAGTGGTGGTGGTCATCCGCCTGCAGGAGGGACGCTTCGAGACGCGCGTGCTTGCCAGCACCATCGAATGCGAGGAGGCAACGCCCATCGGTACGGCAGCATGAAGGTCGACAACTTACACTGTCGGCAAGCCCATCGCCTTCAGCCACGTTTGCAGTTTGGCGATGCGCTCCGTATCACGCTGGGGCAACGCCAGTGGACGCCCGCGACAGTCCACCACCAGCCCGACCACGCCGCCCTCTGCGGTGACGGTCAGCGGCTTGCCCCGCCCCGCGCCTACATCGAACGCACGGGTGGGACGAATCTCCACCTCTATCTTCTCGCCTTCATTCAGCGGGAACACACGCAACTCCCCAAAGCGCAGCTGGTGTGTCTCCCCTGCCATGCGCAGTGTACACACCTCATCGCCCTCTTTGGATGTACCGACGGGTGCAATGCACGTGCCGAGAATCACCAGACAGTCGCGTTCGAACACTTCGGTTGCTGCTTCAGGGTGGATAGTGGAGAGCACGCCCAGCTGAGGCATCATGAAGATAGAGTCCACCGTCAGCATGGTTATGCCCTCGGGCTGGTAGGCGTCCATCATCATCAGCGCAGCCTGAGCCCGACGCGGCGCATGGCTCAGCACGCCGCCGCTACCCACCAGCATGTCCAGTTCCATCATGTTCACCAGTGTCTTACCCGTATCTTCCTGCGTCAACGCCTCGCCGATGGTGCGCTGTTGCTGTACGCCCTTCAGTCCGCGCGCCAGCGATTTATGGTGCTCAAACGCCAAACGCAACGCCTCCCGGGCGACTGCCTGCTCCACATACAGGTCTTCCAGTGTCTGCGGGATGGTGGTGGGTCGTATCATCTTGTTGCGCAGGCGGTTGCGCAGGTCGCGTTCGTCCATTTCGAAAGGCAGCCAGCGGCGGATGTTCGCCACGCCCGTCTCCACCAGCACGTTGCAGATAGAGTAGCTCATGCCCAGGTTCGCGCTGACCGTGCGGTTGTAGACGCCGTTGAACACAGAGAACACATCGGTGGTCGCCCCGCCGATATCTACGCCCAGAATGTCGATGCCGCGCATTTCGGCGATGGTCTGCATAATCTTGCCGACCGCGTTGGGAGTGGACATAATATCTGCGCTGGTCCAGCTGAGCAGTTTGCTGTAGCCGGGCGCCTGTTGCATCACGTGTTCGAGGAACAGCTCATGAATGGCTTCGCGGGCGGGACCCAGATTCTCTCGCTCCAGCGTAGGACGCAGGTTGTCCACGATGCGCAGGTCTACCCTGCCGTCCAGTAACTGCCTTACCGGGTCGCGGGCATCCCTGTTGCCTGCGAAGATAACGGGCAGGCGCATCCCTCCCAGACGCGGGCGCGGGTCTGCCGCTACCAGCATTTCCGCCAGCTCCACCAGATGGGTCACCGTTCCGCCGTCGGTTCCGCCGGACATCAGAATCATATCGGGGCGCAGCTGGCGGATGCGCTGTACTTTCTCGTAATCCTTACGCCCATCGTCCACAGCGATCACGTCCATGATAATCGCGCCCGCACCCAGAGCCGCACGCTGCGCACTCTCCGCCGACATCACCTTCACCACGCCCGCAACCGTCATCTGCAAACCGCCACCCGCGCTGGAGGTGGAAAGATAGGCATCCACGCCAGTGCATTCATCGATTTGTGGGGTGAGAATCCTGCCGTCGCGGATGAAGGTTTTGCCGGTCAGCTCTTCCAGTTCACGCACCGCATTGAGCACCCCCACGGTCACGTCGTCGAACGGGGCTTCCACGGTGGTGGGGGCTTCGCCGCGGGCTATCAGGCGGTAGCCCTCCGGCTTCTTCTCTATCAATATCGCTTTGGTCGTCGTACTGCCACAGTCTGTCGCAAGAATGGAACGGATTTCAGGCATATTCCCGCTGCTCCATGAAAAGTCAGGTGGTGTAAATCCAACGGTAATAATATCCGAATAGCGCACAGAAGTCAAATCGGGCTATGCGTTCTCATAAATGACGGCAGGCGCGACCGGTTCGCCCATGTCCAGATAAGCACGTGCGCCACGATGCTAGCCTCATCATTGTCGCACTTCTATCACGATTTCACCTGCTTCTTCCACTCGTTTATCTTCAGCAACGCTTCCAGCGGCGAGAGAGTGGTCACGTCCAGTTTCTCCAGCTCCTCCACCACCGGGTGCTTCTCCGCCTCAAAGAGGGTGAGTTGCAGCCTCTGCTTCTTCACCTTCACGTTGGAAACCGCCTCGGCGTCGGGGGCAATCGCGCTTGCCATACCACCGCGTTGCGAGGACTGCCTTTCCAGTTCGCGCAGTATCTCCTGCGCCCGCATCACCACCTCCGGCGGCACGCCAGCCATCCGTGCTACCTGAATACCGTAGCTCTTGTCCGTTCCACCGGGCAACACCTTGTGCAGCCAGATAATCTGCTCGCCCTGCTCCTTCACCGCCACACGGTAGTTGCGCACGCCGGGCATCAAGTTCGCCAGCTCGTTCAGGTAGTGGTAGTGTGTGGCGAACAGCGTTTTACAGCCAATCTGCACCAGCGCCTCCGCTACCGCCCACGCGATGGCGAGCCCGTCATAGGTGCTGGTTCCACGCCCGATTTCGTCCAGCACCACGAGGCTGCGCTCGGTAGCATGGTTGAGGATAGTGGCGGTCTCGGTCATCTCCACCATAAAGGTGGATTGCCCTGTTGCCAGCTCATCGTGCGCGCCTACACGGGTGAAGATGCGGTCAATCAGTGCGATTTCCGCCTCCTCGGCGGGCACAAAGCTGCCGATATGCGCCATCAGGCAGATGAGCGCGACCTGCCGCAGATAGGTGCTCTTGCCGCTCATGTTGGGACCGGTGAGCACAATCATCCGCTGTTCGTCGTCCAGCAGGCAGTCGTTGGGGATGAAGGTTTGTATGCCGAACCGCTCCACCACCGGATGCCTGCCTTCCCGAATGCGGATGTGTGTGCCCGTATGCACTACCGGTCGGTGGTAGTCGTAGCGCACTGCTACCTCGGCGAAGTTCGCCAGCACATCCAGCTCGGCGATCGCGCGGGCGATGTCCAGTATCTGCGGCGCATGCAGGGCGACCTCCTCGCGCACCATACTGAACAGCTCCTGCTCCAGAATGAGCGCGCGCTCTTCCGCCCCGGTGATTTGCGCTTCCATCTCTTTCAGCTCCGGCGTGATGAACCGCTCCCCGTTGACGGTGGTCTGCTTGCGCATGTAGTCGGCAGGCACTTTGGAGAGGTGGGGCTTGGAGACCTCGATGTAGTAGCCGAAGACGGCGTTATAGCCCACCTTGAGCGAGGGGATGCCGGTGCGTTCGCGCTCGCGCAGCTCCAGTTCGGCAATCCACTGTTTGCCCTCGCGTTGTGCGCGGCGGATGGCGTCCAGCTCGGCGTGGAAGCCGTCGCGGATCACACCGCCGTCCTTCAGCGTGGCGGGCGGGTCGTCCACGATAGCACGAGCGAGGAAGCCTACCAGGTCGGGCATACCTCGTATTGCCTCGCGCAGATGTTGCAGGCGCGGTGTTCGCGTCGGTTGCAGGGCGGCGTGCAGTTCGGGCAGCACCTGGAGCGATTGCCTCAGCGCAGCGAGGTCGCGCGGCGACGCGACACCGGTGGCGATGCGCGAGGTGAGCCGTTCGAGGTCGCCCAACCTGCCCAGCTGATGGCGCACCTCCTCGCGGGTGAGTGAATCGTTGACGAACTCCTGCACGCACCCGAGACGCTCTTCAATCGCCTCCACGCTCTGCAGCGGCTCATCCAGCCAGCGACGCAACAGGCGTGCGCCCATCGCGGTGCGCGTCATATCCAGCACTTCGATCAGCGTGCCTTTGCGCGAACCGTCCACCAGCGAGCGGGTGAGCTCCAGGTTGCGCCGTGCCGCCGCGTCCAGATACATGAAACCGTCCACCGAGTAGGTGGAGAGGGTACGGATGTGCTGGAGGGCGGATACCTGGTTGCGCTTCAGGTAGCGCAGCACCATCGCCGCCGCTTCTAGTCCCACCGAGTAGTGCTCGCATCCGAAACCGCGCAGGGATTGCGTCTGGAAGTGCTGAAGCAGCAACTGGCGGGCGTCGTGGCGGTCGGCGTACTCCTGCGGGTCGTACAGGGTGACGGTGGCGCCACACGCCTCCTCAATCGCTGCGGCAAGGTCGGTGGCATCTTTGGGTACGAGGCACTCCGCCGGCTGCAGGCGCACAATCTCCTGCACGACGCGCGCGATGGTGGCTTCCCCGCTAATCTCGGTGGCGAGGAACTCGCCGGTGGACACATCGACCACGCCCAGCCCCGACAGCTTCTCTCCCGCTACCGCCGCCACGAGGTAGTTGTTGCTGCGCTCTTCCAGCATCGAGTCTTCCAATACGGTGCCGGGCGTGAGCACGCGAGTGACTTTGCGCTTGACCAGACCCCTTGCGAAACGGGGGTCTTCCATCTGGTCCATCAGCGCGACCTTATACCCTTTTTGCACCAGCCGCGCAACGTATCGCTCCACCGCGTGGTAGGGCACGCCCGCCATCGGCACGCGCCCGTGTTTGCCGTCATCGCGCCCCGTGAGCACGATTTCCAGCTCGCGCGCGGCGATTTCGGCGTCCTCGCCGTACAGCTCGTAGAAGTCGCCCACGCGCATCAGTAGCAGCGCTTCCGGATACTCCGCCTTCGCGCGGAAGTACTGCTGCAACATGGGAGTTTGAGGTTGAACCGTTCTGGACATAGCCGTATCGTTAGACCTACACTCTGTGTTGGCGGGAATCATTCCGCATATCGGACAAGCACCCTGTTTCAGCGGGCGTATACCAAACGCGCCTGAATATCTTCCGGCTTCAGCCAGGGGTACCCTTCCCTTTTGCCCATCCCCCGAATCACCTCACACACGATTATACCAGAACCTCCCCCCAGCTGACACCTCTTGCGCCCCGTGATATAATATGCCTAATAAGAACCCGCGGTGGCGCAGAAGATGTCCGTGCTGTCGGAGATTCTGAAGGGATATCGGAACTCCCTGACCTTTTCCCGCAGTCGGTTCGAGCAGCTGTATCAGCACCGACTGGAGAACGGTTGCGCCTTCTACCACCAGTTCTTCCACCGCCTGATACTCCCCTTCGCCCAGAAGTTCCGCTCGGAAACCTATCGCCGACACCTGCGCGAGGTAGCGGAGCGCATTCTGGATACCGACCGCATCGACTTCGTCGCCATCGACGGAACCTGCACCAAAGACGCCTTTCAGGACTTCGTGGTGTTCTTCGGAGGGGCGTACGGCGCAAAAGGCTCGGTGAGGCTAAAAAGTGATCCGCCAGTGGTGCAGTACGAACGCTGGGACATGAACCGCGATGTGTCACTGGTCGCCTACGTGCCTGTGCCCTTTGCCAATATTGAAGACGTAACCAATGCCGACGTGCAGGAGACCTTTGTGGTCTCCGATCAGGATCGCGTCAACCTGTCTAACATCCACACCAGCCTGATGCAGCTGGCGGAGATTTACCTCGCCTACTCCGTTGCCAGCGCGAGCACCCACGACTACCCGCGCCTCATCATGCTCGACCAGTCGCTCAGCGGGCTGATGGCGGCGGTGTCGCACGGCGCGGGCACGGAGCTGGTGGGCTATCCCTACGACCGCCGTCCGTTAGACGCCTTCGACGTGCGCGTAGCGTTTATGCATCCCGTCTCGCACGAGCTGGGCGTACCGTCCACCAAGCTGTTCGGAAGGCATTTAGCGGTGCTGGCGGAGTTCCACCTTCGCAATACGCAGAGCATTCCTCTGGAGGAGCTGCGTCGGAGCCTGCAGCTCACGCCCACCGAGTTGCAAAGCGCAGTGCGCATCCTGACGAATAAACCCATCCCACTGTGCGAGATAGACGCCAGCGGTAACCTGCGTACTCGCTACGCCTGCCGCGATTCGTGGCGATACACCGTGAGCCTGTTCGAGAACATCTGCGAACGGCTTTTCGTGGGCAAAGACCCCTCCGCACTGGTATACGAAGCGCCCGACCCCGACAACCCAAACCTGCGCCGTCAGCGGTGGATGTCGCCCGAGGATGTACACTTCTTGACCACCGTTGGACTGCGGGCGTTGATCGAAAAGTGCTGGGAGCGCAACATCCTGCTAGTGGGCGTGGTGAAGGACTCCGAGTCGCGCTATCTCACGCGCAACTACCTCGGCGTGATGAAGCACATCGGCGTTTACCCCGAACTGCGAGAGATGGACATCGCTCCCCTGCCCTGGACCGACCGTATCTTCCTGGAGAGCGTTCCGCTCTACTGCGATACCTCGCTGGAGGCGCCGTGGAGCACCATCGAGTTCGATTCGGTCTTCAAGACGTTGCGTCTGGGCATCGACGAGTTCACACAGGAGCCAGTCATCATCGGAACGCCCAGCCGGATCGGGGAGATTGTCTCGCCGGAGCGGTTGTTCCTGCGCTCGCTGGCGCAGTTCTTCCTGTCGCGCGACAAACGCACCCCCATCAGCGGGCACGTCATCTTTCTGGACAGGCTGGCGATGCCGAGGTGGGACAAACACGCGATGGAGCACGAGTTTGTCATCCACAACGAGCGCGTTGGCACGGTAAAGCCCCTGCTCTACCCCGACGCGGACGCCGAGAACCCCGTGCAACAGGTGATGATGTACCTGCTGGACGTGCTCACGCGCAATCACTTCCCCGAAGTCATCGGCTACCCCGACCCGTTGCACAAAGCGGATTGGGGGGCAAAGACGGTGGGCAAACGCGCCCGCGAGATGATTCTCAGCAGTGAAATCCCGTTCCATACCAACCCGATAGCCCGCACCCTGCGTCGTCTGCGCGAGGAAGGCACACGTCGGAGGAGAGAGCCATGATCACTTTCGTTACTGGACTGGAAGGCACGTTGATACGCATTCAGGAGGACCCGGAGGCGCGCTATGAGTTCGAAATCTGGTTCGATTACACGCGCCAGGCGATGAACCTGATTCGCGAGGGCGCACTGCTAGCGGTGCCCAACTTCGCCTCCAACCATGCCGAGAGCCATCGCTCCATTCTGGAGGTGGTATCCATCCTGCCCATCCACTACGCGCTGGGCGACAACCCGCAGGGGTACCCGGGCTTCGTGGTGGAGGCAGCACGCAGTGCAGTGCGCGACTGGGAAGAGCAGGAAAGCGAGCCTACCGAAGACGTGACCAAAATCCGCTGCGTCGCCATCCCCACCAATCTGGAGATTGTAGAGCGCGACGGACAGAGCCGACTGCAGGAGGAGAGCAACCTGCCGATGGTGGGTGCGCGCGCCCTTCTGCTGGACACCCCCAGCACCGAATACGTGCTGAACAGTGGACTGCCGCAGGGAGTGCCCACCTTCACCGTCGGCAATCTGGTGCGCGACCCGCTGGTAGGGGTGAAGATGTCTGCGGAAGACCTGTTGCGCACGCACTTCGCCATCTTCGGCTTCACGGGCGCAGGCAAGTCTAACCTGGTCAGCACGCTGGTGGACAAGGTGCTGAACGCATTCTGCACGGAAGAGCCTCTGCAAGAGCCTCTGCGCGAGAACGTCAAAATCGTGCTGTTCGACCTGATGGGCGAGTACAGCGTGCTGCTGGCGGACTGGCTGGTGAAAGCGCCAGACGCCTGCCTGCTGGTGCTTACCGAAGAGACCCTGCCCGAAGACGTACTGCAGTTTATGGAACAACCTACCAACGAGGCGTTCAGCAAGGCGCTGACCGCTCTGGCGCAAACCACCCTCTACCCGCGTGCGCTCATTGGCAGGCGCAGTGACTTCCGCTTCGCGTGGCGACGATTGCTCAACCCCAAGAGCGCACGGGTACACCTGTACCGCGAAAAACCGCCCACGCTGGGCAAACTGGTGGAGCGACACTGGAACCCGCGCGGCACACTGGGCAAGAACGACCCGAGGATACGCCAGGAGGTGCGCAACTGGATAGCCACCGAGGACAACACACCCTTCGACGAGGAGAGCGTGACGAAGCTGTTCGAATGGATTGAACGCATGTTCGACAGCGGATTGCTGAGTACCAACGACGCCCGCGAATCGTTCCAGTCCCTGCGCGATGCGGTGGACGACGCCTTCCGCCGCTACATTAGCCCGCGCCACGTGCACGATGCCTTCCAGATGACGCTGGGCGAGCTCATTGGCAGGCTCAACGACCCGCACTCCTCCGGCTTATACGTCGTTCAGTCGCACGACCCCGACCGCCTGCGCGATTTCGCCGCCATGTTGGGCGAGGTCATGTTCGAAAACCGACGCAAGAGCGGTAAAATCAACCCGCTGGTGGTGTTCGTGTTCGACGAGGCGGACGAGTTCATCCCCCAGCGACGCGAGGGCGCCGACGACAGCTACGGTCGCTCCCGCTTCGTGGTAATGACCCTCGCCCGACGTGGACGCAAGTTCGGACTGGGCGTGGGCATCGCCACCCAGCGCGTGCGCTATCTGGATACCAGTATCATGGCGCAGCCGCATACCTACTTCGTCAGCAAAATGCCCCGACAGTCCGACCGCCAGGCGATTGCGGAAGCCTTCGGCATTTCGGAGGAGCTGTTCGGACAGACCTTCAAGTTCAAAAAGGGCGACTGGCTGCTGATGAGCCACGACGCCATCGGGCTGGAGGCGGTTCCCGTGCCCATCCACTGCGAGGACGCCAATCGCCGTGTGGAGGCGTTCCTGGACCACCTTAAAGCGGAGTGGCAGAGGTCGCGCGAGATGGTACGGACGCGGGAGTAAGGCGAGGCTCCCCGCGATTAAAACCGAAGGGGATTCTCCTCCTCAAACCGCTCCTTCGCCCGCTGGAAGCCCTCCATCAGCACGCTCATCTCGTTCACGATGTTGAAGAAGCGCGCGCCCATCGCCATCTGCTCGGCGTACGAGGGAACCGTGCCCGCCACCGCCCAGTGCTTGCCGTACCGGTTGCACGCCTCCGCCACCCGCGCAATGGCTTCCCGCATGAGCGGATGCGTGACCTCGCCGCGAACGCCCAGACTCTGCGACAGGTCGGCGGGACCGACCAGCAACAGGTCCAGCCCCTCGGTGCGAGCAATCGCCTCGATGTCCTCTACCGCCTCCTTGCGCTCGATCATCACGCCCAGCAAAATCTCGCGGTTTGCCCACTCGCAGTATTCTCGCAAGGGCAGGATTCCGTAGCGCATGTCCACACTGCCGCCGATACCGCGCCAGCCCATCGGCGCGAAACGCGCCATGCGCACGAACTCGCGGGCATCCTCCCCACCCGTGCAATGGGGCAACAGCAAGCCCGTCGCCCCTGCCTCCAGCGGGCGGATGACGTTATTGTAGCTGCCGCGCGGGATGCGCACCATCGCCTCCATGCCCGTTGCCCGCGCCGCCAGAATCATCTGCGACATCTGCTCCCACGTGGTGTCGGAGTGCTCCATTTCAATCCACACGCAGTCGTAGCCCGCAATACCCAGCATCTCCACGATTTTCCAGTGGGGAACCGTCCACACCGCACCCACCAGCACCGGCTTGCCCTCGCGCAGTTTCTGCAATACTTTGTTGGGTCGCATTGCTCCTCGCCTCCTTGTTGTGCTTCTCCTTTTCGTGAAGGCAGGAGAGGGTTCCTGTTCGCAGCCATCTGCCCCAAACGTTTTATCCCCCGCGCCTTTTCGCAGGGATTCCCCTTCCTCAAGGCGAATCATTCCAAAACATAGGTTGTCTTGCGGGAGAGGATGTTGTCCATCGCGCCATACGAGCAGATTCTTCAGCGGTTTGCCGATTTGCGACTGATTGTGGTGGGTGACCTGATGCTGGACGAGTATGTGTTCGGCATCGTGCGTCGCATCTCGCCGGAGGCTCCGGTGCCCGTTGTGGAGTGGACGGAGGAGAGCTTCGTGCCGGGCGGAGCTGCCAACGTGGTGAACAACTTGCGTGCTCTGGGAGCGCAGGTGAGCGTGTTCGGTGTGGTGGGCGATGATGAAAAGGGACGCACCCTAATCGCCCACCTTGCCGAGAGCGGAGCGGACGTGCTGGGTGTGCTGGTGGAGCCTTCGCGTATCACCACCTGCAAAACGCGCGTGATCGCCCACAGCCAGCAATTGGTGCGCCTGGACCGCGAACAGCGACACCCGCTCACCGAAAGCACGCAGAGGGAGCTGCTACGTCGGCTGGAGGCCACCCTGCCTCGCGCCAACGCGGTGGTGCTTTCGGACTATCAGAAAGGGGTGTTAACGCCTTCTGTGGTACGCGCGGTGATGGAGCGATGTGCATCGGCAGGCATCCCGGTGACCGCGAACCCGAAGCCGCCCCTCCTGCGCCACCTGAGCGGGGCGAAGCTGGCGTCTATCAACCTGCAGGAAGCGCAGGCGTTCGCCAACAGTCTGGGCAACGATACCGAGCTGCACGCACTCTCTCAGATTGCTCCGATGGCGCAGCTGTGGCGTGAGATGTTAGGTTTGCATGCGCTGGCAATCACGCTGGGCGCGCAGGGTATACTTCTCTCTACGGACGACACGCCGACATTGCACGTGCCTGCAATGCCGGTAGAGGTGTACGATACCGCCGGCGCGGGCGATACGGTGATTGCCGCGCTGACTTGTGCGCTGGCAGCAGGAACAGACTGGCGCACCGCCGCGCGACTGGCAAACGCCGCTGCAGGCAGTGTGGTGCGTCATGTGGGGGTGGTTCCACCCCAACGCGATGAGATTCTGCGTCTTCTCGCCGAGAATCATCACGAGGAGTAGCCCGATCGAGGAGAAGGCAATGGTACAGGAGAATATGCGTACACTGGTTGCCACTCTATTATGCGTGTTTATGCTGGCGATCTCCGGACACGCGCAGCTTTTGCCGCGCGTGGAGGTAAAAGGCAGCACACTCATTGTCAACCGAGCCACAGCCATTCACATACGGGTTGCTAACGGTAGTCTCGCACCGGAGCGGCGGGCACAGATTGCCGCAGAGCGACTTCAAGCCGCCGTCGCCCGGGGATTAGGAGCGCGTCATGTAGGGGTAAAAGCGGAAAGGCGCAGGGTGACGGTCACTATCGGTGGTGGTGTTCTGCTCTACGCCACCCGCGCCGATGCTCATGCTGCCGGAACTACCCCGATTCGCCTGGCGCAGGCGTGGGCAAGATCGCTGCGTCATTGCCTCTCCATTCCACCTCTTAGCCTTAGCACCAACGAGCTGCTGGTACCACTGGGTGAGTCGCGCACCGTGCGCGTGAACGGCTGGCTGGAAGGCACAGCGGTCGTCGCCCCTACCGGAACACCGGACGACGGAGTGACCGACCCCACGGTCATCGGCGATGGGCGTACGGTGCGCGTCACCGGACGTGCCGTAGGGCGTGAACGGGTGTTGGTCTCTGTCGGCGAACTCTCCGTGCCGCTGATGGTGACCGTGCGCAAATATGCGGGTGAGGTCAAAGCCGTCGAGCCGGTGGTGGTCACAGGGATAGATTTGCCGATCAACTTCGTGCGGCAGGCGGTGGAAGCGGCGATTGTGCGCTCGACCCAGCTGGAACCGGGCGCACAAGTGCAGATTGCCTCTGCTGTTCGGCTAAGCAGCGTGCCCGATGTCGGGCAGTCTACCACAGCAAGCGTGCTGGTTCGCGCCAGCGGCTCCGGCTATATTGCTCGCGAGCAGGAAGTGAAACTGACGGTGGTCAACCGCCCGATAGCGGTGAACGAGCCGGTGCTGCTGATGGTCAGCAACGACCCCGAGCGGGTGCAGAAAGCACAGACGCTGTTCGCCGGCGAAATCAGCGAGGCACAGGGCGCGCGATTGCTCTATCACCACATGAACGGCATGGTGCAGGATGGACTGCTGCAGATCGAACTGCTCAACCCCACCGATACCACACGCACCGCGCACATCATCGGCGCAGCGAGCGCCCCCATGCGGGATACCGTGCGTGTGGGTTATGTGGCGGGCGAGCTGTTCCTGCGTGCGCTGATGAACAACATGGGACATACTATCACCATCCCCGCGCAGAGCAAGGTGGTGTTGTTGGCGCAGAAGATGCGCCCTCTGGACACTGCCAGCGGTGTGCTACAGGTGCGCCTGCTCTCCACCGAAGGCGCACAGCCCCCTGCCCCATGTGTGCTGAAAGTGGCGATGCAGGTGTACCAGAATCAATCTCTGCCGCTTGTAGGGACAACGGTAGCGTGGGGGTTTTTACCGCCTCGTCCCCTCACCGCCGAAGAGAGACACCAGATTGCCGGAAACGACCACATCTACCCCACCAGCCATAAAGTGCTCACCGCCACCTACGTGGTAGGTCAGCGGTGGCAGTTTATCCGCATCGGCGAACAGGCGGTGCGTAACCACAATCAGCAGCGCAAGCTGGACGGCAACTACGGCGTGATTTACGAAGTGCGCGTGGAGCTGGTGAACCCCACCGATAAGGTGCGTGACGTGGAGCTGGCTTTTGAACCCAGCGGCGGTGAGGCAGGAGGCGTCTTTGCCATCGGCGGTGAGGTACTCGGCATACAGCGAGCCCTGCCGCCCAGAGAGTTTTCTATCGCCCGAATTCGCCTGCAACCGAACCAGAAGCGCACGATCACCATCCGCACCATGCCGCTGGCGGGTTCAAACTACCCGGCAACGCTGATGGTTCGTTCGTGAGGGTGTGGCCTACCGTGAAGGCGGGTGACCTGCAAAAGCAACAACCCGGTCGCCTTTTCGTGTTCCTGCGCGAGCACATCGGCGACGTAGTGAACAGCACGGCGGCGTTGTACTGCCTGCGACGGCGGTTCCCTGATGCCCATCTGTGCATAGAGGTGGGCGAACGTGCAGCGGAAGTATTGCAAAACTTCCCGTGCATCGACGACATCTGGATACGCCCCACGCACCAGGGGCTGTGGGGCAAGTTGCGGTTCATCCGCCGCCTGCGCGAAGGGCATTTTGACCTGGCGGTGATTCTGGACGACAGCGCGGACATGGTACTCCATGCATGGCTCGGAGGTATCCCCGTGCGTGTGGGGGTCAGGCGCAAGAAGAAGTTCCAGAGGCTGTACACCGCTTTTGTACCACACGACCCGTCACGTCACGAGACGCTGGAGCACTTCCGGGACCTGGTGGAAATGCTGGGTTGTGACACCTCCGATTACCGCCCGCGTTTGTATCCTTCCTCGGGAGACACACGCACCGCAGAGCAGGAACTCCATCGGGCTGGGTGGGACGGCAGAACCACGCTGGTAGGAATCAACCCCGGCGCGAGCCGCGAACACCGCCGGTGGTTTCCCGACCGCTTCGCGCAGGTGTGCGACGCGCTGGCGCAACAGGGCATCGCGTGTGTCTTGCTGGGCGGACCCGGCGACAGACACCTGGCGGAGGAGATTCTGGCGAATTGCCGTAGCCGCCCGCTGGTGCTCACAGGGAGTCTCACGATACTGCAACTCGCTGCGCTGATGCCGTACCTGCGCCTGCTTATCACGGCGGATAGCGGACCGATGCATATCGCTGCGGCGATGGGAACACGGGTGGTGGCACTGTACGGCTTGAGCGACCCTGCGTACACCGGTCCCTTTGGCCAGGGACATATCATCATTCGTCACAATGAGCCGTGTACCGGATGCACTGCCGAGCGGTGTGTGCACGACAAAGAATGTATGAAGCGTATTAGCGTGGAGGAGGTGGTGGCATCAAGCCTCCCCCACTTATAAGAGGGCAGTTGTGATGGAATACGGGTTTTCACAGATGCAACGGATTGGCTCCGTTGCATCCGTGTCAATCGGCGAGAAGGACGAAGAAAGTGTCTATTTACTGATAGTCCACTTGGTTGTCTTGCTTCGGAAATAACATCCAGTGCTTGATAATCCACAGAACGGTTGCACAGGTGACCGCTGTGTCCGCCAGATTGAACACCGGAAACACGCGGAAGTCGATGAAGTCCACCACGTGTCCCAGTCGCACTCTGTCCAGCACGTTACCGAGCGCGCCGCCCGCGAGCAGGCTGGCGATAGCGGTCGTCCCCCCCGTTGGAGCGGTCAAACGCAGGTAATATATCATCACCGCGCCGACTATCGCCAGCGATATCCACAGGAACGCCCCCCCAAACTGCGGGAACAGCCCGAAGGCAATCCCCGAGTTGAACGACAGGGTGAAATACAACACACCCGGCACAATCGGCACCGATTGACCGGGTATCAGCTTCCATTGTATCCACCACTTGCTCGCCTGATCCAGCAGGATAATCAGCAGAGTGGCAGCGAAGAACCACCCTTTCATCCGATACTTCTCATTGCGCTAGCACAGCGCGTGCACAGGTCGGGATATTGCGCATCCGCGCCGATATCGGTGCGAATCTGCCAGCAGCGCGGGCACTTCTCACCCTCTGCCTTTTGCACCTCCACCGCAACCTCTTCCTCATCCCATTGCTCGACGTGCACAGATGCCACCATATACAGCGTCGGCAGGTCGGCGAAGAAGGGGCTCAACGTGCTCCACATCTCATCGTCCAGCTTGATATGCAAAGCCGCCTCCTGCGAGCGGCGAATCACCCCCGACTGGCGCGCCTGCTCCAGCGCCTTGTTCACCGTCTCTCGCACCGCCAGCACCGGCTCCCATCGCTCCAGCATCGCTGCATCGTGCACCGAGAAGGGGTCATCGGGCAACTGCGACAGTAGCACACTTTCCGCCTTATTGTCACCGGGCAGAGCCTGCCACACCTCCTCAGCGGTGTGTGTGATGAGCGGTGCAAGCAGCTGCGCCAGAGTCTGCGCGATGAAGTAGAGCACAGTCTGCGCCGAGCGACGCTCGTGCGACGTGGGCGGCGAGCAGTACAGCCGGTCCTTGAGCACGTCCAGATAGAACGCGCTCATGTCCACCACGCAGAAGTTGTGCACATTCTGATACACGCGGTGGAACTCGTACACCTCGTATGCCGCCATACAGTCCGCCAGCAGCTTGCGCGTGCGTGCCATCGCCCACTGGTCCAGCGGCAACGTCTTGCTCTCCACCACGCGATGTTGTGCGGGATCGTAATCGTACAGGTTGCCCAGCAGGAAGCGCATGGTGTTGCGGATGCGCCGATAGGCTTCGGCGGTGCGGTCCAGAATCTCGAACGACAGGCGCACGTCCTCGAAGTAGTTGCAGCTGGACACCCACAGCCTCAACACGTCCGCGCCATATTTATCGATCACCTCCAGCGGGCTGATGACGTTGCCCCACGACTTGTGCATGGCACGTCCCTCGCCGTCCAGCATCCAGCCGTTGGTGATGACCGCACGGTAAGGGGCGTCGTCTTTAGTGGCGACGGCAATCATCAGGCTGGAGTTGAACCAGCCGCGGTGCTGGTCTGAACCCTCCAGATACACGTCGGAGGGCCAGCGCAGTTCCGGTCGCTTCTCCAGCACGGCGCGATGCGTGCAGCCACTGTCGAACCACACGTCAAGGATGTCTGTTTCCTTATCGAAAGCGATGCCGCCGCACTTCGGGCAGGCAGTACCTTCAGGCAGGAAGAACTCGGCAGGCTTCTCGAACCACACGTCGCTACCCGCCTTCTCCACCTCGTCCGCAACGCGGGCAATGAGCGCAGGCTCCAGTAACACCTCACCGCACTGCCTGCAATAGAAGGCGGGGATGCCCACTCCCCACGCCCGCTGACGGCTCAGACACCAGTCGGGACGTCCCTGCACCATACTGCGAATGCGGTTGATGCTTTGCGGCGGGAACCACTTCACACGCTCAATCGCCTCCAGGCACCGCTCGCGGTGGCGGTTGTGGTCGATGCTCATAAACCACTGCACCGTCGCCCGGAACAGCAACGGCGAGTGGCATCGCCAGCAATAGGGGTACTGGTGTTCATACGGCTCGTAAGCGAGCAGAGCGGACCGCTCTCTGAGCCACTCGGTAATCGCCGCGTCCGCGTCGCGCACGTATTTACCTGCGATGCGCTCACCCACCTCGTCGGTGAACTTACCTTGCGCGTCCACCGGACATAACACACGCAAGCCGTACTCTTGACCGGTATGGAAGTCCTCTTCGCCGTGACCGGGGGCGATATGCACCACGCCCGTGCCTTCGGTCATGGTCACGTAATCGGCAAACACCACCGGCGATTCGCGCCCGTACAACGGATGCTCAAACACCAATCCCGATAGCGCATTGCCCTGCAGAGTGCGCACCACACGATACCCCTTTGCACCGATGCGCGCCATAGTGCTCTCCACCAGCGCTTCCGCCAGCAGATAGAGTGCCCCGTCGGCTTCCACGACAGCGTACGGCTCGGCGGGATGTACCGCCACCGCCAGGTTTGCCGGGATGGTCCAGGGGGTAGTCGTCCAGATAAGGATGTACGCCCTCTTACCGTCCTCCTTGGGAAACACCCCGTTGGGGTCTCGCTTCAGCGGGAAACGCACCGTGATGGAGGGGGAGGTATGGGTATGATACTCGATCTCGGCGTCTGCCAGGGCGGTCTCACACACGGGACACCAGAGAACGGGCTTCAAGCCGCGGTAGATGTAGCCACGCTCCACCAGTTCGCCGAACACGCGTACCAGCGTGGCTTCGAACTCGTAGGACATGGTGAGATAGGGGTTCTCCCAGTCACCAATACAGCCCAGCCTCTTGAACTGCTCGCGCTGGCGGTTGACAAAATGGCTGGCATACTCCCGGCATCGCTTGCGCAGAGTCACCTTGTCGGGTTTCTCGCCCTTGCGGCGGAACTCTTTGGTGACCTCGTTCTCAATGGGCATACCGTGGTTGTCCCAACCGGGTACGAAGGGCGACCGATAGCCCTGCAACATGCGGAACTTGACGATAATATCTTTCAGCGTCTTGTTCAGCGCGTGTCCCATGTGGATGTCGCCGTTCGAGTAAGGGGGACCATCGTGCAGGATGAACAGCCCACGAGGGGCAGGTTTCTGTAGCGCCTTACGGTAGATATCATGCTCCTGCCAGAACCGCTGGAACTGCGGCTCTCGCTTTACCAGCTCCGCCTTCATCGGGAAGGATGTTTTCGGAAGATTCAACGTGTGATCGTAGTCCATCTCTCACCTCATCGGTTCAATTGCTGGATGTACTCCTGTAACGCCTCTTTCCAGTATCGGGGCAAGCGGATGCCTGCCCAGCGCAATCGCTCCATACTCAGCACCGAGTACGCGGGGCGGCGCGTCGGTGAGGGCCACTCCCGACTGCTTACAGGCGTCACCGACACTCCCGACGACAGCAACCCATACGCCGTTGCCAAGTTCACCACCTCGCAAGCCACCTCATACCATGTGGCAGAACCCTGATTAACCGCATGGTACGTACCGTACGCCACCTTCGCGCGCACCATCTCCAGCAGCACCCCCGCCAAATCGCCTGTAAAGGTAGGTGAGCCTGTTTGGTCGTTCACCACGCGCAGGGGCTTGCCCTCTCGAGCCGCGTTCAAGATAGTTCGCGGGAAGCACTTGCCCCCCACACCGTACAGCCACGCAGTGCGCACGATCCAGTGGCGCGGACAAACCTCGCGTATCCATTGCTCACCCGCCAGCTTGCTCGCGCCGTACACGTTCAACGGGCGAGGCATATCCCCCTCGGTGTAGCCGTTGCGCTTCGTGCCGTCGAACACGTAATCGGTGCTGATGAACAGCAAGCGCGCTCCCACATCGGCGCAAGCAGAAGCCACGTTCGCCGCCCCGAAGGCGTTCACCCGATAAGCCTCTTCGGGGTTGCGCTCACAGCCGTCTACGTCGGTGTACGCCGCGCAGAGTATCACCACCTCCGGGGCGACCTCCGCAACCGCTCTGCGCGTCGCCTCGCCGTCGGTAATGTCCAGACGAACATCTCCCGACCGTCGCGAGGCGGTTACCAGTGCGAAATGGGGGGCAAAGCGTACACAGATGTCCTGCCCCAGCATCCCACCAGCACCGATAACCAGAACTTTGCCGTCCACCGCCTTCATGAAGCCCCTCTGCACAAGATTATACCAGAATCTCCCGCGCTCACGGAACTTGATACCCCCTCCTCGTTGTGATATAATTGCTCTTGCGAGGAGCGGTGGCCGAGTGGTCTAAGGCGCACGCCTGGAGAGCGTGTGGGCGCGCAAAACGTGCCTCGTGGGTTCGAATCCCACCCGCTCCGCCATTTTACGCCTCGAGGGTCCGCCTATGTTGCCTTCAACGGATACCATCTCCGCTATCGCTACCCCGCCCGGTGAAGGCGGTATCGGTATCGTGCGAATCAGCGGCGCGCGGGCGTTTGATATAGCGCGAAAGGTGTTCATCCCGCTACCGGCGCAGGTGCAAAGCCATCGCATCTACGTCGGCACTCTCCTAGACCCCGACACCGGCGAACACATCGACCGGGCGTTACTGCTTGCCTTCCGTGCCCCGCGCAGCTATACCGGTGAAGATGTGGTGGAGTTCAGCTGTCACGGGGGGATGGTGCTGTTGCGCCGCGTGCTGAAACTGACCCTGCAACACGGTGCACGCCTCGCACAACCCGGCGAGTTCACTCTTCGCGCTTTCCTGAACGGACGGCTGGACCTGGCGCAGGCGGAAGCGGTAGTCGACCTCGTTCGTGCCCGCACCGAAAGCGCGCAGCGTCTCGCCATGCGCCAGCACGAGGGCGAACTCTCGCGCGCCATCCACGCCATCCGCGACGAACTGGTGGGCATATTGGCTCTGGTGGAGGCGTATCTGGACTTCTCGGACGACCTCGGCGAGATGGACTACGAGCACCTGAGCGAGCAGATTCACCGGCTGATTGCGCACTGCCAGAGCCTGCTTGCTACCGCTCGCTATGGACGCCTCACCCGCGAGGGAGCGATGGTGGTTATCGCCGGGCGGCCGAACGTGGGCAAATCCAGCCTGATGAATGCCTTGCTGGGCGAAGAGCGAGCCATCGTCACCGACATCCCGGGCACCACGCGCGACGTGATACGGGAGAGCATCCAGATACACGGCATCCCCGTACAGCTGTGGGACACCGCCGGCTTGCGCGAGACCGAAGACGTCGTGGAACGTTTCGGGGTGGAGCGCACACACCGCTCCCTGCGCGACGCCGACCTGATCCTGTTTCTGCTCTCTGCGCCCGAAGGTTTCACCGAAGAGGATAAAGGGCTGCTTGCCTCCGTTCCCCCGGAGCGTACCCTGCTGGTATGGAACAAATGCGACCTGCTACCCGAAGAGGCTATCGATGAACTCGCCCGACAAGTATCCTCCCCTGCTCTGGCAGTCAGCGCGCTGACGGGCTGGAACCTGCACCGATTGGTGGAAACCATCGGCGAGCGATTGCTGGGCAGTGACTGGCTCACCCCCGAGGGGGCGGTGGTAACGAGTGAAAGACACCAGATTGCCCTGCAGGGGGCGATAGAGAGCCTTCAGCAGGCGTTGCACAGCGCACAAACCGCCCTGCCTGCCGAGCTGATTTCGGTAGACCTGCGCGGCGCGCTAGACGCCATCGGGTTGATTACGGGAGAAACGGTGACGGAGGACATTGTGGAGCGCATCTTCAGCGATTTTTGCATCGGGAAGTGAGGCGGACTGCCTTTTGGATAGACCTCTCCCCCGTCCCCTCTCCTGCAAGGAGAGGGGAGCCGCGCACCAGACTCCCCTTCCTTTGTAGGGAGGGGGGTTGGGAGGATAGGTTCCCCCCTCCGCAACTTGATTTTTATTCATGTTTAGGGCATAATTTAGATAGAGATAAAAAATCAAACCTGAGCGATGCGAAAGGAATACCGTCGATGCGCAGCCGTACCGGAATCCAGCTACGGGTGCCCGAGGTGTGTCGCCCCAGCGCGATGCGGGAGGGACATGTCAACGAAACGGTGCAGGAATACATCGAGGGCATCTACCGGCTTCAGCAAGAGGTCGGGCGGGTCGCTACGAACGAAGTAGCCCAGTACATGAACGTCTCCCCTGCTTCCGCAAGCATTATGCTGAAACGCCTTGCCGAAATGGGGCTGGTGGAACACACCCCTTATCGCGGCATCATCCTGACCGTAGAGGGCGAAAGCCTTGCCCACCAGCTACTGCGCATCCACCGCTTGACCGAGCGATTGCTGACCGACATCATCGGTCTGCCCTGGAACGACGTGCACGACTTCGCCTGCAAGCTCGAGCACTACATCGCCCCCGAAATCGCGGACAAGATTGCCGAGGCGCTTGGACACCCCACTACCTGCCCTCACGGCAACCCAATAGACCCCACCGTAAACGACGGCTCGTGGCGACTCAGCGATGCGGAGGCGGGCACGGACTTGCTGGTGATAAAAATCACTGACGAGCGACGTGCTTTTCTGGAATATATAGAAGAGCTACAGCTGGTGCCGGGTGCGCAGGTAGAGGTCGTCTGCCGAACGCCGTTCGACGGGTTGATTCAGATTAACGTGGATGGCACGCCGCACACCATCGGGCCGGAAGTGGCACGCTATGTATGGGTAAAGGAGCTGGCATGAGCCACACGCCTTCTGAGGACGCACGCACGCAAACCGCACATGCCCGCGTGGTGCTGGTGGGAAACCCCAACGTGGGCAAGAGCGTGCTGTTCAACCGTTTGACGGGCAGGTACGTGGTGGTATCCAACTACCCCGGCACCACGGTAGAGGTGGCACGGGGACAGGCGCGTATTGGCAACACCACCTGTGAGGTCATCGATACGCCCGGCATGTATTCTCTCTCTCCGATTACCGAAGAGGAGCGCGTGGCGCGTGCCTTACTGCTTCGGGAACAGCCCGATGTGGTTATCCACGTGGTGGACGCCAAGAACCTGAACCGGATGCTGTCACTTACCCTGCAGTTGCTGGAAGCCGGTTTGCCGGTTATTCTGCTGTTGAACATGATGGACGAAGCGGAGCGACTGCATCTGCATATCGACCACCACGCTCTGGCGAAGCGATTGGGCATTCCGGTTATACCTGCCTCTCTGATTTCAGGACGAGGCGTTGAGGAGTTAAAAAACATTGTCAGCGAATACCTTTCCAGTAGACAAAGTCGCAACCTACCCGCCGCCGATTGAAGAGGCGGTTGACGCCATAGAGGCTTTGCTGAGCGGGGAGTACACCCTCAGCCGGCGCGCCGTTGCTCTGTTGCTGCTGCAACACGATGAGGAGATAGAGGGTATGGTACGCCGACGCGAGGGGGAGGAGCGTTTTGCTGCCATCGCCGAGCACATTCGAAAAGCACAAGAGCACTATCGCGAACCGCTCAGCATGGTGATCCTCGCCCACCGCCAGAAACAAGCTCAAGCCATCGCTCAGGAAGTGGTGCACTATCCCCTCAAAACAGGCAGCGGGCTTGCCGAGTGGATAGGCAGAGTGTGTATGCAACCTCTGACGGGCATCCCTATCCTGCTACTGGTGCTCTACTACGGGCTGTACCAGTTTGTGGGCGTGTTCGGCGGGGGCACGCTGGTGGATTTGCTCGAAAACAGGCTTTTCGGCGAGGTCATCAACCCGTTCATCACGCACTGGGTAAAGGCACTCATCCCCTTCACGCCCATTCAGGAACTGCTCATCGGCGAGTACGGCATCTTCACGCTGGGGATCACCTACGCGGTAGCGCTTATCCTGCCGATTGTGGGCACGTTCTTCCTGATGTTCTCCATTCTGGAGGACAGCGGTTACTTCCCCCGCCTGGCGATGCTGATTGACCGCCTGTTCAAGAAGATAGGACTGAACGGGCGAGCGGTCATCCCGATGGTGCTTGGCTTCGGCTGCGACACGATGGCAACGATGGTCACGCGCATTCTGGAAACGCCTCGTGAACGGCTTATCGCCACCTTCCTGCTTGCGCTGGCTATCCCCTGCTCGGCGCAGCTGGGCGTGATTATGGCGCTGCTGGCATCGCATCCGGGCGCGCTGTTAATATGGGCGATGACGCTGGTGGGCGTTTTCCTGTTCATCGGCTGGCTGACGGCGAAGGTACTTCCCGGAACACCCGCTACCTTCCACATCGAAATCCCGCCCATGCGCACGCCGATACTGTCCAACGTGCTGACCAAGACCTACGCCCGAATGCACTGGTACTTCCGCGAGGTGTTTCCGCTCTTTATCCTCGCCAGTGTGTTGATATGGTTGGGGCAGATGACAGGGCTCTTTGACCTCGCTCTGCGTGCGCTCACGCCGGTGGTGCGTTTAATGGGCTTGCCCGACGAGGCGGCGTCTGCCTTCCTGTTCGGCTTCTTCCGACGTGACTACGGTGCAGCCGGGCTATATCGCCTGCAGGAACATGGCGTGCTGGACGGACGACAGCTGCTGGTAACCGCCGTCACGTTGACGCTGTTCCTGCCCTGCATCGCGCAGTTTCTGATGATGAAAAAAGAGCGGGGCTTGAAAACCGCTCTGGCGATTTCCGCCATCATCTTTCCCTTCGCCATCACAGTGGGAACGGTGATGAGTCTGATTCTGCGGTTACTGGGAGTACAACTATGAAATGCGCCTTCTGCGGTTACACATACGAGCAAGACGAAGCCGCCCTCGTGTGTCAGGGGTGCGGGCTGTTCGGCGGATGCCACCTCACCAAATGCCCACGCTGTGGCTATGAACAGCCTCAGGACCCCGCCATTGTGCAGTGGCTGCGCCGGTGGCGGGCGCGACGTGCCATCGAAGCAGCGACACGCGAGAGGTAGTCCTCTGTGCGCAAACGGCGTCGCCACCGTGGACAACCCGAAGAGCTGGTTGAGGGCACTTTACCGCTGACCGCATTGTATGTGGGAGAGGCAGGCATCGTGCGCGAGCTGCGCCTGCACGACCACACGGTGGCGCAGAAACTGCTGGCTCTGGGAGTAGTGCCGGGTGCGCGTGTGAAAGTGGTGCAGCGGTTCCCCGCCTACGTGCTGCAAATCGGGTTCACGCAAATCGCTATAGACCACCACCTTGCAGGGGCAGTGAGAGTAGAACCGGACACCGAGAGCTAAATCCCCCTTGCTTGCGCCTCTGCGAATAGGCTATAATCAAGACACCGTTGCTGTCACCGGCGGAGAACGTACGACCTTGCAGGAGATTTTGACCAATGAGTATGCATCCATCCGTTCCGAAAGTGTTATCTGAACTGCAGGAAAGTTATCCCCATACCACCCTCCTCGCTCTGGGACAGACCGTTTTCTGGGATGAGCCGATGAAAGCGGTGCTGAACCGCCTGGCACGCGAGGTGGGGGTCCGTTTCCCATTCCTGCTGTGTGTGCACTGTACCGACTATTTCGCCAAGCTCTCGCGCCCTGTGCAGACCGAGCGCAAAATCGTGGCGCTGCCGCACAACGACGGCACCACGCGCGACCTGTGGTCCGCCGCCGGCGAGCTCTCCTGTCTGTTCGGTAGCGAGACCATCCCTACCCGCCAGCGTTACGTGAACGCCGGCGTCGCGTTTGATAAGGTGGCGAAGTGGCACCCCGACGGCGAGCAACAGTTTATCGACCGCATGACCGAGGCGTGGGGCTGGCGCGGACTAGTGCATACCGAGTTCCACTCGGTGATTGTGCATGAGGTATGCCTGCAGCATATACTGGAACCTTTAATGGAGCTGTTGCAGTGGGGTTTCGAGCAAAGCCTGAACCTGTTGCCCGCGTCTCGGCGTCAGGAAGCGCGCTCGGTAGTGGCAGACAGGATACTGGGATGGGTAAGCGATTTTGCCAAACAGTACCCCAACCAGTGTTTGAGCTCGCTGTACCAGTGGCTTTTCCCACGATTCTTCGCCATGATGAACGCGCCTACCGACAATATTATCACAAACTGTTCGGCGAACCTATTGAAGCTTACCCCTGAAACCGCTACCCTGCCTCGCTTCCAGTTGGTAAACATCTTCCTGAACCCGCAAACCCGCCCGGTCGCCGAAGCCGCCTACAACCAGGCGGTAGAAGGTTCCGAAATCTACACGCTGGACCGATTCGGCGAAGGGGCACTCCCGTTCGACCTCGTTATACCCAAGCGGGGACGTGGTACCCTGTGCATCACCGACCGCTGGCTGACAGTGGAAACAGAAGAGCCTCTTACTATCCCGCTGGAGCGACCGATACACTCGGTGGCGGATTTGGCGCAGGTGGTGCAAAAGCACCTCGGTTCAGGAGCTACACTGGTGGGCAAGGCAGTGACGCTGGTGTCGATGCTGGCGCGGGAGTTCCTGTTCGTGATGAACGAGGGCGGTTCGCCCTACGTGTGGCGTACCCGCAAGATGAACCAGTATCTTCGCGAACATGGCGTCGAATGGAGCGTACACCCCATCCTGCGCCTGGTCTACCCCACCTGGGATACGCTGGGCAGCGCCGACTGCGACACCATCGCCCTGCCAGACCATCTGGCGGCTGCCTTCGGAAAGCGCGAGATATGCACATCCGAGTTCTCCGCTCGCTGGCGGGAGGTGGTTGCCGAACAAAAGGCGTTGCTGGAGACCATCCGCCAGCTCACCAGCCCGCGCGAGGTGCTGGAGTTTCTGGCACAACGAGAAGGCGAGGGCTGGCACCTCCTGCGCGAGGAGTACGACACACATATCACCACCCTGCGCGAACTGCGTCGGCAGGCAGAGCAAATCCACCAGCGCATTCACGCTCTCTACGCGCAAATAGAGCAGTGGAAACAAGAGTACCAGAGGATTGAACTGGCAAAAGGCGAAAACTATCGGCAGACCATCAAGCCCTTGAAAGAGCAGCTGTGGGAGCTAGCGCAACGGGGG
>JBMFOT010000022.1:0-47039 GCA_049969495.1 Armatimonadota bacterium
GAGGGAAGGGGGAACGCCCCTCTCCTCGTAGGAGAGGGGACGGGGGTGAGGTAGGACAAGGGGTAGCAAGAGCGCCTCTCTCCTTGCGCTGCATCCAACTTCTCAACAATTCTCGAACACCCTCAGGGGTTTGAGGAGATTTGAGGAAGGTATCTGCCTGTTCTGGGGTGAACCGTAGCGTGAAGATTGCTGTGGAGAGCGGGTGGATGTACTGTGGAAAAGTATCGGGCTCAAGAATCGCTGCCGGCGCGGTGCAAGAGGGGCTTGCGCTCTCCATCCGCTGGCGGGCGGTGCGCGCGGTGGGGTGGGGCTTGATTCTGGTGCTGACGCTGTGCGCCCTCACTACCCACTCGAACTTGATATACCGGCGCTACATTACCGCTGCCTCACTGCCGAGCGGGGCGGTGTTTTTCTTTTTCCTCACGGTGGTACTCAACGGCATCCTGAGGCGCGTCCATGCGCCGTGGGCGATGCAGCAATGGGAACTGGGCATTGTGTTCTCGATGCTGTTCATCTCGGCGGCGATACCGCAGGCGTCGGTCGGGCAGACGCTGGTCACGCTGGCGGTGGCTCCCCAATACTATCCAAGGCGAGGTGGAGTACCCTATGCGGAGCGGCTGGCGGACGCTATCCCTTCATGGCTGTTGGTGCGGGACAGGGAAGCGGTGCGGGCGTTCTACGAAGGGCTTGCGCCTGGTGGGTCTATCCCCTGGGGTGCATGGGTGGTGCCGATGCTGGGGTGGACGCTATTCGCGCTCGCGCTCATCGCGGCGCTGGGCTGCCTGGCGCGTATCCTGTCGCACCGGTGGATTGAAGAGGAGCGGGTCACCTTTCCGCTGATGGAGTTGCCGCTGGAGATGATGGGCGCGGGAAACGAAGGCGATCGCTTCTGGCGCAATCCCCTGCTCTGGCTGGGGTTCCTCATCCCGGGCACGATGATTGGCGTCGGGCAGATGCACTCCTATTTCCCCACCATCCCCGAAATCGGGCAGATACTCACCTGGCGCGTCGGGGAGGGGTGGCAGACCGCGCCGCTCAACGCCCTGCGCGATTTCGTGTTTCCGGTATGGATGCTGGTGATCGGCGTTTCCTATCTCATCAACGGTGAGGTGGCGGCGTCTATCTGGGTGTTCCACCTGCTGTATCGGGCGCAGCTGCTGGCGTTCGCGCTGATAGGATATAACGCTGCCGCGCCCGCCGGTACCACCACCTTTAACCCGATGGACTGGATACACCATACCGAGTTCGGCGCGTGTGTGGTGTTGTCGGTGAGCATGTTGCTGCCGGTGTGGGGCGAGGTGAAAAAGGCGTGGCGGCGTGAGCCGGATGCCCGGGTGCCGCGCGGGGCGGTGCTGGGCTTTCTGGGGGCGAACGGCGCGATGCTGGTGTGGGCATTGGCTGCCGGGCGTAACGTGCTGCCTGTGCTTCTCTTTCTGCTGGTGCTGTATGCCATTGTGCTTGCGCTGGGCAGGATGGTGGCTTCGGGCGGGGTGTACCTGGTGGACAACGGCTACGTGCCCGAACGACTGATACATGGGCTGTCGGGCAGTCTGTGGCAGAGCAGCAGCGGACTATGGATGCTCAACGCCCAGAACGCGCTGGTCGGGCGGGCGGATATGAGCTTCCTGTACTTCGCCCTCAACGACGAGAAGTTCCGCTACGAGGCGCGGCTGCCGCAGCGGGTGCATCTGGTGGGAGTGGTGTTGTCGGTGCTGGCGGCGTTGTTGGGCGCGTACTTCTTCATCCTGTGGTGGTCGTATCAGTATGGGGCGGTGAACTTCGCCGCGTGGCCCCTCTCGTGGAACGTGCCTCAACATCTGCAGCGGCTGATGGGCGATATGGCGTCACGCCAACCGCCTTCTGGGCAGGTATGGAGCGCAACGCTGGTGGGGGCAGGCATCGGGCTGTTCCTGCTTCAGATGAATCGTCAGTTCACCTGGTGGCGCCTCTCGCCGCTGGGGTTCGTTATCGCCAGCAGTGAGAACGTGAGCGGGCAGATATGGGGAGGCGCGTTCATCGGCTGGCTGCTCTCGTCGCTGGTGAAGCGTTACGGGGGGATGCTCGTCTATCGCAAACTGCGTCCTTTCTTCCTGGGGTTGATTCTGGGCGATGTGGTGGTGTACTGCACCGTCGTGCTGCTGGAGTCGCTGATAGGCGTGCGCGGGGCAGGGTTCTGAAATCCCCCTTCCTTCGTAGGGAAGGGGGCAGGGGGGATAGGTCAACCCAACCTCTCCCCCGGCCCCTCTCCTGCGAGGAGAGGGGAGCCTCGATTCGAACGCCCCCTTCCCGCTTTCAGTTATGCAAGGGAGAGGGTCAGGTCGGCAACCTGCGGGGTATTACGTCAGCGCCATCGGCATCAACACACACAGGTAGTTGTCCTGGTCCGCCGGACGGATAACGGCGGGGCGCAGGGGTTCGGTCAGTTCCAGATGCACACCCTCCGAGTCGATCACGTTGAGCACGTCGATGAGGTACCGTGCGTTGAACGCCACAGTAATGTCATCTCCCTCGCGCACCACCTCCACCTCTTCGTGCGCCTTGCCCGATTGTCCGCTTTCCGCCTCGATAATCAGGTACTCGCCGTTGGTGCTAAGGATGAGGCGGTTGCTGATGTCTCGCGCGACGAGGCTGGCACGGCGCACCGCCCGCAGAAACTCCTCGGTGGCAAGCGTCAGCCGCTTGGTGTATGCGGTGGGGATGACGCGCTGGTAAGCGGGGAACTGCCCGTCGATCAGGCGGGTGATGAGGAAAGTGCGTCGTGAGTCGTCCACCGGTCGGAAGGAGGCCTGGTTCTTCCCGATTTGCACCTCTACCTCGCCTTCGTAATCGCCCACGATACGCGCCAGTTCGTTCATCGCGCGGGCGGGTATCACCGCGGCGATAGGTGCCTCCAGCGCGTTGACGCCCACCGGATGCGAGCGCACGGTCAGCCGGTGCGTGTCGGTAGCGACCATGCGCAGGGTCACCCCGTCGTACTCCACCAGCACGCCCGTTAGGATGGCACGGGTTTCTTCGGTGCTCACCGCGAAGATGGTCTGCTTGATCATCTCTTTAAGGGTGTCGGCGGGCACGGTGAAGCCGGTGGCGTCGCTGACCTCGGGCAGGGAGGGATACTCCGCCGGCGGTAGCCCGAGCAGTTTGTACTCCGAACGCTCGCACAGCAGTTGCACCGCGTGGGTGGCATCGTCGCTCATCTTGATATCCGCATCGGGCAGGGAAGAGAGCACCTCCTGGGTGAGACGGGCAGGTACAGTCGCCTCACCGGGCATCTCCACCGTTGCAGGCACAAAGCACTCGATGCCGATTTCGAGGTCGGTGGCGGTGAGCTTTACACCGTCCTCTTCGGCGTTGAGGTGGATGTGCTGCAGAATGGGCAGCGAGCTGCGCCCGCTGACGGCGTGCGCCACTGTCTGCACACCGTCCAGTAGCTCTTTCCGAGTGGTGGTGACTTTCATCAGAAACCTCCCCATGGTCAAGTTTTGAATGATGACAAGCTTACGAAGTCCGCAACCTAGTAGTCTTTCAAGGTTCTATCTTGCAATCCCGATGTTGCTTTTTCAGATGATGTAAACTCCTTTTGTCATGCTGAGCGTTAGCGAAGCATCTCGTCTTTTTTGTCATGCTGAACGCAGTGAAGCATCTCTGAGATTCTTCGCTTCGCTCAGAATGACACAGATGGCGTTGCCATCCTGTCACGACCAGAACAATCACGCTTGACAGACTACTAGCGGTTAACGTTCAGCGCGCTCCTCGCCATCGAGCGGCAGCAGCGGCAAGGAGAACGGTTCCTCTGGCTGGCGTGTCGTCCGCAGGTGCGAGAAGTGCTCGGCGAGATGGTTCAGGATGCGCTCGCCGAGTGGCTCCGAAACCATCGGCGATTCCACGCCGCGCCGAAGCATCTCGCGCGCCTGCTCGACAGAACGCGCCTCATACGCACAGGTGGGGCACCGAAGCAGATGCTTCTCGATACGTTGCATCATGCTTTCGGTCAGCTCCTGGTCCATGTAGTTGCCCAGTAGTTCGCGCACTTCGGCGCACTTCATGCCTCTTCCCCCCATTCTTCGGAGAGTGCGTCGCGCAGAGCGGTTCGTGCCCGGTACAACATGCCCTTTACCGACGGCACACTGCGCCCCAGCATCTCCGCCACCTCTTTCGCGGTGAACTCTTCCACGTCACACAGCAACAGCACCGTCTGATACTCCTCCGGCAACCGTTTGAGAGCACGTTGCACCGCCAGGCGCAGCTCTACCTCCGCAGTGTTATCGCTCTGCACCGGCTCCACGCCATCCTCCAGGCGCAGCAAGCGCGGCTGACGCAGGCGGTCGATGCAGCAGTTTCGCGCAATGCGGAACAGCCACGCTTTGAAAGTGCCCTCGGCGCGGTAGCCCAGGCACCCCTCGAAGGCGCGGAGGAACACCTCCGACAAAACCTCCTCGGCGTCGGTGCGGTTGCCCAGCAGGCGTGTGGCATACGCCAGCACCGAGTCGGCATAGCGCCAGAACAGCGTTTCTGCCGCCTGCATGTCGCCCGCGCGGAACCGCGCGATGAGCCGTGCTTCTTCGTTCTCTCTACCGTTTTCCATAAGATACGACGTGTGGGAGGTTCGAAAAGCACCGCGGCGGGTGCAAATTCCTTGCAGATTGTAACCGCCTTTGGGCGAGGAGTCAAGTTACCTCATCTCCGTCCCCTCTCCTACAAGGAGTGGGGCGTTTCCCCTTCCTCGCAGGGAAGGGGGCCAGGGGTTCGGTTATCTATCCATTCAACCACCAATTTCGAACACTCTTAGTCTGTGGGGCTATCCCGCAAAAATACGGTGCGCCTTCGCTCGCAGACTGCCGATAATGGAAGCGTACAACACCTTTTTGTGCGAGGGCCTGGCATGAGCAGCCACGAAACGCTGACCGAATTGGTGGAGGTCTTGATCGACAAGACCCGCGATAAACGCCTGATGTGGGAGCCGGTTGGCGAGTCAGACACGTATGCGACGGTGATAGATGGTTCCTACACCCTGCGCGTCTATCGGGATGATGACGAAGTGTGTCTGGTTCTGCGTGAGATGCATTCTCCGGAGGCGATTACCCTCTTCGCACACAACCAGATCGACCACGAGCGTCTGGAACTGCTACACCGCGTGGTGCGCGAGAATGCCCTGCGCTACGATGAGAAGATTGCGCAGGTGGTGGAGATTCTGAAGGCGTTGTAGCCTACCGTAGCACGTGGCGCAAGAAGAAGAGCAGGTTCGCAGGGCGCTCCGCCAGCCGCCGGGTGAAGTAGGGATACCACGCTTCCCCGTAGGGCACGTACACGCGCATCTGGTAGCCCTGCGCGACCAGTTTCTCCTGTAAATCGCGCCGGATGCCGTAGAGCATCTCGAACTCAAACCGTTGTGGAGAGATATTGTTGTTCTGTGCAAAGGCTATCGCGTCGCGGATGATGCTCTCGTCGTGTGTGGCGAGCGCAGGAGCGTTCCCATACAACAGTAGCTTTTGCATCAGGCGTCGGTACGCGGCGTTCACCTGAACCCGTTTTGGGTAAGCGATGCTCGCCGGCTCTGCATACGCGCCCTTGCACAACCTCACCGACGCCTTGCAGCCGATGAGCCGCTCGATGTCCTCCTCGCTACGATACAGATACGCCTGGATCACGATGCCCAGGTTGGGATAGCGGTCGTGCAAGGTGTAGAAAATGTCTAGCGTGCGCTGGGTGTAATCACTACTCTCCATGTCGATACGCACGAACCCCCCTGCCTCCTGCGCGCACCGCACAATGCGTTCCAGATTGTTCCGGCAGAAGTCGGTCTCGATATCCAGACCCAGCTGAGTCAGCTTCACCGATACCTGTGTGTCCAGTCCTGCCTGCGCCAACGCGGGCAACACCTGCAGGTATTCCACCACCACAGACTCTGCCATCTGCCTGTCGCGCACGCTTTCGCCGAGATAGTCGATGGAGACCTTCATCCCTCTGGACTGAAGCTGCTGGGCAACGCGGATGGCATCCTGCAACGTTTCGCCGGCAACAAAGCGGTCAACCAGTTTGCGGAACGGTCGTCCCCGGGTGATAAGGTGACGTACCGGAGGCAGGGAAGCGATCTTCAGCACAAGGGCACGAGTGAGCATTCTCCCCCTCTTGTCGGTGATGTCTACACCTACAGTATACACCTGCCGGTGGAGCAAAGACAATCTGCCCGATCCTCCTGGAGGGCAAGGCTCCGTCTGAGCCATCGGTTTGTGGTCGTGATGGAAGTGACCCTCTACACACGCGGCAACATCCGGCGGGGTCAAACAAAAAACCGAGCCCCCAGTATGAGGGCTCGACTCAGAAGCGGAAAACTGCCTTCCGTTTACGCGCGGCGGCGACGCAGTGCCATGCCTGCCAGCCCAACCACGCCGGTAGCCAGCGCCATCAGCCCGCCCGGCTCAGGAACAGGGATCAGGTTCAGGGTGTAGCTGCCGCCAGGGCGAATGGTTTGGCCATTCGCCAATGTGGCCAGCAACGTCCACGACGAACCTGCCCGATTATCGTGTAGAACAAGCGGATAGGGCGAATCTCCTGGCACTAGGCTCTCATTTTTGAAAGTAATGTCAAACAGCTTCTTGCCAGCAGACAGGTCAGTGCTGCCAAGGGCTGACAGAACGACCCAGCGGAGCCCATAGGGGCGAGTGCCGGTACCCCTGAAACCGCCCCAAGACTTTGCCGACGGACCCAGGTCAGCGAATTCGTTTGTCACCGATGCAGTTGAAGGCGGAGGGGGTTCAGGCAGAACCTTTGCTGCAGCCGGGGTTGCCCCCGTACCCATCGTCGTAGCGGTTGTGTAGCCGAGGACGACCTCTAAACCCTTGACCGCTTCCGGACTGTGCTGCGCCCATACCGAGATGGTAAACACCTCCCCCGGTGCCACCAACAGCTCGGTGATGGGGGTGGCGTCGCCCGCTCTGGTGATCCAGAACTGCAGTGCGCTAGCGGGGCTAACGCTGAGCAGCATCAGCGTCGCAGACGCGATACCTGCTGTGAGCCAGATACGTAAACCTTTCATACTCGCCTTCCATCTCCTTTCTTAGAGTGGTACTCTGATGGATAACCTGAGCCTATTGTAGCGCACCGGTACAGGTTTGTCAATAGGGAAGTCCCGTCTCCCCAAAAAATTTCACGTGCAAGCACATTCTTCGCGCAGTTTCTACAAGTGCCTTCACGAACCGGCTCTCCTCTCTCGCAAACGAACCACCGCCAGAAGTAGCGGTATTCCTTCCCTCCTCGGGGTAGCAGGGTGCGCCTGCTCAGGCTCTCCACTATATATATATGCAAGAATCGTACCACAAACGGGGTTTTTGGGGGTGTACGAGCAAAAATTTTCAAAAATTGTTTGCCGAGAATCCAATCACGGCGGTTTAAGAGGTAGCGATTCAAGGGTGAGAGAAGAGAACTCTTGTCAAAAGGGAACTTTTTGTCGTTTGACATCCCTTGTCTACCGGTTGACGAGCCTGCCCTGAAAGGGTAAGATTATAGTTGAGGTGGAGTGATATGAGGTCAAGTACTGCGGCGATAAAGCGATGAACCAGCCTGTGAACGACAATCCCTGGCAACAGTTTTCTCCGTTCAACCTCGCCTACCTTGCAGAGGTGTATGAGCTCACTCAGCGCGACCCTCAGCAGGTACCCACCGCGATTCGCGAGTTGTTTCAGCGTTTCGGCGCGCCGCCGATGGCCGAGGTGGAGGTGGCTGCAGTTGAGGAAGTAGGCTACACCTGCCAACAGGTTGCAGGAGCGGTGTCATTGGCAAAAGCTATTCGCGCGTACGGTCATCGCGCAGCGCAGCTGGACCCGCTGGGAACTCCGCCGCCGGGCGACCCGTTTCTCTTACCCGAAACACACGGCATTACAGAGAGCGATTTGCGTTCCCTACCCGCCGAGGTGATAGGTGGCGTGCTCAGTGTGGACGCCCCCGACGCGCTGACGGTTATCCAGAGGATGCGGGAGGTATACCAAGGAACGCTGGGCTACGAGTTCGAGCATCTGCAGCGGGCGGAAGAGCGCGCCTGGTGGGAGGAGGCGGTGGAATCGCGCCGATACGCTCCCCCCAATGACCCGATAGATGAAATGGCACTGCTCGACCGCCTTACCGAGGTGGGCGCGCTGGAGCGGTTCCTGCATCGGGCTTTTCCCGGGCATATCCGCTTCTCGCTGGAAGGGTTGGGCATGATGATACCGATGCTGGACGAGCTCATCGGCGCGGCGGCGGAAGCGGGCACACGCTATATCCTGCTGGGCATGGCGCACCGCGGCAGGCTCAACGTGCTGGCGCATATTCTGGGCAAACCCTACGAACAGATTATCGCCGAGTTTCTGGGCGTGTATCAGTCGCCGGGCGTCTCCTACAGCGGCAGCAGCGACGAAGGCTGGACAGGCGATGTGAAATACCATCTGGGCGCGCGTCGTGCCTACAAAGGCGGTGAGGAAGTCAGTGTAGAAGTGTATCTGGCTCCCAACCCCAGCCATCTGGAATGGGTGAACCCGGTGGTGGAGGGAATGACCCGTGCCTGTGGTGAGAAGCGTGACCAGCCGGGCGCGCCCCAGCAGGACGAGCATATCTCGCTGGCGGTGTTGATACACGGCGACGCAGCGTTCCCCGCCCAGGGCATTGTGGCAGAGACGCTCAACCTGTATCGTCTGCCCGGTTACCGCATCGGAGGTACCATCCACCTGATTGCGAACAACCAGATTGGCTTCACCACACTGCCTCAGCATGGGCGCTCCACCGATTACGCCAGCGACCTCGCCAAGGGCTTTGACTTGCCGGTAATCCATGTGAACGCCGACGACCCCGAAGCCTGTTTGACCGCCGTGCGACTGGCGCACGCCTACCGCGAGCGATTCTTGAAGGACGTTATCATTGACCTCGTGGGCTATCGGCGGTGGGGGCACAACGAAAACGACGAGCCAACCTTCACCCAGCCCCAGATGTACGCACGTATCGCCCGGCATCCCACCGTGCGTGAGTTGTGGGTACGCCGACTGGTGCAAAAGGGGTTGATTACTCAGCAAGAAGCGGACAGAAAGATGCAGGATGCCATAGAACGTCTGCACGCCCTGAGGCGCAAGGTGGCGGACGAGATAGAGCTGCACATCCGCAAACCGCTGGCGGGGCTGGAGGCGGGTGGCGAACGCGGCGGACTGGGCAGTCTCGAGGCGGAGGAAGGCATCGAAACCGCCGTAGAACCTGCGGTGCTGCAACGGTTGAACGCCGAAATCACCCAGTTCCCCGACGGTTTCCACCTCCACCCGAAACTGCAGAGACCGTTCGCCCGGCGGCGCGAGGTGTTCACGTCGGACGGCAATATCGACTGGGCGCACGCAGAGGCGCTTGCCTTTGCGTCCATTCTCGCCGAGGGGATACCCATTCGCCTGACGGGGCAGGATGCGACGCGCGGAACCTTCAGTCAACGACATCTGGTGCTGCACGACGTGGAAACGGGAGCGCAGTACAACCTGCTCCAGAACCTGCCCTCGGCGCGGGCTTCATTTGAAGTGTGGGATAGCCCCCTCTCGGAGGCGGCGGTGCTGGGCTTCGAGTACGGCTACAGCGTACAGTCGCCGGATACGCTGGTGCTGTGGGAAGCGCAGTACGGCGATTTCGCCAACTCCGCGCAGGTCATCATTGACCAGTTTATCGCGTCGGGGCGTTCCAAGTGGGGGCAGCGCAGTGGCCTGGTGTTGCTTCTACCACACGGCTACGAGGGGCAAGGACCGGAGCACTCCAGCGCACGACTGGAGCGGTTTCTGCAGCTGGCGGCGGAGAATAATATCATCGTGGCGAACTGCTCGACGCCTGCGCAGTACTTCCATATCCTGCGTCGACAGGCGAAACTGCTTCGGGTAGACCCGCGCCCGTTGGTGCTGTTGACGCCCAAGAGCCTGCTGCGCCATCCGATGGCGGTCTCCTCGCCGCAGGAACTGGCGATGGGGCGGTTCCACCACTTACTGCACGATAAGCGTTCCGCGCGGGAGGCGAAGCGCGTCAGACGCCTTATCCTGTGCAGTGGTAAGGTGTACTACGACCTGCTGGCGACGGGCAGGCTCAGCCCCGATTCGCCACAGTATGACGAAAGCGTCGTGGTAGCACGCTTGGAGCAGTTCTACCCCTTCCCCGCAGGTGAGGTGGAGGCAGTAGTGGCGCATTACCCCAACCTGCGGGAGGTCATCTGGTTGCAGGAGGAGCCTCGCAACATGGGGGCATGGACGTTCGTCGCACCGCGCCTGCGGGACATTCTCGGCAGCGGGCTGCCCCTGCACTACGTTGGGCGCACGCGCATGGCAAGTCCCTCAGAGGGCACGCAGGAGTGGCACCAGCAGGCGCAGGCGCAGATTGTCGCCGCCGCCTTTGAACCCGCAGGCGAAGCCGAACCGGCGGAAGCGGTGCAAAAATCGTAAGGAGGACAGACATGCCGATAGAGATTCGCGTTCCGATGCTGGCAGAGTCGGTCGTGGAGGCGACCGTAGGCAGGTGGCTCAAACAAGAGGGAGAGCAGGTGTCGGTCGGGGAACCGCTAGTGGAACTGGAGACCGACAAGGTAAACGCAGAAGTACCGGCGGATGAAGGGGGGGTGCTTCACAAAATCCTGCGCCGGGAGGGCGAGGTGGTACGACCGGGCGATGTGCTGGGTGTGTTGCTGGAGGCGGAGGCAGTTGCAGAGGCAGGCGTATCCGCTCCTGCGCCGACGATGGAGGTAGCGGAAGAAGGGCGCGCGACGCCGATCGCCCGCAAAATGGCGGAGGAGCTGGGCATCGACCTGCGCGAGATTCGCGGCACCGGACCGGGTGGGAAGGTGACCAAAGAGGACGTGCAAGCGATTGCCCGTCTGAAACAGCAAATAGAGGAAAGCATCCACGAACCGGTCGCCCAAGAGCCTCCCACGCCACCTTCGCCGGTGGAGGAGCGCGTATCGCCTCCTGCTGCACGGGCGGAAACGCGCCAGAGGCTCTCACGCCGCCGACTCACCATCGCCCGCCGTCTGGTGGAGGCGCAACATACCGCCGCCATGCTCACCACCTTTAACGAGATAGATATGAGCGCGGTGATGGCACTGCGGGCGAAATGGAAGGAAAGATTCCAGCAGCAGTACGGTGTGAACCTCGGTTTCATGCCCTTCTTTGTGAAAGCGGTCATCGGGGCGTTACGTGAGTTCCCGCAGCTGAACGCCGAACTGCAGGGCGAGGAATTGGTGCTCAAACATTATTACGACATCGGCATCGCTATCGGTGACCCCGAAGGACTGGTGGTTCCTGTCTTGCGGGACGCCGACAAAATGAGCTTCGCACAGATAGAGAAAGCGATCGCGCAATTTGTGGAGAAAGCGCGCAACCACACGCTCACCTTAGAGGAGTTGCAGGGCGGTACGTTCACCATTACCAACGGTGGCGTGTTCGGCTCGCTGTTGTCCACTCCCATCCTGAACCCGCCACAGGTAGGTATTCTGGGCATGCACCGCATTCAGGACCGACCGGTGGTGGTGGAAGGGCAAATCGTCATCCGCCCGATGATGTACGTCGCGCTGAGCTATGACCACCGCGTAGTAGATGGGCGCGAGGCGGTGCTGTTCCTGGTGCGGGTGAAGCAGCTGGTGGAAGACCCCGAACGGTTGTTGCTGGAGGGGTAGGGGGGCAAGAGGAAAGGAGGGGGTACTCCCCCGTCCACGGGGGAGGTCAGGAGGGGGGTATCCACGGCTCGGCAGGAGCCTCGCCCTCCCCGTATTCCAGCACTGCACTGACCGCGTTCAGAATGCGCCGGCGGTATGGCAACCACCGATCGCCTTCAAACGCGCAGTACACGCGGTTGCTTAACAGCACGATAAAAAACTCCGGCTGGCGATTCAGCAACAGCGCTGTGCCCGTAAAACCAGAATGTCCGATGCAGCTTTCTGGAAGCAGGTTCGCCCGGGGGAGCATGTCGTTGGGATGGGTGAACCAGCCGAAGCTCTGCCCACCGATGCCCGCAATCTGATTGCGAAACATCTGCTCAACGGTCATCCTGCCCAGTATGCCGTCGCCTCCGCGCAACAGGGTCTGGCAGAAACGGGCAAGGTCGCTGGCGGTGGAGAAGAGCCCGGCGTGCCCGCTCACGCCACCCATTGCCCAGGCGTTGGCGTCGTGTACCTGCCCACGCAGGATTTGCCCCGTTCGCCAGGGGCAGTTGGCGGTAACTGCCACACGGTGCAGCAGCTCTTCGCCCGGATTGTACAGGGTGCTGGTCATTCCGGCAGGCAGGAAGATGCGCTCCCGCGCGTAGTTGGCAAGGCTTTTGCCTGTAGCGCGACGAACGACTTCACCCAGCAGGATGTAGTTCAGGTCGCTGTATTCGTAATCTACCTCCGGCAGGCGCGATGGGGGAGTCTGCAGTACCGCCTGAATGAGCGCGTCACCCTGTGCCTGCTCATAAAACGGCTTCCATGCGGGCAGTCCCGACGTATGGGTAAGCAGGTGGCGCAAGCGGATGCGTTTGAACCACGTCGGGGCTTCTTCCATTACCGAGCATACCGGCGCGTCCAGCTGCAGGGTGCCCTCTTCCACCAGAGCCATCACACTGGCAGCGCAGGCAACCGGCTTGGTGAGCGAGGCGAGGTCAAAGAGCATCTCAGTGTCGGCGGGTATTTGCTTTTCAGGGTCTGCCAGCCCCACGCTGGCAGTGTGCCATATGGACTTCGAGTCGCCCACTATAGCGACACAGCAGGAATAGATTCGTGCTTCGACACCCTGCTCCAGAAGCGCATGAACCCTTTGCCAGCGTGAGGCGTTACTCATCGTTCCTTCGCCGCCATACTCTCTCATCATAGATGCGCGTTGACCTACGCCCTTTACTACTCCCCGCCTCCGTGCGACAGGTACGCTTCCACCATAATCAGATAGTGCTCGCCAACCTGTTGCACAATCTGCAGCAGGTCCTGCATGGTGGAGACCTCTTCCACCTGCTCTTTCACAAACCAGTCGAGGAACTCCTGGGCGGCGTAGTCTTTCTGCTCGATAGCCATCGTCATCAGGTTGTTAATGTGGTTGGTGACCTCCAGTTCCCACTGCAGGGCAAGCCGCACCGCTTCCTCCGCGCTCTGGAAGTCGCTTTTCGGGGCATCCACGGCAGGCACTTCTACCTTACCGTTCACGTCGTTGAGGTACTCCACAAACTTCATCGCGTGCTCGCGCTCTTCTTCGGACTGCTTAAAAAACAGTGCAGCCAGTTTCTTCAATGCGCGACCGTCGAAGTAGGATGCGATGGCGATATACTGGTGCGACGCGAACAGTTCGCGCCCAATCTCCTCGTTGAAAGCTTTGTTCAGTTCCTCACTGATCAGCATGGTTGTTCTCCTCCTCTTTGCTTCCGCAAGGTTAGCGGGAAACGTGTCCTGCCAGAGTCTACTCGTTTTGCATCGTTCTTTTCAAGCGCTGGTAGAAACGACGTGCTTTCTGGCGGTTCCTGGAGGCATCTGCCGATGCCTGCAGGTTGTGCACGAGTTCACGGCACTGCTCATAAGAGAGATAGGGTATCATCTCTTTTGTGCGGGGGATGCAATGGGGAGGCAGTAGCAGTTCGCTGATGCCCGCGCCGACGGCAAGTGGTATCAGCCACTCGCTCTCTGTCCCCAGCACAACCCCCCGCGCCAGCAGTCTGGTTTGCGCGAACAGGGTGAGGTTTCCCACTGCTTGCAGCCACTCTGCTTGAAACCATGTGCGTAACTCCACCTCCCGCAGGTAAACGGCGCGGATATTGGCGATATCGGGAATGTCGGGCAGAGGGGAAGGAGGCGTCCACCCCCCTATGAGCGCGTCTTGAAAGAGCTGGGCGCCCTGTTCTTCTTCCAGAGCGTTTTGTGCCTGCTGTAGCCCATCCAGAAAAGCAGATACCTCGCTTGCATGCAGGGAGGGCAGCACAAACGTAATCACCGCCTGCAGGGTGGATTCGGCAATGGCGCGCCAGATGGCATCGTCGGGCAGGACGGGCAGCTCCAGCAGCAACGACTTACCTGACGCCCCCTGTAGCAGTGCATGTAGCGATGCGGGATTCAACAGACATTGCTCGCTGGCGTAGGCGTCCAGAAACGCGCCGTCCGCCCCCGCTTCCAGCGACTGCACCGCGCTGTGCCAGTCATCGCTGATGGCGATGACACGGATGGGGTGGTCGTCCAGTGTGCGGGCGGTTTCATGGGTTAAACCGAGCACGTAGCGTTTGCCGCTGGGGTGCATCTCCAGCCGCTGGTACTGCGTCACCAGGCGCATGTCGGGGTCTACTATCAGCACGCCCCGATTCGCATCCACAATCACGATGTCGCCATCGCGTACGTTCAGCAACAGCTGAGGCACTCCGACCAGCGCGGGCACGCCGATGGCGCCGCCTTCGGGCAGAGCGGCGCTTTCCGCTACCATCGCGCTGACGCCCGCCCCCGCCCGCCAGAGCGCCTCGCCTAACGCAATGTCACGGCATACCGCAACAAAGCCCAGATGCTCGCGATGACGCGCCTCGTAAGCGGTGAACAGGTCCAGGGTGGCTCGCAAATCGCTGGCTCGCAGTACCATCGCCGTGCCAACGGCGATACCGCGTGAAACAGGTTGTCCGGTGAGCTTCAACATTTTCTGCTCACCTCATCGCTGACCTTGTTGGGGTGGGGAAGGGGGCGAAGCTGGCTGGGAGCCGGCGGGCGTCTGTTCCTCCTCTTCTTCCACGAGTATCACCATCTTGCCCGGCTGGGTAATCTTCAGCCACTCGTCGCCTTCCTTCACCGAGACGAGAATTTCGGGGGCGATGAGCTCCTGTCCTTTTTCGTCCACGCCGTGCACATCACCAATCAGCTGCACCTGTTCGGTACGCGAGTTGTACACCGCCTTCTGCGCGGTGAGGGTGCGCGTCTTGCCGTTCTCCTTGAGCAACTGCACCATCTTCAGGTCGCCGGTCAGGGTGATGATTTTCTTCTGGTACAGGTTCTCGGCGCGGTTACAGGTAATTTGCACCGGCTCACGCATCTCGGTCTTCAGGGAGCGGGTCTCTTCACTCGCTGGCTGCGCGCCGGTCTGCTCCGACTGCTTGGGCTTGACGAGGATTTTCACACTGCCTTCCAGCACCGCCCGTTTCTCTTTCAACTCGATGGTGAGTTTATCGGCGGATAGCTCCACACGCGGGTCGGTGACGCGCAGGTTGCCGGTGGCGTGGATAATCTGCGCTTCGATGTCCTGCTCGGCGCGGTCGGCGGTCATCACGGTATCGCCATCGCGGATAATCAGCCCCTCGCCGATGCGCGTTTTACCCTGTTGCTCCTCCAGTCGCTTGAACTCCACCTCCACCCGCCGCGTTTTGTTTTGCTTCTCGCTCGCTTCCTGCTTAGAGGGTTCTGTCTGAAGGAAGGCGATGGGTTCCAGCGAGGTGCGCATCACCAGACGCACTCCTTCCGCGACGAGACGCTTCTCTCCGCCCAGATAGCGTAATGCCTGTGCGGTGAACTCACCGTCGCGCAGGGAACCGCGAATGATGCCCAGACACTGCAGCTCGCGCTTCTGGTCGCGCCACGTCGCCTGCGAGCAGGTCAGCTGAACGGGATTACCGCGCAGACGGGCATCTGCTACCTGAAGGAAACGGGACGCGCCTTCGTACACCGCGCGTGCAGCGGTCAGCCGCCATGTCGGCTTTCCGTCGTCGTAAAGCACCGCTTCTTGCACGCCGTCCAGAAGCCATCGCTGGCGGTCACGCGAGAGGTCGGCACGCTTTACCTTCATCCGCCACAACGGCTGATTCAGTTGGCGAGCGCGCACCTCTGTTTGCGTGAAGCGTATCAACACGTTGCCCATACCCGCGTCGGCATAGAGGGGGTTCAGGCGTGCAAAGGGGTCTATCTGCTGAAGCCGGTGGACACACCACGCCAGCCCGGCAATGCACACAAGCGCAAGAACCGAAGGTATCGCCGCACGCCAATTTCTCATCTCCGTTTGTTAGACGAGCGGAACAGCAACAGGTTATCGTCTGGAGCGCGCCAGCCACTTTTGCCAGATGGTGGGCTCGGCGAGCATCTTGATGAACACACCGCCTACCACCGACCGCGCCTGAAATCCCACTTGCTTTCCGTCGTGTGTCCAGTACCAGTCGGTCAGCGGCACCCGGCTGGGCGTCTCGTTCATCCACCGCCACACTGCGTCGATGAGCAGGTTGAAGTCTTCGCGCGACTCCGCCAGCGTGGCAGTCCACACCGTCCAGTCCAGCTTGGTGTACTGATGGCGGTTGTCCAGCGGTAGCCCGTATCGGTTCATCTTCGTTTTATAATACGCCATCTCTTTGCGAGCCACTTCCTTCGGGAAAAGGTGCAGTGCCAGCAGCTCATCCCAGACGAGGTTGTACTTCTGGCTCCACGTGCCGGGTTTGTCGAAGGCGAGGCGATAGTGGTCGCCGTCGTCCGCCATGCGCATCCACTGCTGTGCCATCTGCCGGGCTGTTCGGTGGTACTCCTCGGCACGGGCGGTGTCGCCCATCATTCGGCACAACATGGAGTATCCGCCCAGAGCCAGAATGGCTTTCAGCGACAGGTTGGTATTGTGCGCCAGATGCCCGGCGAAGTCGTCGGTGCAGAGCTGGTTTTCCGGGTCTAGCCCCTTTTCGCGCAGGTACTCCGCCCACTGCGTGAGCAGGTTCCAGTACTTTTTGGCGTAGTCGGCGTTGCCTTCCGCCTTCGCCAGCGCGGCGACCATCAGCAGCATATTGCCGCACTCTTCCACAGGCATCTGGTTCTCTTCGGAGCGTTCCCCGCCGCCGTATACCTGTCCATTCGCCTTCGGATAGGTTCCCAAATCATGCGGGGCGAAGGGGAACTTCCAGCGCGGCGAGCGGGCGTAGTCCAGCACCGGCGTGAGCATGGCCTTCAGCAGCTCCGTGTTGAACAGCAGAAAGAACGGCGAAGACGGGTAGGTGACGTCGACAGTGGCGATGCAGCCGTTGCTGAAGTTCTCCTTCGAGAAGAAGAGCGGCGTGCCGTCAAAGTCCGCTACCAGCTTGTGCGCCGCCAGGCATTGTCGGTATGCGAGCACACACAGGTCGGCGTATTTTTCGCCGCCAACGCGCTTCAGGTCCGCGGTCAATTCGGCGTCGAAACGAGCACACTCTTCCTGCAGTTGGGGCAGATCTCGCTCCGCGAGCCGGAGCAGGTCATCCACCTCCATGCCCGCCCTACGCCAGTAGGGGCGCAATCGGCGATGGAAGTACTCGATGGAATACAGGTCATCGTAGGCGATAAGGATATGACGCGAAACAGGTTGCTGTCCCACCGGACCGAAGTGGAGCGCACACGCCAGCACCACCCAGTCGTCGTGCGCGGCGCGCGGCATTCGCAGATCATCGGAGTCGGGCAGCTGGCCCCTTTGCGCGAAGGATGGACGGCTGAGGTGCTCGGCAGTCATCACCGTCTGGTCGCCCGCCTGAGCAGGCACCGCCAGATACAGATATCCCCAGTCGATGCGTAGGTTGTCGCCCGATTTTTCCAGAACCGGTTGCTGTGTCGTGCCCACGCGCAGCACGTCCATCTCGCCCAGCTTATAGCGCGACCACACCACCTGCTGGTCGGTGGTATTCACCGCCCACTCCGCCGAGGCGTCCAGATACAGGGAGACGTCGTGTGTTTTGCCGTCGGTGGAGTGCACCTGCCAGAGAACGTATGTGACCGGGCGCGATAGCACGTCGAGGTCGTTGGGTAGAGCGGGGGTCAGGAAGGTCATTTGCAGTTCTACGCCGTCCGCTTCGAAGGTGTACATCGTTCGTGTGGGCGTTACCTGCAGGCGCGTTTGATTCATCGGCGGGACATCCTCTGGGCGGATGCCCATAAACCGATACGGTTTGCCGTCTATGCGTGCGATACCGCACAGGGCATGATTTGCCCCCGTCCAGTGCTTGCTCCAGCCCTCAGTGAGCCGGTCTGTCATACTCCACACACTGAAGTAAGGGTCGTGTGTGACCAGAGGAACAGCCGGAGGACGTAAGGCTTTCTCTCCCTCTACGGAACCACCACTATCTGCTGTCACTGCTACAGCCAGGGCGCACACCACCAGTACAACCAGCATCTCTGCAAGGTACAACCGCTTCCTCCTCTCGTGAACCGTTATGTTACGGGCAGATTTCGTGAGGTGGCGGTGGCGGTGAACCCTGCGAGTATACGGTCACAACGCCGATGTCGATAATGTTTCCCTGGGGAGCGGGCAGGTTCATTGCACAGCCCTGCACGTTTCGCCCGCCGTAGCCGACGACCTCATAGTACTCGTTCGCGCGATTGCTAACGTCTACTTTGAACGTGGTGGGCGTTGTACCACTGCCTACGTCAATAGTGAATCTGCCATCGCTGCCGCTCAATGCGCTGACACTATTAGGTAACACGGTGATGCGTATACCGGAGACCGCTCGTCCCTGCTCGTCCTGCACGATGCCCCGCACAAGAAGCCCGGTAGGCAACCCGGCTCCACCGGTTCCTCCCCCTCCGCCGCATCCGCTCAGTGTGGTCAATGCCGCCAGCGCCAGCGCAGCCATCGCCGCCAGCGCGGCTACCATGCGAAACGAGTTCCCAGTCGCCTGTCGCAAAGCCTGTTCCTCCCTTTGTGTCTCTTGCAAGTTGTTGGGCAAACGCCGATTCCTTTTGCGACGTTGCCTGCGCGGATTCCTGCTACCTCTAACGCGCCAGATTCACATCTACCGTTACCGGTTGATTCTGCGCGGTGATGGTGACCTCCTGCTGGAATGTGATATACCCGGAACGGGTCACTTTGAGAATATATCTCCCCAGCGGAACCCAGAAGCGAAACTCACCGCTGGGCTGGGTGATGACCATGCTGTCTACCTGCGCTTGCGTGTCCGCGTCCAGCAGCTGCACGCTGGTACCCACAGGGCTCTCTCCCCCTTGAAGGGTGACCGTACCGCGCAGGTTGTAGGGGCCACCCGGCGGTTCGTTGCTCACCGGCGGGGCGATGCGTATCTCGCCCAGGTCGTTGTCGCCGGGCGCGAGCGGAGGGTCTATCGCGAACACCTTCTTCTCGAAACCGGTAGCTTCTACGATTCCCTGATCGATTTGCGCGACCAGACGTTCGAACGCGAAGCTACCCGTCTGGCTGGTCAGTGTGCTGAACGCGCCGATGGTCACTTTCGCGCCCTGCACCGGTTGCCCCGTTTCAGCGGAAACCACCCTGCCGGTGGCACGCGCAATACCAGTGTTCGGACCGATATACACCTCTCCGATGTACACCGTGCCGCTGCTGGGCAGAGGGGGCAGAGGAAAAGTCACCGCGCTATCGGACGACCCCTGCGGAGGGTTAATGGTGCCTTCTGTGGTGGTGGAGGGTACCCCTACCACCTCGAAGTTATAATCTTGACCGTCAGCGTTCTGGCGTACGGCGGTAACCTGTACCGTTTTGCCTGCGATGGTCACGCTCGTTCCGGTGTCGGGCAGGCCGCGCGTGTCGGAGCGTTTGACCAGTCCTTGAATGGTAACCGCACCGCCTCCTCCACCACCCCCACCGCCACACGAGGTGAGGAGGATAGCAACGAGGGTGGCGAGGAGGATGAACCCCAACCCCCTGACCCCCTTCCCTACGAGGGAAGGGGGAGCATCGCCCCTCTCTTTGTAGAGGAGGGGTTGGGGAAGAGGTATGTTAAACCTGACCCCCTGCCCCCCTTCCCTACAAGGGAAGGGGGAACCTCTCCCCTCTCCTTGCAGGAGAGGGGCTGGGGGAGAGGTTAAGAAAGACGAGAACCTCTCCTCTCTCCTCGCAGAAGAGAGGCTGGGGGTAGGGTCAAAGTGACTGCCGCCGACTGTCTTCATCGTGTCACCACCATCGGTAAGATTGCTTGCGACGATGTTCCGTCTTCGGTCTGGGCGCGGATGCGCAGGAGGTACGCCCCGGCGGGCACGGCAACGCCGCCACCATCGCGTCCATCCCACGATACAGTTTGGATACCTGCCCGTGAAGGTGCGCCGCTCTGCAGTATTCTCACGGGCTTGCCCGATGCGTTGAGCACCTCTGCCTGCACCTGCGCGTCAGCGGAGAGGGTGTACTGGATAGAGTACGCCCCGCCGCGTGTGCGTTGTGCCCGCAGTCCGGTGATGCGCAGGGTAGCGCCCGCTTGCGGTTCGGCAACCAGCTGCAGACTGCGCGTGCCGGTCTGGTCGGTGCGTAGCGTCACCGAAGACACCGTTCGCAGGTTGTACTGCCTGCCGGTTGCGTCATCTACCAGCACCAGCCGGGTGTCCTTCGGCACGGAGCGTAGGTCGCTCCAGGTGAGGGTCACTTCCATTTCGGGAGCGGGGGTGCGCACCTGCAGGTTCCAGGTGGTGCGTGCACCACTTCGTCTGACATCCACCGCATAGCGTCCTGCAGCTGCCCCCCAGTCGGAGTTCACGATGCCAAAAGCCAACATCTGCCCGAACTCCGGCGGCGCTTCACTGTCGTAGACAGAGTCAAAGCGGTCGCTTGCGCTGACGGACTGCCCCAGACGCACCTGTGCGCGGCTGTTCCCGGCGATTGCGGTCAGCACGGTTTGCCATTCTGCCTTCGCCCCGTATACGGGGGGATGAGAAGGGGGCTGAGCGCGGGAGCGCCTCTGTGCCCGCGTTGCTGGGGCGGGGAAGGTGAGCGTGACGCCCTCCGTCACCAGTACCCTCAGCCAGTAGCCTTCCCACGGCTGGAGGGTGGTAGCCGCTTCATAGTTATTGATCGCAGGATTATATCGCCAGATGGTGCCACCGACCCAGCCTTTACTGACCGCCGTGGCGAAAGGTACAGGGTCGTTCAACAGGTATTGCACCTCGATTTCGGACACATCCACCGGCGTGGTAAACGGGTTGCCTATCTGGTTCCAGCCGTAGGTGGTAGCGATGGTGAAATTCTGGTCGGCGCGCGGCGCTATCCCGCGGATGTCGGCGATGATGTTGCTGCGCAGCTTTAGCCAGTAGCCCACGCCAGGGCGGAAAGGCGGAGCGGTGGGGTAGAGCAGGTACTTGTTCTCGCCGGGGGTGTCCTGTCGCCAGTGCGCCAGCAGGAACCCATTGCGTGCTACCCCCAGTGCGTCCGCATTGTCGGAAGCGAAGGGCAGAATGGGCAGAGAAATCATCTGTAAACCGGCGGAGAAGGAGTGGGTGAGCGTTTGTGCACTATCGGTGACCTCCAGCGTCAGCACCGCCTCCTGATAGCCCAGGTTCACCTGCCGCGTCGCTACGGTGTTGCCGTTGCTGTCTTTGATGGTGATGGTATACCTACCGGGCTGTTCAAAGGCAGGCGATGGCAGTGTGAGACCGAACCCTCCTTGCGATAGCGCGGTGCTTGCTTCCACACCCAGACTGCTGCTGATATGCACTGTGCCGGTGTCCAGCCCCAGCACCGCGCCGTACAGGTTGTTGGGGTTGTTTTTCGTGCCTCCGTAGCCGGGGGCGAAGGGGATACGCAATTGCAGTCCGCCCAGCGGCAGGTCTATCAGCACCCTTTGCGCCCCGCCGATATTGATGAACAGCGGCGCTACCGTACCTTCACCGTCCACGATGTCGATGCGTTCATATTGTGCACCCAGGAAAAGACGGTTCTGCTGGTTGTAGTCCCAGTAGACAGGGTAGCACACGTCGTTTAGAGGTACTTCGTCTCCGTCGGCAGTGGTCTGGTAGTGCAGGAGCACGATGGAGATGCCCGGATTGTCCTGTCCGTCATCGGCACGGTTCGGCAGTACCCAGGCATACATCTTCTTCCCGAACGAGACGCTGGTATCCAGCACATACTGCCGTTCGTACCAGCGGTCGAAGGGCAAGCCTTCCACCATACCCCCGTTCGCGAGTACGCCGGCGGCAATCGCCTTCAGGCGTGGGATGTCTCCGCTCAGCTTGACCGTCTCATTGGGGTTGTACTGAGCGTAGTATTGTGCATTGAACTTCTTGAAAAAGTCGGGGTCTTCCAGATACACCTTCAGCCACGCGGAGCCAGCCATCTGCATACGCGGCAGGTACATCCCACCCAGCTGGCCAGGAGTGATGGGCAGTTGTTTCAGCGAAGGCGCGATAAAGACATTATTGCCCAGCGCAGGCTGATTCAGCAGGTCGTAGAACGGCAGCGCATGGTAGTTGGAGTCGGTTTTGAAGAAACCTTCCGGGTCGGGGATGTTCATTGCCTGCGCCACACGGTGCGCTACCAGAATGGTTACCGCCCGCGCGAAACCCTCTTCCCATGCATCGTAATCGAAGATAAGGGGACCGTGAAAGGCGTGTATCAGCACATGTACCAGATTGATAACGACAGATTTTGGGCTGTTGTACACCGGAAAAAGAATTTCATTCGTGGAGGCGTTGAAGATACCCCCTGCGACTGCATCGCGGTCGCCGATTTGTAGGTCGTAGTTGACCACCTTCACGGTTCCGCTCTGGGCGGGTTTGCCGTACACGCTTTCAATCAGGGGCAGGGCGGTGTTAATCACCTGGCGCAAGAAGGCTTCCTGCCCTGCATCCCAGCCTTCGAAGGTGAAGGAGAGCGTGCCGCCACCGTAGCGGGTGCGGGCGGGCTGGATGATTTTGCCTCCCTCGCGCAGCACTACCAATATATCGACAGCCACCCGAGCATTCTGGGGCAGTGCTCCAATCTGTTTCCAGCGTCGCACCTGCTGGGCAACCTGTTGCACCTGCGCCCTCTGCACGGGCACCGCCTTTTCGACCACCAGCCGTCGCAGGTCTGTGGCAGAACGGCTACCCGCAGGGACATCAATCACTAGTGCGCCCTGGGGACCGTTCGAGCGCGTGCTGAAGGGCACGTTCACCACATTACGATAGGGACCGCTCCACGCAACCGCGGTCGCGAGGAGGCAGAGCGTTGCGGACAACCACTTCATCGGCGAGAAAACTCCTTCATGGTCGGTATGTGAATTTCCAGAGCGGGCTGATACTCCGGGCGCGTCCATCGGCGGAGAAAGCCACCACCACCCAGTAGTAGGTCTGTCCCGGCTGCAGCGCGGGACCGATGTATACGGTACTGTTGTTGGGATGGGGCACGCGGCTGTTGCCAGGGTTGTTCAGGTCGGCGGGCCAAAGCGGGTCGCGGTTGATTTCTGGGAACCCTTCGAACAGGATGACCTGGTAGTAAGATGCTCCGTTGAGCCTGTCCCAGCGCAGGGTGGGGGAGGCGTTGCTGATGGTTGCGCCATGCGCTGGGGAGGAGAAGGTGCTCATCGGCTCTAGAGGCGTCGCGCTGGCGTTGTTCGATGGGTTGCTCGCGCCAGCGCCGGTGTCGGGGTCAAAGTTTGCCCCCACTGCATTGACCTGATAGTAATAAGTCACTCCAGGCGTCAGGTCCAGGTCCAAATCCGCGAACAGGTCGGCGAGCGGGTCGCGCAGGAAGGCGATAGCGTTGTCGGGAACCGAGGCGGGATTTGCCGACCGCCCGCGGTAGATACCGTATCCCAGCCGCCGATTGTCTTCCACGTAATCCCAGGTGAGGTCAATCTCAATCAATGAGCCTGTAGGCGTCACCCGGCTGATAGCGCGTCGTTGAGCGCGTTTGGGGTCTATCCACCGCTTAATCGCCTCCAGCGCGTTCGCCATTTCGGGCGAGGAGGAGCGCGTGACTCCGCGCGGTTGAGTCCATACTACTGCGTCCAAATTGGCGGGCGTTGCAGGCACGACTCCAGAGGCTACTCCCAGTGCGAACGAAGCGGCGGCAATCTGCCCCGCCACCACCGTCACGGTCTTTTTGTCGTTCAGGAAGCCCGGTGCAGAGGCGACAACAGGGTAATCGTAGCCGCCGCGCAAGCCGTCGATGCGGTAGTAGCCGTTCTTATCCGTGACCGCCATTGCCGAGCTGAGAGGTCCGCCTGCGAATACTCGCGCGCCCTCCATCCGACCGCCGTAGGGGTCCAGCACAAAGCCCTCGATGGAACCCTGCAGATTTGGCGGGCAGAGCAGGATGTTGGCGTTGCGTGTGGTGTCGTCCGCGAAAACCTGTACCAGCGCGATACCGCTCCAGTCCTGATTGCCAATGCGTGCACTGGCGCGCACGTTCTTGAAGCCCTCCGGCACGTCGGTGAGCAGGAAAGTGCCGTTGGTGTTGGTGAGGGTGTCGCCTGCGCCGTCCACCCACACCCGCGCGCCCACTACGGGGTCTCCGTTGATGTCGGTGACGGTACCTGCTATGCTCCCCCTTTGAACCTCTTTGCCTCCGCAGGCGGTAAGCCAAAGAAGTGCGACACCGACGACAGCCAATCGCCACAACGCTCCCGCTCGCATCGTGCCTCTCCTGTTCTCAGAATGTGACCTTGCTTATCATACCAAAACCACGCCGAACTGTCAAATAGAAAGGAGGATACCATGCGCTACATCGGATTAGACATCGGCAACAGACGGTTCCGGTGTCAACGCGGTTATCTTCCACTTCACTGGGTAGTGTGGAGGCTTGCCAGCGTCACTAACCTTTCGCCGTCGGCCAACCCCAACGTAATGCGCAGGATGGGCACTTTCTGCGTCACCTTTGTGCGTTCTTCAGGGGACAGGCTCTCCAGCCAGGGACGAAACGCACCAACCTCCAGCATCTCTTCCGGTACCCGCGACCAGTCGATGCGCTCCCACTCTGACTGTTCGGTTTGCATGACGAGTGCGAGCCGCAATGCCTCATCCGGAGTCAAGATGGGAGATGGCGCGGAAGCACTGGGCAAAGCGGCTGCTATCTGCAAACGCGCCGCCGCCTGCCTAGGCATGGCGGAGAGGGGAACGGGCTGTCCGTTCAGCAGGGCGCGTTTTTGGGCAGCGTTCAGCAAGGCGTACGCCTGCAGGGTGAACAGTGCATGGGGACTGCGTCTCATGTACTGCAGGGGTGTTTCCGGACCACCAAGGTACAACCCGCCGTAGGCAGCGCGATGGAACAATCTGGAGGCGGTGGAGTCCAGATTCTGCTGCTGGCGCTCGTGCAAAAAGGCGATTTCAGCGACGTCGTCCAGTGTCAGCCTGCCTTCCGCCTGCGGCTTGAGCAGCCATTTGGCTATCTGCGAATGGGGGATATTCGTGCGGCGGGCGACGGCGCGGGCAAAACTGCGCACTAGCACCCACTCCTCTGAGGTGGCGATTTCAGCGGAGTAATCGCGCAGCCGCATCATCATCTCTCCCCACGTTGCCACCGCTTGCACCGTTCTGATGCCTGGCATCCCTCCGAGTGAGAAGGGATACCACTCCGCCGCCAGCGGGATGCGGTTCGCGCGGGCAAAGTGCGCTAGCTCCACGCCGGTAGGGTCTATCAGATAGTCGTGTGCCCTGCGATCGAACTCGGCCGCTCTGGTCGCCTTCTGGAAGATGGGCGATTCGGGCAGGCGAGGTTCTAGCATCCCGCGCAGCAGACCGTTTATCTGGATGTGCAGGTCCCATGCGCTGGGGGTGACCTCGTGTACCTGCGAGCCACCAGTGCGCGTGTCCGCAGAGATGAAGTAGACCAGCGCCTTGATGTTGCCTGCAGTGGGGTCGGGGAAGATCCACACTTCCACGTTGTTCCACTGCTGGGACTGGTAAGGTTTCTCCATACGAATCTCGTCGGTGTCCGGCTCTCCGGGGCGAATGGGAGCAGGCGGAGCGGGTCTCTCCACCTCGCGCCACTCTTCCAGTATCTGCTTCAGCGCGTCTGGCGATAGGGCGTCGCCGGTCACTTGCTGGATGTTGCCCTCACGCAGCTGGCGTACTTTTGCCGGCGGTAAACTCGCCAAGGCAAGGGTAGCGGCACGCCGCCACGGCTGTTGTGAGGCAGAAATTGCGTACGCTTCGCGCAGGACGCTGACTATCTCTGCACGAGACAACTTGCCCTCCTTGAGGCGCGTTTCGAAGGTTTTGCGCAGTTCCTCCATGCGCGCTTCGACCTCTTTCTTGCCTGCTGTCGCCCATTTCGCTGCCTGTGCCGCGCCGTATCGCCATATCTCATCCGCAAGGCGCTCCATCTCGCGCAGTTCCGCCGTCTCACGCCCCGCATCGGCAGGAGGTTGAACCAGCATATAGCCGGGTGGCTCGCCCTCCTTGCCCTTGCGCTCCCAGGTAAAACCGAAAGCCTCCGCCAGCTTGTGCATCACCTCGTGCAGTGGGCGTTCGTCGGCGACCAGAATGGCGCGATATTCGCTGATACTGCGTTCGGTTGTTAGCAGGACGCCCGATTGCATAGAGAGTGCTTTCACCACCGCCGACAGGGGAGCAGGCGTCTGGAAGATGTTCACCATCCTTTCCAGGCGAGGGTCGGCTTTGGGGTCCAGAGCGTCCTCGCCCGCGAGAAGAGGGGTTGTGAGCAACAGGAGGATAAGAGAGACAGGTTTATGCCAGCGAAGCACCGGTATCACCTCCGGGTGAGCAAGATTTCACCTCTCTCTTTAGACGGGCTGGAGCGGTTTCCTGCAAGCAAAAAAAACGGCGGGGTAGCTAGCCCCGCCAAATGCGCACAGTCTCCCGTGTTCGCTTGTTGTTGTGTAGAGGGTGCTATTAAGCTTGTCTTCATCGCCGCGAAGGAATAACCCGAGCGATGATTGCTGTTTGTTCTCTTCTCGTCGCGGCGTCTCCCTCTTTCCGCCTATTATTATATCATGGCTTTTGTTAAGAAAATGTTAAGATTGAGATTTTGTGCACAAAATGATTACGAATTCAGGGCATAGCATCATACCTGCTCTGACAATAAAATCACTGCTCCAAAATGGATATATCATAAAGAGACATCATAGAGGCTATTTGCGAGTTAATTCTGCCGCTGAGCTTACCTCGGCGCACCGCAACCAGCTCTGCCAGAATACTTACCGCGATTTCACCCACCGTCTCTGCGCCGATGTCCAGACCGAGTGGAGCATGTACGTCGGCAAGCTGCTCCAGCGTGGCTTCACCTCTTTGCAGCAGGTCGCGATAGATCACCGTGATTTTGCGCTTGCTGCCGATCATCCCCACGTACGCTGTCGGTTTGTGCAGCGCGACACGAAGAGCATCCGCGTCGTGCCGATGACCGCGCGTAACGATGACGATGTATGTACGGGAATCGGTTGGCAGCTCCTGCAAGCTCTGCGCGATGTCGCCCACGATGCACCGTGAAGCGGTAGGAAACCGCTCGGAGTTGGCGAAGGACTGACGGTCGTCTATCACCAACACATCGAAACCTGCCGCCGATGCCATCGGCGCGAGCGCGTGCGCGATGTGCCCAGCACCCACCAGTACCAGTGTGGGCTGTGGCTGTACAGGTTCTACGTAGACCTCTGTGCCCTCACAGAGGGAGGTATACAGCGTTTTGTCCTGCTCCAGGGCTTTACCGGATACCTCTTTCAGAGCCTCTTGCCAGCCTTCTGGCGGTTCGGGAGTGATGTTCTCCGGTGACACGCAGAAGGCGTTACCCAAATGCTCCTGTCCCTTCGTGACCAGCACCCATGCGCCCGATTTGCCCTCTTCCCGCATTCGCTGAGCGGCTTGCAGCGAAGCCAGCCACCGCTTTGGCTCGGGCTGAATGAATACCCACACTCTGCCACCGCATATCAAGCCGTCGTCGTAGCCGTAGTCGTCGTCCATGCGAAAGACGTGTAACTGTGCCTTACCGTTGCGCAGGGCATTGAGGGCAAGGCGACGCACCTCCATCTCCACACAGCCGCCACCTATCGTACCGTGCATCACCCCGTCACGCTGTACCAGCAGGCGTGCGCCCGGGTTTTGTGGAGCGGAACCCGACTTGCGCACTAGCACGCAGTGTGCGTGGGGGGTATCGTTTTGCGCCAGGCTGATAGACAGGGCAAAGCTCTCCAATGGCGTCATCCTTAATCTTCTCTGCGCCTCCTCTACGCCTTAGTTTACCTCACGGGAAGCCTTTTGTGTAAAATGCCTGTTCCTCTCGGCGGGTGTTGCTTGAAACATGATTTTTGTGATATAATTAGTCAACAATCATTTTACAGTGGAGGCAGAGTATGGCGAGCACAAACGGACCCGTATGGATGCACCTCAGCGCGGACGGCAAGTGGGAAGGCGGGATGCGCACGCGCCTGCAGGTGCGCGATTTTGAACCTATCTACAGCGACGAGCCGCCCTCGTTCGGCGGACAGGACAGCGCGCCCAATCCGATGGAGCTGCTGCTGGCTGCGCTGAACGGCTGCTTGACGGTCATGACGCAGGTGATCGCACGCGAGAGGGGCATCGAGGTACATGGCATCACCTTGCACGCCGAGGGCGAGCTGGACCTGCGAGGTGCGATGGGCGACCCGAACGTACCGCCGTACTTCCGCACGGTGCGCGAAAGGGTGGAGCTGGTTACTTTCGCCTCGCCGGAGCAGGTTCGGGCGCTGCAGGAGGAGGTACAGCGCCGTTGCCCGGTATACACCCTGCTGAAGGCGGCGGGGGTGGAAGTGCGCAGCGAGTGGTTTGCTTCTTCGCCTGCGGCCGAGCCTGCGGCGCGATAAACGTAAGGGCTATGCTCCACTGAGGGGCGAACCGGGCGCGGACGGTAGTGCGCTTGTCGGCTAAGCGGTTCCCTTGCAAACCGGACCCTGCCTGTGCGAAGTTGTGGACGCAATGGCGGGTTCCGGTGCAGGGGAATCGGCCCTGGTAGAGCATCAAGCATGTTTCTCGGCTTCTTAGCCGGTTGGAGGGCGAGGCCCCGTCCGGCAGAGCATACTACGCCAGTTGGTGTGCCCCAATGCTCTCTTGTTTAGATTGACCTGAGATGGCTTCTCGTGATACACTATTGAAGGGAACCTTTCATTATAGGGAAGGGACAGGTGTAACATGAAGCCATCTTTCCGCAGCTTGAGAAGGATTATGCTGCTTGCACTGCTTGTGTGGGTGGGCTTTGCATTCGCTCAGAAGCCTGCAGAGGTGCCTCCGGTGGTTGTCATGCGCATGGAAGGGGTGATCGCTCCGCCGAACGCCGAGTACTTCTCGCGCACACTACGGATAGCCCGCGAACGGGGAGCACAGCTGCTGGTGGTAGAGCTGGATACGCCGGGCGGCTTGATGAGCTCGATGGAACAGATAGTGAAGGAGATGCTCTCCAGCGATGTTCCCATTGCCGTCTATGTCTCGCCGTCCGGGGCAAAGGCGGGTTCGGCTGGAGTGTTCATCACCGTTGCAGCGCATATCGCCGCGATGGCGCCCGGCACCAGCATCGGCGCGGCGCACCCGGTTCCTGCGGGTGGGGAAGAGATGTCCCGCACGATGGAGAAAAAGGTGGTCAACTACGCCGCCTCGTACATTCGCTCCATCGCCGAACAGCGCGGACGTAATGCCGACTGGGCAGAGATGGCGGTGCGTGAAAGCGCGGCAATTAGCGAAAAGCAGGCGCTGGAGAAGCGGGTTGTAGACTTTGTGGTGCCGAGCCTGGATGCGCTGCTGCAAAAGATAGATGGGCGCACGGTGAAGCTCCCTCAGCGTACGGTGGTGCTGAAGACGCGAGAAGCCCCTGTCCAGCGATCGGAAATGGTGCTGCGGGAGCGTCTCTTGCAGGTGCTGGTGAACCCCAACGTGCTGGCGATTCTGGGTGTGCTGGCGCTTTATGGGCTGATTGCGGAGATTCAAAACCCCGGAGCCATCTTCCCCGGCGTAATTGGAGCCGTCTCGTTGCTGTTGATGCTCTATGGCTTCTCGGTGCTACCTGTCTCCTGGGCGGGCATCGCTCTGCTGGTACTGGCGATTATCCTGTTCATTGCCGACGCTTTCGCCCCCTCGCATGGAGTGTTGACGCTGGGCGGTGCTATCTCCATGTTGCTCGGGCTGTTGATGCTTTTTGAGTCGCCCGATCCGGCTCTTCGGGTCTCCTGGGTGGTTGCGCTTACGCTCACGGGGCTCACCTCGCTCTTCTTCGCGTTCATCGTTGCAGCGGGTGTGCGTGCGCAACGGGCACGCCGGGTGACCGGTATGGAAGCGATGCAGGGAGCGATTGCGGTCGCGCGCACCGACCTGTCCCCCCGAGGAAAGATTTTCTACGACGGTGCATACTGGAATGCGGTCACCGCAGGAGAAACAATCAAGGCGGGCGAACGTGTGGTTATCGAGAGGATGGAGGGCTTGACCGCCGTGGTGCGAAAAGAGGAGGAACATCATGAACGCGATTGAACAGCTGCTGGCGAGCGAATCGGGCGCGTTTCTGATTGCGCTCATCATCTTCGTCATTCTGGTCATACGGGCAACCCTGCGCGTATTGCCGGAGTGGGAGCGTGCCGTGGTGCTGCGATTGGGACGGTTGCTGGGTGTAAAGGGACCTGGCATCATTTTCCTGCTGCCATATATCGACCGTCCCATCCGCGTGGATACCCGGCTGGTGACGATGGACGTGCCTCGCCAGGAGGTAATGACCCGCGATAACGTGCCGGTGACGGTAGACGCCATCGTGTTGTTCCGTGTGATCGACCCCGCCGCTGCGGTAACCCGTATCGAGAACTTCATCCGCACCACCTCGCTCATCTCGCAAACCACTCTGCGCAGCACCCTGGGGCAGGCGGAGCTGGACGATCTACTCTCGCACCGCGACAAAATCAACCAGCAGCTGCAGAGCATTATCGACGAGCAGACCGAGCCGTACGGGGTGAAAGTGGTGGCGGTGGAAGTGCGCGATGTGGTGCTACCCGATAGTATGAAACGGGCGATGGCGCGCCAGGCGGAAAGTGAACGCGAACGCCGCGCCAAAGTGATTAACGCCGAGGGCGAGTACCAGGCAGCGGAGCGCCTGGTGCAGGCGGCGCAGATGATGTCCGCTCAACCGGCCGCATTGCAATTGCGCTACCTGCAGACCATTGCCGAAATGAGTGCGCAGAGCACCAGCACCACCATCATTCCGGTTCCGGTGGACCTGCTGTTGCCGTTCATCCGGCAGGCTGGCACTCCACCAGCACCACCTGCGCAACCCACGCCTCAACCGGCAGGAGGGGAGTAGCTCCAACATGGCTGCCTCATTACCACCGGGCGTTTATACCGCGCTGGTTACGCCCTTAACCAAACAGGGGGATGTGGATTACCCCGCGTTTCGGACGCTGGTGGACTGGCAGCGTCGGCACGGTGTGGTCGGAGTGGTGGTCTGTGGTACCACCGGTGAGGGCACTTCGTTGAGTGTGGAAGAGCGCGAGCGTGCTATTGCTACCGTTCGCGAGTGCGCTGCTGGTTTGAAGGTGATTGCCGGCACGGGGTGCGCCAACCTGCCCGAAACCATTCGCCTTAGCCGCTTCGCGCAGCAGCAAGGGTGTGACGCGATACTGGTCATACCGCCCTTTTATTACAAGGGCGTATCGGATGAGGGGCTGGCTGCCTACTACATGCGGCTGTTGGAAGCAGTGGAGATGCCCACCCTGCTGTACAACTACCCGGAACTAGCGGGGGTGGACGTTACTCCGGCAGTGGTGGAGAGTCTGCTAGACTATCCTCACCTGGTCGGCTTGAAAGATAGCTCCGGCGATTGGGAAACGGCGCTGTCGTTTATACTGCGCTTTCCTCGCCTGCAGGTGTTTGTGGGGGTGGAGAATCTGCTGGCAGATGCGCTGACGTCGGGAGCGGCGGGAGGCATCTCGGGCCTGGCGAATGCCTTCCCTGAGCTCTTACTCCAGATCGATGCCGCTTCGCGCCGACGCGAGGATACCACAACCCTGAACGAGCGACTGAAGGCGGTGATGGATGCGGTAGACGCCGTGCCGTTCATTCCTGCTATCAAGCAGATATGCGCATGGCGTGGTCTGCCGAAGATGGCGGTACGCCCACCGCTTCGCGAACTCACCGCGTCGCAGGCAGACGCATTGCGTCGCGCTTTACAGTCGCTGGAAGTGCTGTAGGGAATGCGCATCGGCAGTAATGTGCACCTGTTGTCCACCACGCATACCGGCATTCAGCACTATATCCGTGCGCTGGTGCCGGAACTGCTGACGCAGGCAACCTCGCATGAAATCGTGCTCTACGGTGAGCCTGCGCAGCTACCTGTTACCGCCGGTGAACAAGTTCGCTGGGTTTCTACCTTTCGCCCTCTGCGTTCCGGCGCGCAACGGGTGTTGTGGGAGCAGATGGTGCTACCTCGCCTGCTTCGAAGAGGGGGGATAGAGGTGTTCTTCTCGCCTGCTTTTGTCCTGCCGGTGCTGTGGGAGGGAGCTGGTGTGGTCACCGTGCATGACCTCAATTTCGAGGTCTCCCCCGAAACCATCCATCCCGTGCGCCGGGCGTACTTGAGGTGCATCACCCGCTGGAGTACCCGACATGCCCGGAAGGTCGTTGCCATCTCGCGGTCTACCGCGTCGGACATCGTGCGTTTGTACGGTGTACCCCACCAGAAGCTGGTTATTATCCCGTATGGTCTGGACGCACTCTTCAACCCTGAGAACGCCCGCGCGCTGGAGCCGATGGTGAGACAACGTTATTCTCTGCCCGAGCGGTTCCTGTTGTTTGTAGGCACGCTCGAGCCGCGCAAGAATCTGCCTCGTTTGCTGGAAGCCTATGCGCTGGCACGGCAGGAGACAAGCCTCCCTCCGCTGGTACTGGCGGGTGCGCCCGGCTGGCAACACGAACGCATTCTGACGCAGGCACGCCGACTGGGCATCGAGCAACACATTCTCTTTGCGGGCTATATTCCTCGCGAGCATCTGCCCGGCGTGTACGCGTCCGCTTCGGCGCTGCTGTACCCGTCGCTGTATGAAGGGTTCGGGCTACCTCCGCTGGAGGCGATGGGCTGTGGTACGCCGGTGCTAGCGTCTAACACCTCCGCTATGCCCGAAGTAGTAGGGGATGGCGGGATGCTGATAGACCCACGCGACACGCAGCAGATTGCCGACGGCATCCTGCGCATTACCCTCGATGAAATATTGCGCCAGCAAGTGATACAGCGTGGATTAGAGCGTGCGAGACTGTTTCGCTGGGAGGACGCAGCGGAGCACACGCTGAGGGTACTCGAAGAGGCTTATTCATCCTCATCGGCGCGGTAGCGCGTACGCTCCTCCAGCAGCAGGACAAGCTGCTTCCGGTAGCGCGAGGCGATGTCGTAGTTAGCGATGAACAGCTCTTTGCCCGGACGTGCAACCGGCTGTTTATAGTTATTCATGCCGTACTGCAGTTCCCACTCCACAATGCAGGCATCGCGGAACAAACGCCTAACCTCTGGGCAATCGTCGTACGTGATCAGCCATTTGTGAGGGCAGCTCCTGACTACAGAGGCAAAGCGTTCGTGGTCGAAGCCTGTATGCAGCTCCCCGCGCTTTCCGTAAAGACGTGAGCGTGCCGCCGAGTAGTACGGCGGATCGAGAAACAGGAACACCTCTTCACCCGGCGCATTCACTACCTCCGCGTAGTCGAGATTGGTGATTCGCACACCCTGCAGGATGGGTGAAACACGCCAAAGCGACTTAATGGACGAATGTGTAAAGCGTCCCTGAAACGCTTGCTCGGAATAGCCTCCGGAATCCACCGTGCCGGAGAAGGTAATGCGGTTCAGTACGAAGAAACGCACGGCGCGCTCTAACTCGCTGCCAGAGCCGTAACTTTCCAGCAGTTCGTAGAACAGCTTTCTGCCATCCTGCGTACGCTCTTTTATCTCCTTCACTTTCTCAACGAGAGCGCCGATATTATCCCGTGCCACCGTCCAGAAACAATACAGCTCGTAGTTAATGTCGTTAATCCAGTAATCTCTGCTCGGATAGATTTGCTTCACCCGCAGGAAGACGGAACCTCCTCCTACCATCGGCTCTCGAAACTCACGAAAGGGCGGAACAAGAGACACAATCTGCCCCAGCGCCCGCGACTTGCCACCTGGAAAACGTAAAGGACTTTTAATATAGTGGTTACCGCCCATCGCTACCTGCCCTCTACAATCACCCGAATATTCAGTGCATTACTCTCCTTATTTAACCAGTGCAATCTTTGTGTATACTGTTGCCTTAGCCGGTAATGTCAAAAGGCGTTTTATGCCTGCCTGACCAGTCTCAGCGCGTTCAGCGTGACCAGCAATGAGACGCCCATGTCGCCCATCACTGCCAGCCACAGGGGCAGGTAGCCGGGCGCGGCAACAACCAGCAGCAACAGCTTTGTGCCGATAGCGAAGGCGATGTTCTGGCGGATAATGCCCACCGTCGCCTGACTCAGGCGCACCAGATAAGGCAGGAGGCGCAGGTCATCGTTCATCAAGGCGATGTCTGCTGCCTCTATCGCCACATCGCTGCCTATCGCGCCCATCGCGATGCCTACCGTTGCCGCCTTCAGCGCAGGGGCGTCGTTGATACCGTCGCCGACCATCGCCACCGCTCCGTAACGTTCGCGCAGCGCACGCACTGCTTCCACTTTCTGTTCCGGCAACAGGGGAGCGCGCACTTCGTCCAGCCCCAGCTCCTGCGCCACTTTTTGCGCTACCGATTGCACGTCTCCACTGAGCATCACATGATGGCGAATGCCTGCAGCGCGCAGCTCACTCACCACCTCTGCGGATTCCGCACGTCGCGCATCTTCGAAGAGGATGCGCCCTATCGTCTTGCCGTCCAACTGCACCCATACCTGCGCCGAGCCTCCGTCCTCTTCACCGGACATGAGGGGCATATCCTGGACGAGGTGTGCACACGCGAAGTCGGCATTCCCCACCCGACATGCCTGTCCTTCTACGATGCCTTCCACTCCTTTGCCGGGCACGACGGTGCACTGTTGCGCTGCAGGCAAAGGTAGATTGCGTCGGTTCGCTTCCTCGCGCAAAGCCTCTGCCAGCGGATGGGTGGATACCGCCTCCACCGCGGCGGCAATCGCCAGAATCCGCTCTGCCGGCACGTTGTCGAGCGGTTGCACCTCGCGCACGCGCATTCTGCCGGTGGTGAGGGTGCCTGTCTTGTCGTAGATAAAAGCACGTACCTGTGCCATCGCCTCCACGAAGATGCCACCCTTAATCAGCATGCCTCGCCGTGAGGCGGTTCCCAGCGCGGCAACCAGTGCAACCGGTGTGGAAATAACCAGTGCGCAGGGACAGGCAATCAACAACAAGCTGAGACTGCGGAAGAACCATCGCCCGAACTCGCCCCAGATGAGCGGGGGTACGGTGGAGAGAAGCACCGCCAGAATAATCACCGCAGGGGTGTACACCCGCGCGAAGCGGTCCACCAGATGCTGAAGCGGGGCTTTATGCTCCTGCGCCTCTTCCACCAGATGGATGAGCCGGGTGAGGGTGGTGTTTTCGTACGTTCGCGTCACGCGCACGTCCACCATACCCGTCTGGTTCAACGTGCCCGCGAACACCTCGTCGCCGGGCGACTTGGGCACAGGGCGGCTCTCACCGGTAATCATGGACTGGTCTACGTCCGAATAGCCCTCCACCACCTCACCGTCCAGCGGGAAGCGTTCGCCGGCGCGGACGCGGATACGCTCATCCTGCTGCACCAGTTCAGCGGGCACGGTGCGCAGACCCTCTGGGGTAACGAGAGTAGCGGTCTCCGGGGCGGAGTCCATCAGCTGGCGGATGGCGCGGCGCGTGCGTTCGGTGGTGAGATGCTCCAACAGGTTGCCGATAGCGAACAGACACACCACCGCGGCCGCTTCCGCCCATTCGCGTAGCCCCACCGCGCCGAGGATGGCAATGGTCATCAGCGCATCGGTGTCCAGACTGCGGTTGCGCACAGCCCGCCAGCCGCCGATAAAGGTGGGAGTTCCACCGAGCACAATTGCCCCGAGATAGAGGGGAATGAAGAACCATGCGGAAACCTGTTGTTTTTGCAGCACGAACGCCACGATGCCGAGCAGTGTCGCCAGCACGACGGTTCCTATGCGCAAACGGTCGCGTCCCGCGTGGTCGTGTGAAAGGGGATGTTGGAGCCGGAAGCCGGCCTGTCGTGCCGCCTCGTAGAGCATACTTTCGCTCACACCGGGTGATGTCCACACGCGCAGCGTGCCGGTGCTGAAGATAACCCTCGCCTGTTGCACGCCGGGTACGCGGCGTATGGCGTGTTCCAGACCGACCGCACAATCCGCACAGTCCATGCCTTCCACGCGGAACGTCCGCGTCTGCAATGCAGGGGAACGCTGTGTTTCAGCAGGTGTCATCGTTTACCTCTCCAGAGCGTGTTTCAATCCTTCGTCCATCAGGCGGTGGACGTGGACGTCATCCAGTGAGTAGTAGACGCGCTTGCCCGCACGTCGCGCGGTAACCAGTCGGAGCATCTTCAATGTGCGCAGCTGGTGCGACACTGCGCTCTCGGTCACGCCCAGTATCTGCGATAGGTCGTGTACACACAGCGGTTGTCGGCACAGCGCAAGCAGCAGGCGCAGGCGGGTGGGGTCGCCCAGCGCGCCGAATATCTCGCTCATGCGCAGCAGTGCGCCGGTGTCAGGAAGCGATTGCTGAACACGAGCGAGGGTGGTCTCGTCCGTTTGCTCGTGCGGAGCGCATTCTATAGTGCGGTCTCTCGTTTTCATCGGTGAATTTCCTTCTTGAACATTTGAACAGATGTTCAATATTATTATGGCAAAACCGTACGAAAAAATCAAGCACGTCGTCCCCTCCCGTGCGTGTAGAGAGGGGACGGGTAAAGGCAGGGTTCACCCCTTCCGAATCGTCAGCAGACCGTACTCGATGCTATCCACCAGCGCGTGCCACGAGGCTTCGATGATGTTGGTGGAGACACCGGTGGTGTTCCATGTCTGTCCCCCATCTTCCGATTCCACGATGACGCGCACTTTGGCGGCGGTGCCTTCGCGCACATTCACCACGCGCACTTTGTAGTCGGTGAGGCGAATCTGCGCCAGTTCGGGGTAGAACTCCAACAGTGCTTTGCGCAGTGCGCTGTCCAGCGCATGCACGGGACCGTTGCCCTCGGCGACGGTGAGCATCTCGCGCCCATCCACGGCCACCTTCACCGTGGCTTCGGTGACCACCTCGCCCTTATCGCCACGCTTTTCCACAATGACGCGAAAGCCCTTCAGCTCGAACAGTTTGCGGTATTGTCCGGTTTGTTGCATCAGTAACAGTTCGAACGAGGCTTCCGCTGCCTCGAAGGAGTAGCCTTCGTTTTCCAGATGCGCCACTTTCTGCAGCACCCTGCGCACCTCAGGCGTGCTCTTATCCAGTTGCAAACCCAGTCTCTGCGCGTGGTGGGCGACGGTGGATCCCCCTGCCAGCTCCGAGACGAGGATGCGTCGCTCGTTACCCACCGCTGCGGGCGGGATATGCTCGTAGGTGCGCTCGTACTTCAGCACGGCGTCTACGTGCACGCCCCCCTTGTGTGCAAACGCACTGCGCCCCACGTAGGGCATCCGGTGGTTATGCGGCATGTTCGCCACCTCGTCGATGTAGCCCGATAGCGCGGTAAGGTGTCTCAACGAATCGGGTTTGAGGCAGTCGTAGCCCATTTTCAGCGCCAGCGCGGGGATGATAGAGCACAGGTTGGCGTTGCCGGTGCGCTCGCCGTAACCGTTAATCGTGCCCTGTACGTGCACCGCTCCGTGTAGCACCGCCATCAGGCTGTTGGCGACGCCGCATTCGCTGTCGTTGTGTGCGTGGATGCCCAGCGGCGTGTGCACACGAGGCTTAACCTCGTCCATGATTTGCGCGATGTCGTGGGGCAGAGTCCCGCCGTTGGTATCGCACAGCACCAGCAGGTCTGCTCCTGCCTCTTCCGCCGCCAGCAGTGTTTTGATGGCGTATTCGGGGTTGTGCTTGTAGCCATCAAAGAAATGTTCGGCGTCGTAAATGACCTGCGCCACGCGCTCCTTCAGGAACTTCACCGAGTCGTAAATCATCTCCAGGTTCTGCTGTAACGACACCTTCAGCGCGTGCGTCACGTGCATGTCCCAGCTCTTGCCGAAGATGGTGACTACCGGCGTTTCGCACGCTACCAGCGCCTGCAGGTTCTCATCCTCTTCCGCTTTCAGTCTGGCGCGGCGTGTGCTACCGAACGCCGCCAGCTTTGCGTGGGAGAGCGACAGTTTTCGCGCCCGCTGGAAGAACTCGGTGTCCTTCGGGTTCGAGGCGGGCCAGCCCCCCTCGATGTAATCCATCCCGAATTCGTCCAGCCTCTGGGCGATTTTGAGTTTGTCCTCCACGGTGAAATTAACGCCTTCACCCTGCGAGCCGTCGCGCAAGGTGGTGTCGTACACTTCTATTCGTTGTTTTTCCATTTAGTAAACCTCCTGATAAAACGTGCAGATTGCAGGTGAGCGGTCAACGTCTTCATTCTCAGCGCCCTCAGCCAGTCGGTGTGGCTTGCTCTATTGCGCTGATTGCTCACAGCGCCGACTCGCCGCGCTCGCCGGTTCGGATACGAATGACCTCCTCCACCTCCGAGACAAAAATCTTGCCGTCGCCGATTTCACCTGTACGAGCGGCTTCCGCTATCACCTGCACGACCTCCTCCGCACGGTGGTCGGGAACCACTACCTCCAGCTTCAGTTTGGGCAAGAAGTTAATGGTATAGGTGTTTCCCCGATACTTCTCGGTGCGTCCGCGCTGGCGTCCGTAGCCGCGTACGTCGGTTACCGTCAGCCCGGTGATGCCGATTTCCTCCAGCGCCTCTTTGACCTCGTCGATCTTGATGGGGCGGATGATGCATTCCACTTTCTTCATTGTGTATCGCCTCACAGGTATTTGAGCACTGCCTCGGTCATTTCGATTGTACCCGCTTTGTGGCACCCTTCCTGCCAGATGTCCGGTGTGCGATAACCCTCGCGCAGGGCGGCGTCCACCGCCTTCTCGATACTGCTTGCTGCCTCGTCCATGCCGAAGCTGTGCCGCAGCATCATCGCGACGGAGAGGATGGTGGCGAGCGGGTTTGCAATGCCCTGTCCGGCGATATCCGGCGCGGAGCCGTGTACCGGCTCATACAGCCCGAACGTGCCTTCGCCCAGACTCGCCGAGGGTAGCATTCCCAGACTGCCTGTGAGCATCGCCGCCTCGTCGCTGAGGATGTCGCCGAACATGTTCTCGGTGAGTATCACGTCAAACTGGCGCGGGTTGCGAATCAACTGCATGGCGGCGTTGTCTACCAGCATGTGTTGCAACTCCACGTCGGGATACTGCTGAGCAACGCGAGTGACCACTTCGCGCCACAGGCGGGATGTCTCCAGCACGTTCGCCTTGTCCACCGAGGTTACCTTTTTGCGCCGTTGTCGTGCCGCGCGAAAGGCGACGTGCGCGATACGTTCCACTTCGGCTTCGGTGTAGAGGCAGGTATCAACGGCGGTGCGCCCTTCATCGCGCCGTTCCTTCGGCTGTCCGAAGTAGATGCCGCCTGTCAGCTCGCGCACCACCAGGATGTCCAGCCCTTCACCCAGCACCTCCGGTTTGAGCGGAGACGCTTCTGCCAGGGCAGGGAAGAGCAGGGCAGGGCGCAGGTTGGCGTAAAGACCGAGCCCTTTGCGCAGGGGCAACAGTGCGCCTGCCTCGGGGCGCAGGGCAGGGGGCAGGTTGTCCCACTTCGGTCCGCCTACCGCGCCAAACAATACCGCATCAGAGCGCTTGCACAGGTCCAAGGTTTCCGGGGGAAGGGGATGCCCTGTCGCGTCGTACGCCGCCCCTCCAACGAGTGCGTGCGCCGTTTCAAAGGACACGCCATAGCGCTCCGCAATGCGGTTGAGCACGCGCACCGCCTGTGAAACTATCTCCGGACCAATGCCATCGCCGGGTAAGACAGCTATCCTCTTATGCACGCTGATAACCTCCTGTGCTTTGATGCGGATTCGTAGCGGGAGAATAACCCATGTCCGTGGGCTTCAGCCTGCGCACGCAACCTAAAGGTTGCGGCTACAGAGGGATACGGTTCGTACCGACACCGCGAGGCGTCAAATATCAACCTCCGTGTCGGTTTCCTCAGCGGAGAGCCAGTTACAGGGTAAGAGGAGACGCGGTCGCGTGCGTGGTTTCGTCGCGGGCACGAAACCGCGTCTCAAACAGGTGTTCTCTGATAGCGCGTATTCCATACGCCAACTGGTTACCACTACGGGGTCTCCTCCGACACGTACTCGCGCGTTATTGCGACCTCGTCGTATTCCGGCATTCTATCGGTGCGTGCGATATGCGGAGCCATTTCGCGCAGGTCAAAGTAGTTCCGTCCCACCACGTTGCGCAGCTCGCGCGCGGTCATGTCGGGATGGGCGACTACCGCCACGCGCTTGCCCTTACAGCGCAGCAGCTCCAGCGCACGCTCGAAGTCGCCGTCTCCGCTCATCAGCACGCACATGTCGAACAGGTTAACCGTGTTGAACATGTCAATGACCAGCTCGACATCCAGATTCGCCTTCTCTACAATTTCTCCCGTGGTGTCGTCGATCACCTGCTTAATGTTTTTGGTGCGCACGATATAGCCGGAATACATCAGATACTCGTGAAACCGTATATCTCGTGCCAGGGTCGCGCTGTCCGCGCCGGTATAATAGTACGCCTCGCTGATAACATTGTTCTGCGCCGGTCCGAAGAAATGCAGCACCTTGCGAAAATCGATAAACCAGCCCAGTCGCTTCTGGGCGTAGTACATGTTCGCCCCATCCACAAAGATGCTCACGCGAAGGGGCGGCTGACGTATCAGGATGCCCCGTTCGACTTTCCACGTGTCGCGTGAGTACATAGCTCCTCCTTTCAATGTGCGTGTAGGTTGTGTTTCTTTTAGACATCCCTCCCGTGCGTTCCTGCATGAAAAAAGGAGTTTATCAACATATTGCGTTTCTTTGCGTTTTGTTGCTGTTCCATAGTTTGCTGGATGGACTGCCGGGCGCGCTCGAGCCGCTCGCGGGCGTGTCGTTGCATCTGCTCGCGGGCAGGGAACGCCAGACCTCTGGCAATGCCGATTACCAGCGAGAGCAGGGCGTACACCAGCCAGATATGGCTGTAGAATAATGCCCCCTCCACCCAGAGCGGCAAGGGGATGAGCAGGCTGAACAGGTAGAGGGTGGTCATCCAGCGAGTCCATTCGGCACGCAGGGAGAACCCCAACCCGTTAGCAATGCCGTGCCCCAGAATGCCGCCGACGAAAAACAAGCCGATGGACGGCAGGTACACCTGCATCATCCCCAGTACCATCTGCCAGTCGTCCATGCTACACCCGCTCCAGCTCTTCGGAGATGGCAGTGCGTCGCGTGCCTGACCGCCTGTCCAGCAGCTTGTTCAGCGCCTGCACGTACGCCTTCGCGCTGGCGACCACGATATCGGTGGCGGAGCCTCTGCCGGTGAACACGTCGCCCTCCTGACCGCGTATGCGCACAGTCACCTCCGCCATCGCGTCGATGCCTTCTGTCACCGCCTGCATGGTGAACTCCAGCAGCTCATTAGGCGCCTGCACGATTTTGTTAATCGCACTGTAGGCGGCGTCTACAGGGCCGGTACCGGTTGACGTAGCGATGCGCTCCTCGCCGTTGGCGTGGCGCAGTTTCACCGTGGCGGTTGGCACCACCTTGTCGCCTGCCAGAGCCTGCACATGCACCAGCTCATAGGTCTGCACTACGGTGGATGCGGCGTCGGCGACGAGAACCTCCAAGTCCTCATCGTACACCTGCTTCTTCTTGTCCGCCAGCTCGAGGAACTTTTCGTAGATGCGCTCGAACTGCTCGCCGTCGAGGCGGTAGCCCAGTTCCTCCAGCCGATGGCGCACGCCGTGCCGCCCGCTTCGCGCGGTCAGGATAATCTTGCTTTCCGTAATGCCCACCGAACGTGGGTCGATAATCTCGTAGGTGGTGCGCTCCTTCAGCACGCCGTCCTGATGGATGCCCGACGAATGGGCGAAGGCGTTTGCGCCCACGATGGCTTTGTTCGGAGGCACCAGGATGCCCGTCAGCGTGCTGACCAGGCGGCTGGTCTTGTAGATTTCGGTGGTATTGATACCCGTGTACATATTCTGGAACACGTCTTTGCGGGTGTGGATTGCCATCACCACCTCTTCCAGCGAGGTGTTGCCCGCGCGCTCGCCGATGCCGTTGATGGTGACTTCCACCTGTCGCGCGCCGTTGAGTACGCCCGCCAGCGTGTTTGCGGTTGCCATGCCCAGGTCGTCGTGGCAGTGCACCGATACGATGGCTTTGTCGATGTTGGGCACATTGTTCATGATGCCGCGAATCAACGCGCCGAACTCTTCGGGTACGGTATAGCCGGTGGTGTCGGGCACGTTGATGACGGTCGCACCCGCCTCGATGACCGCCTCAATGACGCGATAGATGTATTCGGGGTCAGCACGCCCCGCGTCTTCGAGGAAGTACTCCACTTCGTCCACGAAGCGGCGGGCGAACTTCACCGCATCCACACCGCGCTCCAGTGCCTCCTCGCGCGACATACGCAGCTTGTGCTTCAGATGGATGTCCGAAACGCCCAGCCCCGTGTGAATACGCGGGCGTTTTGCGGGTTTGAGCGCTTCTGCTGCGACCTCGATATCTTTATGTACCGCGCGGGTGAGACCGCATACCGCCGCGTTCTGCACGATTTTGCTCACTTCGTGCACCGCGCGAAAGTCACCCGGTGAGGAGATGGGGAACCCGGCTTCAATGACATCCACGCCGAGCCGCTCCAGTTGCCGGGCAATCTCTATCTTCTCCTCTACGTTCAGGGAGGCGCCCGGAGATTGCTCGCCGTCGCGCAGCGTCGTGTCGAAAACGTAGATGCGTACCCCGTCGCTACTCATGATTTCTCACCGTCCTTTGCGTTCGTCCTCTTGTCTTCTCAGCGCCTGTCATTCTGAAGAATCTCGGCGATGCTTCACTTCGTTCAGCATGACAGCGAGTCTACTTCTGCAAATCCTCCGGCTTCACCGCTGGCTTCTTCAGCCAGGGCATCATCGCACGCAGCTGACGCCCTACCTGTTCGATGGGATGGTTCTCGTCGGCAGCGGCGAGAGCGCGGAATACCGGACGGTTCGCCCGGTTCTCCAGAATCCACTCTTTGGCGAACTGACCGGTCTGAATCTCTTTCAAGATGCGCTGCATCTCCGCCCGCACTTGCTCGTTGATGATGCGCGGACCGCGTGTCATATCGCCGTACTGCGCGGTGTCGGAGATGGAGTAGCGCATTCCCGTGATGCCGGATTCGTACATCAGGTCTACGATGAGCTTCAGCTCATGCAGGCACTCAAAGTACGCCACTTCCGGCTGGTAACCCGCTGCGACAAGGGTCTCGAAAGCCGCTTTCACCAGCGCGGTCGTGCCGCCGCACAACACCACCTGCTCGCCGAACAGGTCGGTTTCTGTTTCTTCCTTGAAGGTGGTTTCAATCACGCCGGCTCGGGTGCCCCCCAGTGCCTTAGCGTAAGCCAGCGCAAGGTCACGCGCTTTACCGGTGGCGTCCTGATGCACCGCTATCAAGCAGGGTGTGCCCACGCCCTCGGTATACATCCGACGCACCAGATGCCCCGGTCCCTTGGGAGCCACCATGAACACGTCCACCGTCTTCGGCGGGATAATCTGGTGGAAGTGGATGTTGAAGCCGTGCGCGAAGGCGATCGCGCTGCCCTCCTTGAGGTTCGGGGCGATTTTGCTCTCGTACAGCGCGGACTGAAACTCGTCGTTAACCAGAATCATGATAATATCCGCACGCCGGGTGGCTTCGTCCACTTCGAACACCTCGAAGCCATCCGCTTCCGCTTTGTTCCACGACTTGCCCGGGCGAAGCCCCACAATGACCTTCACGCCGCTGTCCCTCAGGTTCTGTGCGTGTGCATGTCCCTGGCTTCCGTAACCTACCACTGCAACCGTTTTGTTCTGCAGCACGCCGAGGTCAGCGTCCGCGTCGTAATACACTCGTGCCATGTTTACTCCTCCTGGTGTGTTCCATTTTCGCTGTTGATCACGACGAAGCATGATCCTCCACCTGCTCCTCACGTGTAGAGGAAGCGGTATACAGCCGGCGCAGTGCAAGCATTGCCACTCCTGCGCTCAGCGGTAGCCACAGCCGGCGTCTGAACATTCTGAGCATCTTTGTTCCTATCCATATCGCCGTCGCGCCCGCCAGCAAGCTGCCTATCGGAGTTGCCTGCACGTTGATGTTCAGCTCTGTGCCGCCGTCAGTGCTGCGACGTTTGACCACCACCCGCACCAGCTCCATAGGACACCCTCCCTCGTCTCACACGGAGTGCGGTCAGATAACCTGCGACCGCCCCCAGCGCCACAAACAGCGCGAGGTTGACCAGCAGGTTGCGCACTGTGTCCAACCCCAGTCGGTCGGTGATGGCGTTGTAGACACGCCAGAGTATCCAGTTGGCGGTGAGGAGCAGTCCCCAGAGCAAACCGGTCAGTGCGCGTTTGCTCTTCACCCAGCCGATAGCCGCTCCCGCGATAGGCGCCGCTATTGCCAGAGTGAGAAACAGCGCGTCCACCTGTTTTGCTGTGATAATCTCCTGCACCGCCTGTCCTCTGGATTACGCCGTTTTGGTGCCTCGTGCCATCGCGATAACGCCGGTGCGAGCCATCTCCCGGATGCCGTAGGGTACCATCAATCGCGCGAAGGCGTCGATTTTGTCCGGTCCGCCTGTGAGCTCGATGAGAAACGTCTTTTCGCCCACATCGATCACGCGACCGCGGAACACCTCTGCAAGTTGCAGTATCTCCGAGCGGTCTTTCGGCTCGGCGTTGACCTTAATCAAGGCGAGCTCGCGTTCCACCGCCGAATGCTCGACGTAGTCCACCACACGAATGACCTCTATCAGCTTATTGAGCTGCTTGGTGATTTGCTCGAGCACGCGGTCATCGCCTCGCGCCACGATGGTCATTCGCGAGACCTCCGGGTTCTCCGTCACCGAAACCGCCAGCGATTCGATGTTGAACCCGCGTCTTGCAAACAGCCCTGCCACCCTCGCCAGCACACCCGGGTGGTTTTGCACCAGCGCGGTTATCGTATGCTGGTGTTCTTTGCCGTTGTCTGTTATCCCTGCCATTGCCTCACACCCCTTATTGCCTTGCAGGCTGTTCCACGAACTGTTTCAGGATTTCCTCCTGCTCAGCGAACGACCACTGTTCGCCGTCGGTGTCCACCGAAGCGCGCAGCTGCTCCAGGTCTTTACGCAGCATCATCTGCTCGATGCTCTGTCCGGACGGGATCATCGGGTAGACGTTCTCTTCGGTCGGCACCACGAAGTCGATAATCACCGGCTTCTTTCGCTGGCTCATCGCCTCGCGCAGGGCAGGTTCCACGTCCTCCGGCTTGGTGACACGCATGCCTATCGCGCCGTATGCCTCCGCCAGCTTCACAAAGTCGGGGGAGGCTTGCAGGTCCACCTCGCTATAGCGTTCGCTCCAGAACAGCTCCTGCCACTGACGCACCATGCCCAGCGAACGGTTGTTGATTATCGCCACGATGATGGGCAGCTCGTACACCACCGCCGTCATCAGCTCCTGCACGGTCATCTGGAAGGAGCCGTCGCCGTCAATGCACACCACTGTCTCGTTGGGGAAGGCAAGCTGCACGCCAATCGCTGCCGGCATCCCGAAGCCCATTGTGCCCAGCCCCCCGGAGGTGATGAACTGGCGCGGACGCTTCACCTTGTAGTACTGCGCCGCCCACATCTGGTGCTGCCCGACGCCGGTGGTCACGATGGCGTTGCCTTCGGTCACCCGCCAGATTTCATCGATCACGTACTCCGCGTGCATCTGCCCGTCCCTCGGGTAGATGAGCGGGAACTTGCGCTTCCACTCCATAATCTGGCGGTTCCACTCGGTAGCGGGGCGCGGTTCCACGTACTTCAGCAGCTCGCGCAGCACGGTCTTCACGTCGCCCACTATCGGGATGTCACAGTGCACCACTTTGCCGATTTCCGCTGGATCGATATCGATGTGGATGACCTTAGCGTATTTGGCGAACTGGTCCAGCTTGCCGGTCACACGGTCATCGAATCGCGCTCCGACCGCAATGAGCAGGTCGCAGTTATGCACTGCATGGTTGGCGTAGGCGGTTCCGTGCATTCCCAGCATCCCCAGGCTGTTAGGGTGGTTCTCGTCGATAGCGCCTTTGCCCATCAGGGTGGTGGTGACCAGAATGTTGGTGCGTTCGGAGAGTTCGGTCACCTCCGCCTGTGCGCCCGACTGCACCGCGCCACCGCCCACGTACAGCACCGGACGCTTCGCCTCTTTGATCGCCTGGGCGGCTTTGCGAATCTGCATTTCGTGCCCTTTGTAAGTGGGACGATAGGATGGGATGTCCGGGTCTTTCTGATAAGAGGACGGGTCCCACTCTATCTTACCAAGGCTGACGTCCAGAGGGATGTCTACAAGCACAGGACCGGGGCGCCCCGATCGTGCGATGTAAAAGGCTTCGGCGATGACGCGCGGGATGTCCTCCGTGCGTTTCAGCAGGTAGTTGTGTTTGGTGATGGGCATGGAGATGCCGATAGCGTCGGTCTCCTGGAAGGCGTCTTTGCCGATGTTCGTGGTACGCACCTGTCCGGTCAACGCCACCATAGGGATCGAGTCCATCTGCGCGGTGGCGATTCCGGTAATCAGGTTCGTCGCGCCCGGTCCGCTAGTTACCAGACACACACCGACCTTTCCTGTAGCGCGGGCATAGCCGTCCGCCATATGCGCTGCACCTTGTTCATGGCGCACCAGGATGTGCTTAATGTCCCGGTAGTCGTACAGCGCGTCATAGATGGGCAGGACCGCACCTCCGGGATACCCGAAGATGAACTCCACGCCTTCCTGCCTCAGACATTCCAGCAGGATTTGTGCTCCAGACATTTTTGCCATTTCGAAATCGACCTCCCTCTGTGTAGCCTTAGATATCAAAAAAGCCTCTCATCCCCCAAGGGACGAGAGGCTCTGATGACCTCACGCGGTACCACCCTTGTTGCTCGCGCCGTTGGGCAGATACAGTAAACCGTTTATCGGTTGCGCGAGCCACTCTGTGCGCGATATCGGGCGCACCCGGAGAGACCTACTCGCAGGCGTCAATCCTCTTTCAGCCCCTCTGCTCCGAGGCGAGTTTCGGCAGGGGCGTCTACTGCCTCGCACCGACCGGCAGCTCTCTGTAAGTCCGCCCTCCGCCTACTACTCCTCTTCATCGCGTTGCCGATATGTACTTTTCGGTATGATTGCTTCGTGCAGTGCGTAGTTTATACCATATATTCGGGAGGTTTGTCAAGGGGTTGCAGGATGTTCGAGAATTGTTGAGAAGTTGGTTGTAGCGCAAGGAGAGAGGCGTTCT
>JBMFOT010000023.1:0-45588 GCA_049969495.1 Armatimonadota bacterium
GTCTGCCAACAGCACGGCGGAACTGGAGGCGGTGGAGACCCGCTATCTGGGGCGCAAAGGGCAACTGACCGAACTGCTGCGCGCCCTGCCTACCCTGCCTCCAGAAGAACGTCCGCGCTTTGGACAGCTGCTCAACTCGACGAAGGCGCAACTGCAGGAGCAAATCGACCGTCGCCGCGCGCAACTGCAACGGCGCGAACGCGAAGAGCGATTGCGTGCCGAGCGTGTGGACATTACCCTGCCGCCGCGCCCGCTGCGTGTGGGGCTGAAGCATCCGCTCACGCAGACGATGGAGCGCGTGCGCGCTGCACTCATCGGGCTGGGCTTTGAGTTTGTAGATAGCCCTGAGCTGGACGACTATCGCTACAACTTCGCCGCGCTCAACTACCCCGATGACCACCCCGCGATGGACGAGCAGATGTCCTTCTACATCTCCGACACGCGCCTGTTGCGCACCCAGACCACCAGCGTGCAGGGACGCATCATGGAAAAGCGCAAACCACCCTTCCGCATCGCGGTCATCGGGCGGTGCTTCCGCAACGAAACGGTAGACGCCACCCACCACCATACCTTCCATCAGGTGGACGCCTTCATGGTGGACAGGGGCATCAGCATGGCGGATTTGAAGGGCGTGCTGGCGGCGTTCGCGCGGCAGATGTTCGGCGAGGATGTGCAGGTGCGCTTCCGCCCCGACTTCTTCCCCTTCGTGGAGCCGGGCGTGGACTACGCCATCTACTGGCAGGGCGGTTGGCTGGAGCTGGGCGGCGCAGGATTGATTCATCCTAACATCCTGCGTGCACACGGCATCGATCCCGAGCAGTGGACGGGCTTTGCTTTCGGGTTGGGCATCGAGCGCATCCCGATGATTCAGTATCAAATCGATGACCTGAGGCTGTTTCTAGAGAACGATTTGCGCTTCTTGCAAAAGTACGGCGCATAAACGGAAGAGAGTATACGATGCGTGTGCCGATAGAGTGGTTACGAGAATATGTGGACGTGACGGCGTCGCCGGAGGAGCTGGCGCATCGCCTTACGATGGCGGGGCTGGAAGTAGAGGCGATTGAGCAAGACGACGGCGAGCCGGTGCTCAACGTCAAGGTCACCCCCAACCGCGGCGACTGCCTGTCGATGGTGGGCGTGGCACGCGAAGTGGCGGCAATCTATAATCAACCCCTGCGTCACCCGATGCCCTCTGCCCGCACCGCAGAACCCGGCGAAGCGGCACTGGTGGCTAAGGTGGAGATTCTGGACGAAGACCTGTGCCCACGCTACGCCGCTCGGGTGGTGCGCAACGTCCGCATCGCTCCGTCGCCCGACTGGATGCAGCGACGCCTTCTCGCCGCGGGCATGCGTCCCATCAATAACGTGGTGGACGTGACCAACTACGTGATGCTGGAATTGGGGCAACCCCTGCACGCCTTCGACCTGGACCTGCTCCCCAACGGGCATATCGTGGTACGGCGGGCGAAGCCGGGCGAGAAAATCGTGACGCTGGACGGCATTGAGCGCGACCTGCAGCCCGATATGCTGACCATTTGCGACGCCACACACCCGGTAGCGATTGCCGGCGTGATGGGCGGTAGCGAAACCGAAGTGACCCCCAGCACGCGCAACGTGCTGCTCGAATCGGCACATTTCAACCCCACTTCCATCCGGCGCACCTCGCAACGCCTGCAGCTCTCCACCGAAGCCTCTTACCGCTTCGAGCGCGTGGTGGACCCGGGAGGCGTTGTGGCTGCGCTGGACAGGGCGTGCGAGCTGCTCTCACAGATTGGCGCGGGCGAACCTCTTTCAGGTGTGGTGGATGTGTATCCTCACCCCGTTTCGGAGCGTACCGTGACCCTGCGCCCGGAGCGATGTAACCTGTTGCTGGGCTTGAACCTCAATGCGCAGACAATGGTGGACTGCCTGCGCCGCCTGCAGTTGGAGACGGAGCGACGTGACGGAGTGATTCACGTCACCGTGCCCACCTTCCGCCCCGACCTGAACATCGAGGAGGACCTGGCGGAAGAGGTGGGGCGCGTGTACGGCTACGAGAACATCCCGGAGCGACTCCCCTTCGGGCACACCCACCGCGGCGGCGACAGCCCCAACACCCGGCTGGTTCGCCCCCTGCAGGAGGCGTTTGTGCGGGCAGGGCTGATAGAGGTACACACGCATACGCTGCGTGCGCCGGGACCGTTAGATGACCCCAGCCGCGCTGTTGTGCGTGTGCGCAATGCCGCCAGTGAGGAGCTCAGCACCCTGCGCAACTCGCTTATCCCGTCGCTGATGGACGTGGTGGTGCACAATTTGGCGCGACGGCAGACGGAGATCTTCCTGTTCGAGGTAGGCGCGGTCTTTGCCCAGATGGCCGACGGCGAATACGAGGAGACGCTGAAGGCAGGCTTCACCATCACCGGCTCGGTGTTTCCCCCCGGCTGGGACGCCCGCTATCCCGCCGCCGATTTCTTCAGCGCAAAGGGCGTGGTGCAGACCTTGCTGGAGGCAGTGGGCGTTACCGAAGCGGAATACCAGCCGCTCTTGAACGACCACCGTTTCCACCCCGGACGCAGCGCGCGCGTGCTAGTGGGTGAGCGGGAGGTAGGTATCTTCGGCGAGCTGCATCCCGACGTGTTAGAACGGCTGGACATCACACGGCGCACGGTGTTGGCTGGCGAGTTCGATGTGCGCACCCTGTGGTCGCTGGCAACGCGGCGCGTGCGCTACGTGCCCCTGCCGAAGTATCCGGCGGTGTTGCGCGACCTGTCTATCCTTACGCCCGAAGAGGTGCCCTACCAGACAGTGGAGCGAACGGTGAAACAGGCGGGCGGCGCTCTGTTGGAGAGCGTGAAGCTGTTCGACGTGTATCGCGGCGAGCGCATCCCGCAGGGCACACGCAGCCTGGCGCTTTCGCTCACCTTCCGCAGCGCCGAACGCACCCTCACCGATGAGGAAGTAGACACAGTGGTCGCACACATTGTGCGCGCGCTGGAGGAGATCGGGGCACAGCTCAGAGCGTAGACCTCGCTGGGGAGCTGACAGGTATCCCCACCTGTTCTTGCAGCCGAGTTCGACACAGACAACCTCATCCCTTGCCCACTTGACGTTCCTCTTTTGCCGACAGTATAATGGGCACAAAGGCGTTCCCTCTGATGCGAAGTGCGCCAGCATGTTGCAAGGAGCAGCTGTCGTGTTTCGTCGCGAGGCGACTATGCGATATTTCCTCCAGCGCGGTTTTCCTCCGCACGACGCGGAGGACCTGACGCAAGAGGTGCAGATACGTCTCTGGCTGACACAACAGCGAGGCACGGAACCTCACGAGGTGCTGTGGTGTCGTACGTGTCGCTCGGTGTTGTGCGACCATCTGCGTCGCCTGCGTAGGGAACGGCAGCTGCTCGTGCCGCTGGAAACGGCTATCGAACACCCCGCCCCCGCTCAGGACAACGACCTCGTCATCTGCATACACGAGAGCCTGTCCCTTCTTCCAGATACACAACGAACGATCGTACACCTGCACGTTGTGGAGGGGATGACCTTCGAACAGATTGCCGTCGAGTTGGGCAGCACTCCCTGCGCGGTGCAGAAACAGTATCAGCGTGCTATCAAAAAGTTAAGGAAATACTTTGATTTGCCAGACAACGGGGGGGGGTAGAACCGCTTATCTTGTGGTTGGGATAATAAGCCAAGAGATTTTTTGTGTAACAGTATAGAACATGTCCTGTTTTGGCTCGTTCAAGCGTCTTTTATATATGGAAGGGCAATCAGCAAGGTGGTGTTATGTTCCAAACCTCGTTGCATCAAGGAAAATCCAGCAAGTGGTACGAGTGGGTTCGCCACCCGGAACGGCGGGAGTTGGTTGCTATCGCATTCCTTGCTTTTATTCTGGGCTATCTGCTGGCGTCGCGTTACGGACTGAGCGCATACTCCTTATGGACGCGTTGGCAACTTGCCTCCGGCGTGGAACCGTGGAGACAAAAGGCTCTGCGTGCCGACCCGCCCATCGGCGAGCGTATCGGCCTACCGCCTCTCCAAAGTATCGATGGCAAACAGATGTCGTTACCTCTGCCGCAGGGATACACTGCCCTGATATTTATGACTGACCCACGCCATTGTCAAGCGAACAGCACGTTGCGGGGCATCCGCGAGCGTCAAGCCACAGGACGTTTTCAGAACCTTCATCTGTTTATCGTTGTTCCCACTTTTCGTCCTGCTCAAGCAAGGCAACTGTGGCAGGCGTGGAAAGTAGATTTCCCTGTGCTGCTGGATCCTGAAGCCCGATTAGCAAAAAAGCTCAACGTAGTGTTTGAAAATCGGGCATATCTCTTTGACCCGCAGAGCAGACTGCTCTATCGCACGAACTACTTACAGAAGGGCGAAGAGATTGAGCGAGACGTCTTGCGTATCATCGGAGAGCGATGAGAAACAATACCATGCGCCAGAAGATATGGGTGATAACCGTTGCTTTCCTTGGGGGATGGACAAGCGTCTCCTTGCAGCAATGGTGGCAGGCGCGCGACTCTGCCAGACAAGCCTGTGAAGTCAACCTGCGCATCTTGTACGCGACAGTGCAGACACTTGCCCAGCAAGGGAATATACGGGATGTCACGGTGGAACAAATAGCCATGGCCCTGCGCGATGGTATACGCCTCTCACCGAAATTAGAGGCTTATATAGCCGGATCGCCCGAAGCTTCGGATGACCAACATGCAAGAGGCACGCTCTTGATGGGCGCACAAACTGCCTTAGTGTGTCCTTCCGACCCTGACTTTGCCGTCAAGGCAATGTTGAGCCGTTCCCCCGCGCTGGGTTTTGAGAGCAGTTATCGTCTGTTCCCTGACCTGCACACGGTTGCTGTCTGTCCCTACCACCGGCACGCTGTGTGGTCGGACGGCACTATCCACAGGGAGTAGTGGTGATGAGGAGACGTTGGGAATACCTATTGTGGTCGGCGGTTGCAGGGGCAGTATGGAACGTCGGTCTGTGTTCTCTGGTAGACCTGATAACCTGGCAGTTTCGCTACTTCAGCCATCCGCTGGGCATTGTGTGGACAGGTAGCATCGAGACTCTCCTATGGCGAGGAGCTCTCGTGGGAGCGGTTGCAGGATGGTGGGGAATGAAGCGTCTTACCCTGCTTGTGGCATCTGTGGCTGCAGGAGTATTGCTTGCAGGCATACACCTGGTATCGCTGGTCAGTATGGGTACATACTTGCGGTATGCCCTGGACATGCGTGTAGCGATCAACTTTGCGCTGAACGGCTTATTGGTTGGTACTGTTTCTGGCTGGCTGGTACATCGTGCGATGGGAAAACCGCGTGGGGAGGAGACAGCGCAATGAGTCTTCTACGACGTGTCATGGCAAGAGGCAATGTTCCAGCGACTACGCCAGGGAGTTCGGAGACATCCTTGCCGCCGCTTGACTCGTTGGCTATCCGCTTAAGCGCACTTTCTCTGGTAACTCAAACGGGGAACGGTTCGCCGGCGCAGTTAACCCCCCTTGTTAGTAGAGACCGCAATGCCCGCCTGGTGGACCTGTTCGACAAAACCGTTGTGGTCTCCGTACGAGATACGGTGCGCGCCTTGCCAGTGTTTGAAGTCATCGCAGAGTGGCAAATGTCGCTGTGTTTCGCGGACAGCATAAGTAAGGAACAGGTGATTCTTCCTCACAACTGGCAGTGGATCGTTCGCCATATTGAGCCGTATACGGCGGAGCTGGTTGCTCAGCTAACGTTTCGTGGCGGGTTCTCCCCTGTAATCCTGCAAATCTCGTGAGGTTATCATGTTTACGGTGTTGTTTCTAACACGTGGTTCAGGAATGGGACATGCTGCGCGGGATATGTTGGTAGCGCAGGAGTTAAAAAGATTGCGTCCCGATGCGGAGATACGCTTTGCGTCTTATGCCGACGGCGTGAAGGCTTTACGGATGCAAGGCATAGATGCTATTGACCTGATGCTTCCCCCGATGGGCAATATTCACGAGCGCATCCCGCGCATAGGCAAACTGTTGCGTGAGCAGGCTCCTGCTCTGGTAGTGTCGGATGAGGAGCTATTTGCCCTACCGCTCTGTCATGTATTCGATATCCCAGCTGTTTTTATCACAAACTGGCTCGCCACAGAGGAAACCGTTTCGTACATCTCATTACTGCTGAACGCAGAGCGCATCATCGTTACCGACATAGAAGACTCTTTCATGCCTCCAGTATGGCTTGAAAAGTTGGTAGAGTTCGTGGGACCTGTCTGTCGCTTAGAGGAGATTACAGGAGACAAACGCTCCCTGCGCCAACAGCTCGGTCTTGACCCGAATAGAAGGCTTGTGCTCATTACTGCAGGAGGTAGCGATGTCTCCGATGTGGTGTATTTTGGAATGTGCGCATATGCGCTCGCTCGCATCAAGGAACCATTACAGGTCATTGCCGTTGCGGGGCCTTGGTACAAGATGCTTGAGCCCATGCAGTACGCTTGGGCAACGTCCATTCAGTTTACTGATTATATTCCTCAACTCACGCGATATATCGCTGCGAGCGATTTCGTGCTGACACGCGGAGGACACTCCACACTTTGGGAGCTCGCCCTGCATGGCATCCCATCGATTTGCATTCCGCATCCTCGTCTCGTCGACCCACTGAACGAATACTACGCTTTCACTATGCAGAGGCGTGGCACTACCATAGTCCTCCCAGAGCGAGAGTTGAACGTAGAAATGCTATTAGCCAAGTGTGAAAACTTGCTGCAGAATAAGGTGACATACCAATCGATGTCGCAGGCGGGTTTAACATATCGAGAACGTGTCGGCGCACGTAAAGCTGCTGAAGCAATCGCTTCATACCTACCATCCTGAGGAGGGAAAAAGCCATGTCATCGCAACATCATAGCAGGTGCTTCACTCAAGGGTTCACCCTGATAGAGATGCTCACCGTACTGGTGATTATTGCCATACTGGCGCAGTATCTAGTGTCGGTCTCTATGCAGGCACGGGAAAAGGCGTACCGTGCCAACTGCATCTCCAACCTGCGCCAACTGCTCCAGGCGTGCAAGATGTACGAGAGCGATTACGGTCAGCTGCCCGTGCACTGTCACGGGGTATATCAGGGCATAGACTTTGGGGAGGGATGGTGGCAACAGACTACTTTTCCTTACGTGCGCAACAGAGATATCTATCTCTGTCCCTTAGACCCAGATAAGGGACAGTTTGCCGGACGCACAGGAGGTGGTCCCCCCGTTAGCTACGCCTATTTATTGACATGCCCATGGTTGGGTCCGCACGGTGAATATCGTGATCCTGCGGTGCGCTCACCACTCATTATAGATCCCCACCACATGAGTGGCCGAGTAATCATCATTGCCAGGTACGACGGCTCTGTAGAGAACGCTCCTCTAGGGCGGTATGAAGCGATCAGATATGAACCTGAGGATGGAGGAGGACCATTATTCCCCCCACAACGGTAACCTACAATGCAAAGGAGGTGAGACCGATGCACAAACTCGCCTGGCGGAAGTTACGCCTCTTGATAGTAGGGGCCTTCGCCGTAGGTGTCGTACCCGCAGTGTGGGCAGGCAACACCTGCCGGGATACCATCCGAACAACTTGTCAGTCGCTTGGATGGGTCACAATCAGGTGTTGCCAAATATTAAGCAACCGCTATAACTATGGCCCATGCTACTGCGAGCAGTTTCGCGACAGCAACGGCTACACCTACTACTTCCGAGGCGGCATCACGGACGTAGGGCCTAGTTGCGAGCCTCAAAACGATACGTGTTGCTAGATGACGTTACTTTAGACAAGAGCGTTTGGTGACCTACTTGGTGGAGAGAAGTAGGGTACCCAAACGCTCTCTTTATGCTTGCCCGCGGCTACTCTAACCTAGAGCCTAACCTGTTCTGTTTTTGCCAGACAAAGGGAGTGGCAAGCTTACCCCTATGATTTGCGTTACGAAAGCCGATGGATGTCCTGTTTTGGCTCGTTCAAGCGTCTTTTATATATGGAAGGCAGTCGCAAGAGCCCCCTGTTGTACAGGAGGTTCAACGAGTATGCACTCAGAACGTGCCGGATTTCGTACGTTAGGATCTACAAGGCTCTGGGCGGTGTTTTCAACACTGCTGTGCTTATTTATCTGGGTTGCCCCTATCAACCCGGAATGGCGGTTAGCATTGCGTCGGCACTTCGCGCAGAGAAGCCAGTCGAAGAATATCCAGAGGATGATAGACTTACTGAAGCACGACCCTGCCCCAGGAACCCTGATGCCCATGCCCTCCGAAAATGATGTTATGGGCAAGCCATTACCAAGAGAGGGATGCTGGGTGCTGGTCGTTGGGCCACTCAGCCGCTGCGCTGTTGCTCCCCTTCGCAAATGGGAGCATTTCGCTCAGTCCAGCCACAAGCCGGTTATAGTCATTACCACAAGTAGCACAATTGTAGCTAAGTTCTTCCAAAAAGACCACCATTTCGACCACCTCTATTTTACGAGCGACCCTCTGATAGCGGATCGCCCGATATGGAATGTGTTTATGTACCCGCGCTTGTACCTGCTGGACGATAACGGACGCTTGCTCTGGATATGTCGAATGCCGATGGCAAGCCCACGGGTGATTCCCGACGCTTTCCTAGGAGCGCAGCCATGAGAAAACCTCGGGCTTTTACTCTCATTGAGATGCTGATGGTAATAGGTATTATCGCATTGCTGGTGGGGATTATCCTTGCCGTTTTGCCTGCGGCGCGCAAGCGGTCTTACGAAGCCAGATGCATGAGCAACCTGCGCCAGTTAGGATACGCCTTCGCCATGTACAAGCAGGACTGGGGAGGTATAGAGGCAGAAAGAGGGCAGTACTACGAACCATGGCAGCTGGGTTTGCCTCCTCGCGTCTACGTGCGTAACACGGACGGCAGCATCACGGTTACCGTCGGCGAGTTCCGTGTGTGGAAATGCCCGGTGGCCCCTTTTTTCGAAAACCCGCTCAGTCTAGATTACGCTACGAATTATACCTCTTGCGTCAGCGCTACCAGAGAGGAACTTGAGGACCCCTACAGTGCCTGCAATCTCTGGCGGGAAGCGGTTTTTCGCCTGGGGCAGAAAGCGTGGCTTCTGCTCGATGATAATCACAGGAGCGAGTGCGCGATCGCACGACAAGGTCATTGCCCGGTCATCCTGCTCAACCTGAACTTTGAGGTGCGGCGTTTCTCAGCGCGATGGGATACCAGGCTTAGTGACATACTCTGGCAAGAACACTAGAGAGGAGGTTACCCAACTATGAAACCTTTGGAAAACAGATGGCGCTTACTAGCGCGAGTGGCGATGGCATTGGCGGTAGTAGGCGTGGTCCGCCTGGTCGCGATGGCGTCGGTCGGGACAGACCTTGACTGCTTGAGCAGACTGCAAGCCTGCTGGTCGCCGACGGGTCTTTGTAGTGGGACGGGTGACCCGCTCCGTGTAGAGTACTGCTGCACCGCTTATTCTTCCAGTCGGACGCGCGTCTGCTGTCAGTACCAAAACTGCACTGAATGGTCGGACTGCGTGGGCGTTGGATGTATACAGGGCGTCAGCCAACCAGTAGCCTCCGATGGACCCGGAACGGAACATCCCAACAAGAACTGCATCAACGGGCGATGCCAGTAGTGCAGCGGTAAAGATGAGAGCACACCGTACCAGGACACATTCTGTCGCCAGATGGGTATCTCGTGCTGTAGATGCCGTGTGGGAAGCCTATTATGCCCGTCGGCGCGTTATTTGGGCTGCGGCAGCAGTGGTTGCTGTCGCAGCCGCCCTCTGGTTCCTCGTCCCATACGTGCAGAGCAGATACACCGTATCCAGGCTACAAGATGCCTTGCAGCGCGCGGACGGAGAGACGCTTCTAAACATGTGCTTCGAGCGAGAGAGAGAACTTCTTCAGGTTTCTCCCCAACAGATACATGACCTACTTCAGGAACTTTACCGCCTTCTGCAGGTGAAGCAGGTGGAGGTGGATATCGAAAAACACCATCGTCAGGACATAGTATATAAGGTCACCTTTTCGTTATTGCACGGAGGTAAAATGGATCTAGGGCAGAGTGGTCTTATTTTGATGGTATACCACAGGGGAGGTTACAGGCTCTTCTCGCTGAGTGGCTTCCTCTACGCCTTAGCCAAGCGAGCTGTCCTAACGCATAACCCCACCCTGCAGGGTGAGACAACGTCGCAAAAAAGAGCCATTTTGCAGCAAACAACACGCCAGTTCTTGCAGAGGTACGGTGTGAACGGGGTATTTAACTTCGATCTGCGGAATTACCCTGAGGTTGCCTGGCAGGTTCTGCGCCGACCGGATGACTTCTACAAACTGGTGGACTTCCGGAAGCATGTCTCTTTAAGGTGGCCCGATGAATAGCCATACCAAGCCGTCACAGAGCCCGCACGGGAACTTTCCACCCCGCATTTAGCGTTACTAGAAGCATGAACCGTGTCAGCGCAATCAGCTACAAGCCGCTGTTCTGGCTATCGGTTGCGGCAGGCTTGAGCCTGCTCGCACTCACACAACGACCTCATCAGACGCCACAGGAGAACGCATCGATGTCCGTCTATCAGCCGTCCGTGTACGCTCCAGAGTTTCCCGAAGGGCTCGAATGGCTCAATACCGACCGCCCCCTGCGCCTAAAAGACCTGCGGGGCAAGATCGTGATGCTGGATTTCTGGACCTACTGCTGCATCAACTGTATGCACATCATCCCCGACCTGAAACGGCTGGAGAAGAAATATCCCAACGAGCTAGTGGTGATCGGTGTGCACTCCGCCAAGTTCACCACCGAGAAGGAGAGCGAGAACATCCGCCAGGCTATCCTGCGCTACCGCATCGAGCACCCGGTGGTAAACGACCGCGATATGGTGGTCTGGACACTGTACGGCGCGAGGGCGTGGCCCACGGTGGTGCTGATAGACCCCAACGGCAAGGTAGTGGGCGCGATGTCGGGCGAGGGCATCTACGAGCCGTTCGACCGTGCCATTCAGGAGCTCATCGCCCGGCACGACCCGCGGGGCGAGATAGACCGCACTCCCCTGAACCTCAAGCTGGAACGCGAAAAGACCCCTCGCGGCATCCTCGAGTTCCCCGGCAAAGTGCTGGCGGACGAGCGCAGCGGTCAACTCTTCATTGCCGACTCGGGCAACAACCGCATCGTGGTGGTGTCGCTGAAAGACGGCACGCTGAAAGAGGTTATCGGTAGCGGCGAAGAGGGCTACAGAGACGGCAGCTTTGAGCAGGCGCAGTTCCGCCATCCGCAAGGCATGGCGTACGATGGCAAAAGGCTATACGTTGCCGACACCGAGAACCACACTATCCGGCTGGTGGACTTCGCAAAGCGTACGGTGAGCACCCTTGCGGGCACGGGCAAGCAGGCTCGCTTCTGGCCAGAGGGGGGCAACGCGCGGGAGACCGACCTCAGCTCGCCGTGGGACGTGGTGCTGGTGGATGATACCCTGTATATCGCGATGGCGGGCATTCACCAGCTGTGGAAGCTGGACCTGCGAAAGAACGTGGTGGAACCCTATGCTGGCAGTGGTCGCGAGGCGCGATTCGACAGCTATCTCCCGCAGGCGGCGCTGGCGCAACCGTCAGGCATCACCACCGACGGCAAGCGCCTCTACTTTGCCGATAGCGAGAGCAGCTCCCTGCGCGCCGCTGACCTGAACCCCGATGGGATGGTGGAGACTCTGGTAGGCGGTGACCTGTTCGATTTCGGCGATGTCGACGGAGAGGGAAGGCGTGCCCGACTGCAGCACCCGCTCGGAGTGGTGTATCATAGGGGTTCTATCTACGTCGCCGATACCTACAACAACAAGATCAAGCGCTACGACCTGTCGACCGGGCGCATCGAGACCTTCCTCGGCGATGGCACGGCAGGCATGCGCGACGGCGACCGTCCCACCTTCGACGAGCCGGGCGGATTGAGCATCGCCGGGGGCAAGCTGTACATCGCCGACACCAACAACCACGCCATCCGCATCGCCGACCTGAAGACGAAGCGCGTAGAGACGCTGGTCATTCGTGGACTGGAACGATTGCGCCCCCCGCAGGCGTTGCTACGCCCCAGCGTGATGACGCTACCGCCGCAGTCTGTCTCCGCCGGCGAGGTAGAATTGCTTCTGGATCTTGCCCTGCCGGCAGGCTATAAGCTCAACGCGCTGGCGAACTCGCGCCTGAAGATACAGGCTATCCCCGCCGCATCGGTCAGCAACCTGCCCAAGGAGGGTTTTGCGCTCAGCAACTTGCCCCTGCGCGTGGCGTTGAAAGTGCAATCCGACGTCGAACTGCAGATGACCGCCGAGATATACTACTGCCAGAGCGGCAAGGAGGCACTCTGCTACTTCAAAGAGCTGCAGTGGCGCGTGCCTCTGAAGGTGCAAACAGGCGGAACGCGACAGGTGAAGGTGGAGCATACGCTGGGGTTATAAGATGCTGCCAGCGACAATCTCCTGCTGGTTCGCTCAACGAGCAAGCGGGTTACAACTTCTCCCTCTCTTCTCGGGCGATGCCCGCTTGCTTGAGGATACGTACCAGTAGTTCTGTACCAATATTCCCTCGATGAGGATTGGGCAGCACTAGCCTGATTTCGCCACGAACCATCTACTGGTGCCTACCACCTGCGTATGGTCCCTCAAAACCCAGCTTGCCTGAGGTAGCGGATCTGGTCTTGACGGCTCACCGGACCAACAGGAGGCATTAAACCGCCTCCTTTTCCACGCCGAGAGATATTCCATCCACTTTGGGTAACATGTGTCCCAGACGCAATCCCAAGATGATCCAGCCCTCTAGCACCTCCTGAAGGGTGTCCCGACAGGCTTCCAAGGTGGGCTCGTTGGCGTAAACTCCTTGAAAGCCCGGTATCTCCCCATAATATGTGCCGTCAGGTAGAATCTCATAACGGGCGCGACGCATGGCTGCGCGAATATAGTCTGTGAGCAGCATCTTTCTCCTCTCCTCCCACCCCCTATTATACACCCACTACTCCACCGTCACGCTCTTCGCCAGGTTGCGCGGCTGGTCGATCTCGCAGCCCCGTTCACGGGCAATGTAGTATGCCAGCAACTGCATCGGCACGATGCTGACCACCGGCGCGAAGGCAGGATGCACCGGCGGCAGGATGATGACCTCGTCCGCTACCTGATGCAGGATATGCTCGTGCCCTTCTGGTGCAACCGCCAGCACGAACCCCTCGCGTGCCTTCACCTCCTTCATGTTACTCACCATCTTCTCGAAGGTGTTCGGCTGGGTGGCAAAAGAGACCACCGTCACGCCCGGCTCCACCAGAGCCAGCGGCCCGTGCTTCATCTCACCGGCGGGATATGCCTCGGCGTGGATGTAGCTGATCTCCTTCAGCTTCAGCGCGGCTTCCAGCGATACCGCGTAGTCGTAGCCGCGCCCCAGATAGAAGAAGCAGGTGGACGGAGCCAACCGCTTCGCCAGTTCGATAATCTGCTCCTCGCCTTGCAGAACCTGCTCTACCTTGTCGGAAAGCGACTGTACTTCGTGTACCATGCTGCGCGCTTCGTCGTGGCTCAGCCGTGATTCCAATTGCGCAAGGTAGATGCCCAACAGATATAGCACCGCCAATTGAGTGATATACGCCTTGGTAGATGCTACGCAGATTTCGGGTCCGGCGTAGGTGTACAGCACATGGTGCGCCTCACGGGCGATACTGCTGCCCACCACGTTCACGATGCCCAGCGTGGTCGCACCATGCTCTTTGCACGCCCGCAATGCGGCAAGTGTATCTGCCGTCTCGCCTGACTGGCTGATGATGATTGCCAGCGTCTCCTCGTCCACAATGGGGTCGCCGTAGCGGAACTCGGAAGCGAACCAGATGTCCACCGGTCGGCGCAGCAATCGCTCGTAGAAAATCTTGCCCACCATGCCCGCGTGCAAGGCGGTTCCGCAGGCGGTGATCAGGATGCGTTTGAAGCCGCGCAGCTCCTCCGGCGACAGACTCAGATCCGAGAAAGCCACCAAACCATCTTGCGAGATCCTTCCGCGCAGGGTATCGCGCAGGGTACGGGGCTCCTCGTGGATTTCCTTCAGCATGAAATGCGGGTAACCGCCCTTCTCCGCCGACGACTCGTCCCAGGTCACCTCCATTGGCTCGCGCGTGATGGGTGTGCCGTCCGCACGCATCACCTGCACGCCCTCGCGCGTCACCACCGCCATCTCGCCGTCCTCTAGCACAATCACGCGGCGAGTATAGCGCATGACCGCAGGGATGTCCGATGCCACAAAATTCTCGCCCTCGCCCAGACCGATGATAAGTGGCGAGTCCTTGCGTGCCACCACAATCTTATCACGGTCTACAGTAGAAAGTACCGCAATCGCATACGAGCCGTGCAGTTGGGGAAGCACCTTGCGCACCGCCTCTACCAAATCCTCTTGCAACTGCTCCTCTATGAGGTGGGCGATCACTTCGGTATCGGTTTCGGATGAGAAGGCGTGCCCACGCGACTGCAGGGCGTGACGCAAGTCGAGATAATTCTCGATAATGCCGTTGTGTACTACCGCTACTCTGCCCGTGCAGTCGGTATGGGGATGAGCGTTATCGTGAGAAGGTTTGCCGTGCGTTGCCCAGCGGGTGTGTGCGACGGCGGTAAAGGCAGCGGTCTTCTCACCTTCTAACAAGCTCTCCAGCCGCGCGATTTTGCCCTCGCTCTTGATGACGCGCAGCCCGCCGTTCTGGGGGAAGGCGATGCCCGCACTGTCGTAGCCGCGATACTCCAGCCGATGCAGCTGGTCTATTGCCAGTTCGATGCCGTTGCGCGGACCGATATATCCTGTAATACCGCACATTGGGGTGCGTACCTCCTCGTGAACTCTCACTATATTTTATTTTCGGCAAACGGCAGCCTATTTTAGGATAGTTTTTCGCGAAAAACAAGGGAATCGGCTTACAATTCGCTCCGTCTTATCTCCTGAAAGCCCAACGAGGAGGTGCCGACGATGAAACGAGTATGGACGAGCCTTGCAGTGACCGTGCTGGTTACTGCTCTGGTAATCAGCCCCGTCTTTGCGCAGGGGGCGGTGCGGGTAGAGGAAACGCTTACGGGGCAAAGGGTCAGCCCTGCCCGTACGGATACACCCAGCCCAACCCGAACTGCCCGTTTGCGAACACGCGGTAGCGAATACCCTTCACCCCCCTTACCCCCTTCTCCCGCTGGGAGAAGGGGGGGGTGCTTGCCGATGTGTGCCACATGGAAATCTTCATGCACACCCACTAGAAGGGAAGGCGCAGCACCGCGGCGAATGATTGCAACCAAGCAATTCGGCAGCATAATAGGGTATCCTGGTACCGAAGTAGTGCAGAGCGGGGAGGCGGTGGCTCAGCGGTGAAAGTGCTATTTTTGGGAACGGCTGCGGCGGAAGGTGTGCCGGGCTTGTTCTGTGGGTGCGAGGTGTGTCGTGTGGCGCGGGAACGCGGCGGAAAGAACCTGCGCACACGCAGTTCGATATTTATCGACGACACGCTGAAAATCGACCTGCCCCCTGATACGCTACACCACGTGTTGACTTATGGACTGGACCTGTCGCGACTGCGGCATTTGCTGATTACGCATACCCACGAGGACCATCTGGCGCTGCACGAGCTGGGCTACCTGGTGCCGGGCTTTGCCTATCGCGACCTGCCTCTGGCAATATACGGGAGCGAGGATTTCGTGCGCGCTCTGGGCTATGTGCCCGACGAGGTGCGCAAATCGCTGGACGTGCAGGTATTGCAACCGTTCACACCGTATGAAATAGAGCGTTACACTGTGATACCGGTGCTGGCACACCATCGCGAAGACGAGAGGTGTTTCAACTATATCGTTTCCGATGGAGTGAAGACGTTGCTGTACATGTGTGATACCGGCTGGTATCGCGAGGCGACCTGGCGCTATCTGGCAGGGGTGCGGCTGGAGGCTGTGATTGCGGAGTGTACCAAAGCCTTCGTGGACGCGCCTTACGATACCCATCTGGGGCTGAGTGATGTGCTGAGGTTGAAAGAACGTTTGTTGGCGATGGGAACTGCCCATACGGAGACGCGCTGGGCGGTCACCCATTTTTCGCACAACGGACGTCCACTGCAGGAGGAGTTGGAAGCCTTTTGTCAACCGCATGGGATTGAGGTGGCCTACGACGGATGGGTGATGGCACTTTAGCGCCGGACGAGACGTAAGAAGAAAATGAGAATCTACCGAATAAAAAGCAGGAGATAGTGCCCGCATCGTGTAACGAAAAGAGCAGTGCGAGCGTCTAAACAACGCGCAAGCAGGAGGAAGGTTTGCGCGAGGCGAAAAGGAATCAGCAGGTACTCTATCGCATCGTTACGAGAAGGGAATGTTGACAGCCCCCTGATGACCTGCTACAATGGGGTCGACAGGGGAGGAGGGGATTAAGGAATGGCACGTGCCCGAAAAGTGAGTGGACCCGTAGTAGGGTTGGATGTAGGCACCACCTTGATGAAGGTGGCGGAGGTGCGCCCGAGCAAAGAGGGCGTGCAGATTAACGCAGTGGGCGTGGCTCCAACGCCAGAAGGCGTCATCGACGAGAGCGGCTATATCCAGGACCCGCAGGCGCTCGGTCAGGCGATACGGCAGTTGCTTACTCAGGCAGGCATTTCCACCAAGCACGTAGTGACCTCCATTCCGGGGCAAAGTGCGCTGGTGGTGCGTGTGATCGAGATGCCCAAGATGAGCCCAGCGGAGCTGGATAAGTCGATGGCGTGGGAGGTGGAGCGGCATATCCCGTTCGCCGCTCAGGGCGATGTGGTGACAGACTACGCGGTGATTGAACGCCCCAATGCCGACCCGAACGACCCCAACATGGAGGTGCTACTCGCCGCCGCCCAGCAAGATGTGGTGGATGCTGTGGTAAAAACGCTGTTTGCTGCGCAGCTGGACCCGGTGGCTATCGACGTGCAGGTGCTGGCGACCGCTCGCACTATCATCGGCTTACAACCCGAAAAGTATCGGGATAAGACGGTGGTACTGCTGAACGTCGGCGCGACGGCGACCGACATGGGGGTGTTCTCCGGGGGGGTATTGCGTCTGCCGCGCACCATTCCTATTGCAGGCAACCACTTTACTCAGGCTATTGTGGATTCACTGGCATACCGCGTGGAAGGAACCGACCCCCGCGAGCGGTTCGCACACGCCGAAAAACTGAAACGAGAATACGCTGCGGTGCTTCTGGAGCGACTCGGCCCATCCGGCGCCGCTCCTACCTACGGCACCGATTTGGGCGCACCGACAGGGCTTATCGATTTCTCTCAGCCATCTGCATCGCCCGGCATGGTGGACTTCTCCACAGGCTATGGAGAGCCCAGTTTCGACGTAGAAGAGGAGCAGCCGTCTGTGCCAGCGGAGCAGCCGACCGAGTCGGCAGCTCCCGCACCGGTGGAGCCAGAGGAAACCGACCCCTTGCGTATCGAAGTATTCGACGCGATTGCGCCCGTTCTGGGAGATTTTCTGGCGGAAGTGCGTCGCTCACTGGAGTTCTATAGAGGACGAGTGCAGGGGGCGCGGATCGACGAAATCGTGCTGTGCGGTGGCACCGCGCGCATGAAGAATCTGGATAAGTTTCTTGCCCAGGAGCTGGGCATACCGGTTAGCGTCGCCGACCCGTTGACCCATCAAGAGTCGCTGGTGCGCCGGTACAGTGTGCCCTATCTGCAGGAAGTAGCGCCGTTGATGACGGTGGCTATCGGCTTGGCAATCCGGGATATGATTGACTAGGCATCCGGAGGGAAGTGAGAACCATGCTGAAATTGAATCTGTTGCCGCCTAACATCTACGAGCCGCGCAAAAAGCGGGCGTGGTTCGCGGTGTTCGTGGTGGTGTGGATTGCGCTGGCGGGCGGGCTGATTGCGTGGCAGTTAAGCCTTGTCAACCTCAAGTCGCAAAAGTCGGAAGAGCTCCAGCAACAAGAGGCTATCGTCAAGCAGGTAGAGCAGACCGAGCAGGAGGCAATGAACACCAAAGCACTGGTGGCTCCGCTTCTGACCCGCGCACAGCTGGCGGACGAGATTTTCCGCTACAATAAGCAGTACCCCAAGCTGTACCGCGAGGTGCGTCGCTGGACCATCGACAGCGTGCGGTACGGCAGTCTGGGCGTTGCGCAGGGCATGACATTGCAAGCACAGGCGGTCACCCGTGACCTGGACGAGATGGCACGCTACCTGCAGATTATGCTACAATGCCCATTGTTTACCGGCGTCAGCATCTCGTGGACCACTGCGGGCGGTACTACCACCACGACCACTGCCGGTGGATTTGGTGGCATGGGAGCTCCACCCTTCGGAGGCGGTTACGGTGTACCGACAACCCCATACGGAGCCTATGGAACCGGGGCTCCTTATGGTGCGCCCACAGGGGTGCCGGGGATGCCGGGCGCACCCGGTGCTCGCGCCGGTCAACTGGGGCAGCAGCGGACAGCGCAGGGTGTGGTGTTTAATGTAGTAGCAACACTGCGCGAGCCTCTGATGAACCAGGTACAGCAACTGGTACAGCAGCTTGTCTCCTCGTTGGGAGGCGCGGGCATGACCGGCATGGGCGGTATGGGCGCAAGGATGGGACTGCCCGGCGCACCGATGATGGGCGCACCGGGCATGGGCGGCCCGATGTTTGGTGCTCCGCCAAGCATGGGCGGTGGAATGGCGCCGCCGATGGGACCCGGCATGGCAGGTCCGATGGGAGCCCCCGGCGGTATGGGGGGACCCCGCGGTGGACGCGGTGGCGCGATGGCTGAATAGAAGGAGGGGCGTGGAATGCTTTCGAAACTCACCTTGCAAAACGTTATTGTGATAGGCATTGTGGTGGCGGTGGTCATCGCGTCGGGTATCTTCTTTGTGTTGGTACGCCCCACGCAGGCTGAGATTAAGAACCTGGATACCCAGATAGAAGCCGCCAGCCAGCGAGCGGCTCAGTTGCCCGCGGCAAAGAGGCAGCTGGAAGACGCGAAGAAAGAGGTGGAAGAGGCGCGGCTGAAATGGGCGCGCTATGAGCGTTCCAAAATGCCCAATATCGATATGACCGACCGCCTGAAGGCAGCGCTGGCTTTCTGGAAGGAACCGGAACGAACCGCCAAGCTTCTGCAGGACTTCGTGTCCAAATCGCAGGATGTCATCTTCCTCGGGAACTTTGCGATTGGCATTCCGACTACCGACCCGAACCAGCTGCCATGGCCGATATGGATTGTGCCACTGGGCACTTTTCAGGTGCAGGGGGATTTTGAAAGCATCCTGCGCCATGTGGAAAGGTGGAATAACGCTCCCCGCCTGGTGCTTGTGGACGGATTGCAGTTGAGCGGAGTTAGTCCCCAGCTGATAGGGCAGTACACGGCGACACTGTTCATTCTACCTCGTGCTAAAGACGATAAGCCCGCTGAGATGTTTCCCTCAGCAGGCGCTGCACCCGGAATGGGTGGTATGGCGGGAATGGGTAGATTCGGAGGCGGGATGCCGGGTCCGATGATGGGTGCACCAATGATGGGTGCTCCGATGACGGGTCCGATGCCGGGTGGCGCGATGATGCCGGGTGCGCCTATGGGCGGAGCGCGCCCCCCGATGATGGGTGGACCTGGCGGCGGAGCCGGAGTGGGAGGCCCCGCTCTGGGTGGCGGCGCCGGTGTGCCCGGAGCGGAGGAGTACTAAAGGAGGCTTGAGGAACAATGCAGCAGTGGCTCAATGACCCCAAAAACAAACCGATTGTCATCGGTGGTGCGGTAGCGGCGATCCTGATCGTCGCGGTAGCGTTCTTCATGTTTATGGGAGGCGGTGGTCAGCAGCAACCCTCCTCCCCGGGCGCGACCGCAACCGCTCCTACCGGTGGCACGCCCACAGGTGGTTTGCCCGAAGACCAGCCAACGCCAGCCGGGCCGGGACCCATGGGCGCGGCGGGACCGATGGGCGGTCCCATGATGGGTGGTCCCATGATGGGCGGCTACGGCGGTGCGGGAGCACCCCAACAGGTCGCTCAGGCTCCCAAAGAGGGTAAACCGCCGTCGAAGTACCGGGTGGACCCGTTCAAACCGCTGCCCTGGGAAGCGGACATTAGCAAGCCTCCGATTCTGTCGGTTGTAACGCCGGTACGCCTCCAGCCGATACCGACCTATAAGCCGAAGGAAGAGGAACAAGAAGACGTTCTACCTCCCCAGCCCTACCGTCGGGTAGCGGGCATCATGTGGGGGCAGAGCGTGGCGGCAATTATCGAGACACAGGGTGACCTGCCGCGCGTGGTCAAGCCCGGCGATACCCTCGACGGGATGCGCGTGGCACGGATCGAGCCCAACCAGGTCGTGCTCTCTACACTGGGCAAAAAGCCCCGGGAGATTACAGTCAAGCTGGGCGCGCCGATTGCGCCGGTACAGCGAGCCTTCCCCGGATACGGCGGCGTGCCCGGTGGGTTGCCGGGTGGGATGCCCGGCGCGCCTCCAGGTGCTCCTGGCGGTGCAGGACTTTTGGAAGAATACTAACCTGAAGTCATCTCTTCTGGATGCCGCTTTGGCGCTAAGTAGCGAAAAAGTGCGCAGAGAGGAAGGGATTCCGGAATGGTAAGCGAAACAATTTGAGGAGGTCTATCTTCATGCATCGAGCTTTACGCATCGCAGCGTGCTTTGTGGTGCTCGTTAGCGCGACGGTGTCTGTAATGGCACAAGAGGGCAGCAGCCCCAGAGTAACGCTCACCCTTGAGAGCGCCAGTATCGCGGACGCTCTGAAGTTGCTTTTCCGCTCTACCGGCTATAACTACACACTGGATGAGTCGGTAGTGCAGGGTTACGTCACAGTATCACTGAAGGACGTTACCTTCGAAACGGCGTTGCGCACCATCCTGCGTGCCGCCAATCCCCCGCTCACCTACCGTGTGGATGGTGGCGTGTACATCATCTCGCCTAAGGTGGAGACCTATGAGACCGGCTCCCAGGACCTGCAGCAGCCCGAGGAGCCGCCGCAGCCACAGGTGCGCACGGAAAAAATCACCCTGCAGCATCTGGACTCGCTGGCTATCGCTCAGGTGTTGGGCGGCGGAGCCGTGTCGCTGAATCAATCGGGCTGGACCTATAGCAGTGGAGGCTACGGTGGCTTCGGTGGAGGCTATGGTGGCTTCGGCGGCGGCTATGGTGGAGGTTACGGTGGCTTCGGTGGAGGCTATGGTGGCTTCGGCGGCGGTGGCTGGGGTGGCGGCCTCGGCGGCTGGGGCGGCGGTGGCTTCGGCGGCGGCTTCAACCGCGGCGGCTTCGGCGGCGGTTGGGGTGGTGGCTTCAACCGTGGCGGCGGCTTCGGCGGCGGCTGGGGCGGTTTCTAAGCGTCTGCCCCCCGGCCCTGTGCCGGATATCGCTGTGAACCAAAACGATCTGTAACGAGTAAAAGGAGGACAGAGGTTCATGACACTCCGTAAATGGCGGAACGTCGCATTACCTTTGGTAGTGGCTTGTGCTGTATGGAGTGGATGGAGTTCGCTACCGGCGGCAGGTGCCCCTCGCGCTCAGGGGAATATGCCGTTAGTGAGCCTGACGTTGGTTGAGGCAGAGTTTCGTGATGCGGTGAACATGCTGATGCAGCGCAGCGGAGCCAGCATCGTGCTGGAGCCGAGCGATAAGCCCTATCCGCGCGTGAACGTGAATCTGGTGGATATGCCACTGGATAAGGCGCTGGAATATCTGGCGCGCTCGGCTGGCGCAAAAGTGCGCCGCACCGAAGATGGAGTGTTTATCGTCGGGCCACAGGGCAAAGAGCCCGAATCGGTGACTACAGCACAGCCACAGGAACCTGCTCCTGCACCTGCACCGGTGCGGGTGCGCACGGAAAAGATGAAACTGCAGTACATCAACCCCAGCGAGTTTCTGATGCAGCTGCGCACAGACCCTGAGATCGTAGGACTGGACTGGGCGGCTCGTAACAGCGGCGCGCTGATTCAACACCTGATGGATATGACGCGCCCCGGGATGCGCCCGCTCACCCAGCCCCAACCCATTCTGCCAACACCCCAGCAGAACTCAGCGGTCCCAACCGCTACCGGTAACTCCAGCACCGCGGAGCATACCCCTACCCCCGATACCGGCTTTGACCAGCGCGGCGCCATCGGCGGTGGATTGGGCTACGGTATAGGTGGGCAGGTCGGTGGCGGTTTTCGCGGCGGGATAGGCGGCTTCGGACAGCCTGGCGCGGGCTTCGGCGGCGTGGGCGGCTTCGGACAGCCTGGCGCGGGACTTGGTGGTCTGGGTGCAGCGGGTGGTCAACTGGTGCAGCTGAGCGACCAGGCACGCATTATCGCAGTGGATGTGGATAACTCCCTCATCGTGGTAGGCACCGACGAGGACATCGAAAATGTTCGGCGCTTTATCCGCCTGCTGGATGTCGCGCCCAAGCAGGTGGAAATCAAGGCGGAGTTTGTGACCGTGAAGGTCAGTGAGGTGAAACAGTTCGGTATCGACTGGTTGGTACAGCAGCTGAACACGCAGGCTGGCAACGTACCCGGCACCTTTGCATCGGGAGGCAACATCTTCATTCGCTACAGCGCGGGCAATCTGGCAGCGGAACTGCGCACCGCTATGTCCAACGCGCGCGGGCGTGTCATTCAGGCGCCGCTGATTACCACCTTGAACAACACGCCGGGTTCAATACTCGTGCAGACGCAGGTACCCTTCGTCACCACGGTGTTCACCACGCCGGGGCAGGGGCAGGTAATCCAGGGTAGCCAGGTGAACTACGTGCCGGTAGTTTCCGGTATGACGGTGACCCCGCGCATCAACGGTGACGGCACCATTACCCTGTTTATCCCGTTGCAGCTGTCGGACATCACGGGTTCGGTGCGTGCGCCGGACGGCAGTTCCTTCCCCATCGTCAACAGCCAGGCGGTCTTCACCACACGGCGCGTGCCGAGCGGACAGACGGTGGTGCTGGGCGGATTCATCCGCCGCAGCGAGGACAACTCGGTGGCGAAGTTCCCCATCCTCGGCGACCTGCCGTGGATTGGGCATCTGTTCCGCTCCACCAACCTGTCGCAGGATGACACCGAGCTGCTCATTTTCCTGACGCCTCGCATTCTTGAGGAAGCAGGGGCACCGAGCGTGGGCGTCACACCCTAAGGTTCCGACCATTGCTCGTTACGGATCGGCGCGGGGGCGTGTGCCCCCGCGCTTCTCATCTGCCTATGCAACAGCGTGTACTTCCAAACATCGCGCTCATCGGCTTTATGGGAACCGGCAAGAGCTTGCTGGGACAGATGCTGGCGCAACGGTGGGGGTGGAAGTTTGTCGATACCGACTCGTTAATAGAGCAGAAAGTGGGTTGCAGCGTGGCGCAGATTTTCGAACGCTTTGGAGAGGATTACTTTCGCAGACAGGAAACAGAGGTCTTGCGCAGTCTGGAATTCCAGCGCCATCTGGTTATCGCTACCGGTGGAGGAGTGCCTACGCGGCCGGAGAACATAATCTCCCTGCGCCGACATGCGGTTATCGTGCTGCTGACGGCGGAGCCGGAAGTGATTTTGCAGCGCGTTCAGCCCGTGCAGACGCGCCCCAAACTGGCAACAGCCCCCGACCCGCTGGCGGAGATACGCCGGTTACTACGTGAGCGCGAGACCGCCTACGCCTGTGCCGATATCCGTATAGATACCTCCACCCTCTCGCCCGGCGAGGCAGTACAACGTATCGAGGAGCTGGTGAAAGCATGGAAACCAACCCCTTCCCCCTGAGACTGCACGTGCAGTTAGGTGAACGCAGCTACCCTATCCTCATCGGTTCGGGGGTGCTGGAGGGTGCGTCGGAACATCTGCGTGCCCTGCAACCTTCGCAGGTGGCTCTCATTACCCATCCCCAGCTAGCAGAGTGGTATGGTGAACCGTTGCGGCAGAGCCTGGAGCAAGAAGGCGTTCCGGCATACATGCTCACCGTTCCTCCTGGCGAGCGCACGAAGCGCTGGGGGGTCGTCGGCCGCTTACTCCGGCAGATGGCACAGCTCGCTCTAGACAGGCGTTGCATCGTGGCGGCGCTTGGGGGAGGCGTTATCGGTGACCTCGCCGGGTTTGTGGCGGCGTGCTACCTGCGTGGAGTGCGTTACGTACAGATTCCGACTACCTTGCTGGCGCAGGTGGACTCCAGCGTGGGCGGCAAAACAGGCGTCAATCTGCCCGAGGGCAAGAACCTGGTAGGAGCATTTCATCAGCCTGTGCTTGTGCTGATAGATACCGACACCTTAAAGACACTTCCTCGCCGTCACTTCAGAGCCGGTTTAGCGGAAGTGCTGAAGTATGGTATAATCGCAGACGAAACGCTATGGCGACTGGTCAACGCCGAAGCACACAGTTTACGGCAGGGTGATAGCACACATCTTGCCGAGATTATCTACCGCTGTTGTGAGATTAAAGCGAACATCGTCTCTGAGGACGAGACGGAGCAGGGCGTCCGCGCAATCCTCAATTTTGGACACACGGTTGGGCACGCTCTGGAAGCAGCGGCAGGCTATGGTCGCCTGCTACACGGCGAGGCGGTATCTATCGGCATGGTATCCGCCGCGCTGGTTGGCGAACTGACAGGCGTCACTCCTGTGGGAACGGCGGAAGAGATAGCGCGTGCGCTACGTGCTCTTGGCTTACCGGTTGCGCTACCGCGCGGTGTAGAATTCGATGACCTGCTCGCGGTGATGGCGCGTGATAAAAAGGCACGTGATGGGCAGGCACGCTTTGTGCTGATTGAGCGTATTGGGCAGGCACGTCTGCCGGTTGCGGTGAATGAAAAAGAGGTGCTCCAAGCGCTAGTGATGCATCGCGAGAGGTTCCATCGGGAGGCGATGTCATGGAAAACGGTCGGTCAGAGTTAGTGCAGGATTTTGTTGGGGCGACATGGGTGGTTGCTGTGGTTGTGGTTTTCCTGGGTTTGCCTTATGGCTTGCCAGAGGTTAGCGTATCGGTGCTGGAAAAGGCGTATGCACTATGCTTAATCGGTGGTGTGGTCTGGCTGGCTCGTCGTGCGACCTCTTCCGGTAAGACGGTAAAGGGGGCAAAAGGGCGTGATTAGTCGGGTGCTGGCAGGACGGTACGAGCTGCTAGAAAAGCTGGGGGAGGGGAGCCTTTTCGCCGCCTATCGCGCCAGAGACCATGAAACGAATGCGCTGGTCACCGTGAAGCTATTACAGCCTGCTTTTGCCGACGACACCGCCCTGGTTCACGCGCTCAGGCAATGTTTTTCTGTCACGTCGCCTCTCAATCATCCGCGCATCGCCCGTATCCTGCAGGTTTCCGAGCACGAGGGACAGCTGGTGCTGGTTACTGAGTTCGTCAGGGGCATTAACCTGAAGGAGCGCATACGCAGGGTGGCTCCTTTTACGTTGTCGGTAGCCATCGATATCGCTTTGGCGGTAGCAGAAGGACTCGAGAGCGCGCACCGCGCGGGGATAGCGCACGGTGATTTGCGCCCGCACAATATTATCGTATCGCAGGAGGGGCTGATTAAGATCACCGATTTCGGGCTACTTCCTGCGCTGCAGGCTTCGCCGCTGGCGCAAACCGCCTGGTTAACCCGCGCCGCGCCGTATCTTCCGCCAGAGGTTTCGGAGGGGTGGCAGGTTACCCCTGCGGCGGATGTATACGCTCTAGGGGTAATCCTGTTTGAAATGCTCACCGGGGGCGTGCCGTTTCCCGCCGATACGCCGGTAGCGGTGGCACTGCGCCATGCTAAAGACCCACCTCCCAGTCCGCGCGCGGTAAACCCGGGCGTCCCCAGGGCGGTAGAGGGCATCGTGCTGAAGGCGATGCAGAAACTGCCGGAGCAACGCTACCCCGACATGACCACGATGCTTCAAGACTTACGGGCAGTGCACGATGCGTTGCGGTTTGGCAAGCCGCTATCGTGGTCGCCGCTGGAGCGTAAACCGGAAAACCCCGCGCTCCCTGCCCCAGACAGGGCACGTTCGGCGGAGACAGAAGATGCCGAGCTGCGTATTATCAAATATCTCGTGCGCGTGCTGACGGCTCTGGCCGGGCTGATGCTCATCGCGCTGGTAATCGTGTGGTTTTGGATAACTCGTCCCATTAAAGAAGTGCCTGTTCCCGACTTGCAGGGCAAACCGCTGGCAGAGGCACGACGACTGGCGCAGGAAGCGGGATTGAATCTGGCGATACGTCAGGAGGAATACAACGAACAGTTTCCAGCAGGCACAGTGTACCTAGTACAGCCCGAACCGGGAACCAGTGTCAAGGCAGGCGCAGTGGTACAGGTGTGGGTGAGCAAAGGCTCACGTACCGTAGAGGTTCCCAACGTTCAGGGCTTGAGTGAGGCGGATGCTCGCCAGAGGCTGGTGCAGGCGGGGTTACAGGTAGGGAAGGTGGAGGAAAAGGTGGACACCGCCCCCGCGGGCACGGTAGTGTCGCAGTCACCCGCTCCTAAGCAGAGAGTAAACAGGGATGCGCCGGTGGACCTGGTTATCAGCAAAGGTGCCGCTTTACCGCCCGTGCCGGAGGAGCCGAGGGAACGAGGGTTCGAGCTGGTTATCCCGGTGAAAGGTGCGCCCGGCGAGGTGGTACAGGTACGTCTGGAAGTGCAGGATGCTCTGGGAGTGTACACTATCCTGGACGAGCCGCACACTGGGGGCGAACAGCTCATCGTTCCGGTGCGGGCGCGGGGACGCAATGTGATATTCCGCATCTACTTCAACAACCAGCTGGTGCACGAGGAGGTGCGTCCGTGAGTAGTGAAGCGCGTGTGCGCATCGCTCCTTCTCTGCTCTCCGCGGATTTCGCCAATTTTGCGCAGGCGGCTCGCGCGGCGCGCGAAGCGGGTGCAGAGCTGTTGCACTTTGACGTGATGGACGGGCTCTTCGTGCCCAATATCACCTTTGGACCGCAAACGGTGCAGGCGGTACGCCACCACTCCGATGCGGTTTTCGACGTGCATCTGATGATTGTGCAGCCGGAACGTTATATCGAGGAGTTTGCACAGGCGGGGGCAGACATTATCACTGTGCACGCGGAGGCGTGTGTGCATCTACAGCGCACGCTGGCGCAGATTCGAGAGTGCGGTGCGCGCGCGGGCGTTGCGCTCAATCCGGCAACCCCTTTGGATGTCATCGAATACGTTATTCCCGATATCGACCTGTTGCTGGTGATGACGGTGAACCCCGGTTTTGGGGGACAGCAGTTTATCCCCGAGATGTTGCGCAAGATCGCTCGCGCTCGCGCACTGCTAGACGAGGCGGGCAGCGACGCCTGGCTGGAGGTGGATGGCGGCATTAACGGGGTAACGACGCCGATGGTGGTGCGGGCAGGAGCGCGGGTGCTGGTAGCCGGCTCGTCGGTATTCGGGCATCCCGAAGGGGTGCGGGCAGGCGTAGAGGAGCTGCGTCAGGCGGTGTGGGAGGCACAGGAAAGGGTGTGAGGCGGTGTGTGGCTGACCGTGGTAGTGGCGGCGGTTTCGGCGGTGTTTCTCTTGCGGGAAGCGCGGGCGATGCGCAGGGGCTGGAGCTCGCGTCGGCAGTTTGTGCTGAGGAGCATCGGCTGTGCGCTGTTACTGGCTCTGGCGCTGGTGCTACAGTTCAAAGAGGCTATTTACCTTCCATCCGGCGAGGCGAGCGGGGGTGCACGTCTGCTGCGTCTGCTTCAGTTTTCCATCGGCGTGTTTGTGCTGGTGATGGCGCTGGTGCTGGTGGCTCTGATGGACGCACGTGAGACACTGCAACGCTATCTGCGCGAGCACAGGCAGATGATGGATGAACTGGTGCGGAAGCCTCCTGCTCCCCCCTCGCCTTCCTCCGATGGTAAACGCGATGGGAACCCCTCTTGAAGAGATATTCATGCGGCGTGCGCTGGCTCTGGCGCGACGAGGGTATACTGCTCCGAATCCGATGGTGGGGGCGGTGCTCGTGAAAGATGGGCGTGTGGTCGGGGAAGGGTATCATCGGCGAGCAGGAATGCCCCACGCGGAGGTAGAGGCACTGCGCCGTGCCGGAGAGAAAGCGCGAGGCGCCACCCTGTATGTCACTTTAGAGCCGTGCAGTCACTGGGGGCGTACTCCTCCCTGTACCGACGCGCTGATTGAGGCAGGCGTTCGATGTGTATACGCAGCCATGCAGGACCCGAACCCGCAGGTGGCGGGCAAGGGGTTCGAGAAACTACGCGAGGTGGGCATCGAGGTACAGGTGGGGGTGCTGGAAGAGCGGGCGCGGCAGCTGAACGAGGTGTTCATCAAGTACCACACGACGGGGATGCCCTTCGTGACGGTGAAAGCGGCGATGTCGCTGGACGGCAAAATCGCCACGCATACGGGCGATAGCAAGTGGATTACCGACGAGCCGGCGCGGCGGCTGGTGCATCGTCTGCGTGCTCGGCATGACGCGGTGATGGTGGGTGTCGGCACGGTGTTGAAAGATGACCCGCTACTGACCGCGCGTTTGCCCCGGCTCAAGGAGCCTTTGCATCGCCTGCGCGTGATTGTGGATAGTCGTCTGCGTTGCCCGGAGGAGGCGCGGGTGTTGAGTGTGGAGGATTCCCCAACGCTTATCGCCACTACCGCATCCGCTCCGCCGGAAAAGGTCGCACGCCTGCGCGAGCGGGGAGTGGAGGTAGCCATGCTACCTGCCGATGATGGGCGTGTGGACCTCCGTGCGCTGATGACGATGCTGGCGCAGCGCGGGGTGACCGGTGTACTGTGCGAGGGCGGAGGCACGTTGATAGCCGCTCTGTTCGCGCGGAGGCTGGTGGATAAGGTGATGTTTTTCTATGCGCCGCGCATCATCGGCGGACGGGAGGCTCCCACCGCGGTAGAAGGCGATGGCTGTGCGCACATGGAAGGATGCCTGCGGCTGGATAGGGTATACTGGAGAAAAATCGGACGGGATATGATGGTGCAGGCGTATCCGGTCTGGGAGGACGACGAGGGGTGTTCACCGGCATTGTAAAGGAACTGGGCGAGGTGGAGCGCATCGAGGTGGGAGCAGAGGGCGCGCGGCTGGCGATACGTGCGCCCGAAATATCTGCCCGGGTGCAGGTTGGCGACAGCGTAGCGATCAACGGAGTGTGCTTGACCGTGATACGTAAGGAAGAGGGTCGCCTGTGGTTCGACGCGGTGCAAGAGACGCTGAGGCGCAGTAACCTGGGCAGGCTCAAGAGGGGGGACAGGGTGAATCTGGAGGATGCCCTGCGCGTGGGCGAAGCGATGGGGGGGCACTTTGTGCAGGGACATGTAGACACCACCGGCACGGTGCAACGGCTTGTTCCGCAGGGTAACGCTGTGGTGATGGCAATCGGTGTCGACGAGGAGTGGATGCGGTATGTGGTCACGAAAGGTTCGGTGGCAGTGGACGGTGTGAGCCTGACGGTGGCAGATGTGGGTGCAAGCGATTTCAGTGTCTGGCTGATTCCGCACACTCGGGCGGTCACCACGCTGGGGTTTCGGCAGGTTGGCGATGAGGTCAACGTGGAGTTCGACATGCTGGCAAAGTATATCGAGAAGCTGTTGCAGGCTCGGCAGGGCTGTAGCGGAGTAGATATGGAGCTGTTAAGGCGGACGGGATTCGTGGAGTAAAAATGCCTGTACTTCCTTTCTCCAAGATGCACGGTGTGGGCAACGATTTCGTGGTGGTGTCGGAGGAGGCGGTTTGCTCGTTCTCCCTGCCTGATTTGGCGCGTCGGCTGTGCCGGAGACGGTTTGCCGTTGGCGCAGACGGGTTGCTGGTGGTCGGGCGTGGCAGTCGTCAGGCGGTGCGAATGCGCATGTTTAATCCCGACGGCAGCGAGGACATGTGCGGAAATGGCTTGCGGTGTGTCGCGAAGTGGGCGAGCCTGCATGGGTTGACTGCGGATACCCGTTTTGCTGTGGAGACTATCGATGGAGACAAGCAGGTGGAACTGCTATCCGACGGCACGGTGCGAGTGGAACTGGGAGAACCGCGCTTTGAACCGGCCGAAGTGCCGGTGGTGGCGACAAAGGCTCCGGTGGTCGATATGCCGGTTGACCTGCCGCACGGTACGGTCAGGATAACCGCTCTCTCCACCGGCTCTACGCACGGCGTGGTGTTTGTCGACAGCCTGCCCGACGACGAGCGTTTCCTGCGCGATAGCCCGATGATAGAGAACCACCCACTCTTCCCGCAACGCACCAGCGTGCTATGGACAGTAGTGGAAAGCCCGTCCCGGTTGCGAATGCGAATCTGGGAGCGTGGAGCGGGAGAGACCTTAGCCTGCGGTACCGGAGCGTGCGCGGCGGCGGTGGCGGCGCAATTGCACGGACTGGCAGGTGAATCGGTGGACGTATACTCGGCGGGGGGAGTACTGCATGTGGATTGGCGACCGGGGGAGTCTGTCTTTTTGACGGGTGCTGCCGAGCTGGTGTACGAGGGTTGTTATCCTCTGGATGAGGTGATGAGATGAGCAACTGGCGTCAGAAAGGCACACCCGAACCGATTGCCGCGCTCAACAGGGTACCTCTGCGAGAGTGCGGTGAACCTCTGGTAGACATCCGCAAAGCCTGTCCGCAAGTGCGCGTGGCGCGAAAGTGCATTCCTTTCCTGCGGGTAACGGTGGCGGAGATGCTCAATCGCGCTCAGCAGCTGCTTCCACCCGGCTACCGGTTGCGGGTAACGACCGCCTACCGCACGCTGGAGATGCAACGCGAGCACTACGAGGGATACTTTAACCAGCTGCGCGAGAAGCATCCTGAGTGGAGTTATGCTACCCTGCGGCGGATGACCAACCGATTCTTCGCGCCGGTGGACCAGAAAGCACCTCCCGGGCACTGCACCGGCGGGGCGGTGGACGTACAGCTACTCTCTCCCAGCGGTAAGCCGCTGGATGTCACCTCGCCGTACGCAGGATGGCAGGCGGCGCCAACGTGGATAGAGGGGTTAACCCCTGAGGCCCATCGCAACCGCATGATTCTGGTGGAAGCGATGCTGGCTGCGGGCTTTAGCAATTGTCGGGATGAGTTCTGGCACTATTCGTACGGCGACGCCGCATGGGCGGTGCGCGTGGGGGCGCCCTATTGCATCTATGGGCTGATCGAGTTGCCTCCCCATTGGCAAAAACGTGTGCGTAAATAACCTTTGCAGAAGGAGGTATGCGTAGATGGCTACACGAATAGCCGGGGATGCTCCGGTGGACTTTACTTTTCAGGGGGTAGACGACAAACCATATTCTACTGCAGAGGCACGTCGGCAGGGGTTGCTGATGCTGGTGTTCTACAAGGTCTCGTGTCCTGTGTGCCAGTTTACGAACCCCTATCTTGAGAGGTTTCAGCAGGCGTATGCAGGCAAGGGGTTCCAAATCTGGGGGGTATCTCAGGATGACGCCAGCGCAACCATCAGCTACGCCCGCACATACGGTAACGTCACCTTCCCGCAGGTGCTGGATGAGGGGTTGAAGGCAACGGCGGTGTACGACCTCGTTTCCGTGCCCACCCTGTACCTGCTGGATTCGGGCGATAAGATACTCTGGCAAACGGCAGGATGGAACCGCGAGGAGCTGAACAGGGTCTCGCAGATGATAGCGGAGCGTCTGGGCGTGCCTGCGGTCAAGATTGTGGAGGATGATGACCCCGCGCCGGTGTTCCGCCCCGGTTGAGGTTCCAAGCGACCCTCCGCTTAGGTGAAGCGGACGATAAACAGAAAGCCCCAAGCGAGTGCTTGGGGCTTTTGAATGCTGTTGTTCGCCTACGACGAAGCCGCTTTTTGAGGAACCACGAATCCTAGTCGCTCCCCGATTTGCAGAGCCTGTTCCGCGTCGCGCTCGTATAAGGATAACCAGTATTGCATGTTACGCTCCTTGACGTAATCCACTGCGCTCGCCGGAACATATACCGATACCAGCTGCCAGCTTCGCGGGAACAACAGCGACACCCGGCGCTCTGCCTCCATGATACACCTCCTTTCCCGCAGTCGCCGCGCCGACTTCTGCTTTTTCAGACGCTCGTCCGGTTGTCAATGTTCCCGAAAAAATGTAATAGCACCTTAAGAACGTACGGGTTTTTCACCTGCATTATACAACATGGAGTTTGAACAAACAAGTTGCTCCGCAATCTTGCCAAACTGAGGGTAGAGTTATAGTAGATGCACATGGATTTTGTTCAAACTTCAGTACAATACACCGGTTAAAAAATCCAGCGAGGTGAAAAAAAACGCCCCGACTCTGCCGGGGCAAACGCAGGAATGAAGGAGTGAGTGTCTGAACGGAAAGGCGGTATCTCTCACCGGTTAGCCCGGTGCTGTTTTCGGTGTCCGGATATTTCGTTCACGCACTCCTGCGCACTAGTGTATAGTGCAAGAATCGTACCATTCGTGGGGTTAGCACAAAAAACCGGTGATTTTTGTAGGAGGACATTGGCGGACTTCACAAACCCAGCCCTGCCTTCGAAGGGCTATCAGCCAGCGTAGGCTGGCTTCGTCTGAGGAGGAGCGGCTTTAGCCGTAAACACTCCTCCATCTGGCAGCGATTATCGTGGTTATGCTCGTAGCGGTTGGGCTCTTTTTCTGGTGGAAAACGCGCCCCACCAGCGGGAACATGCAGGTTAGCAACGAGGAGTTCCAGCGCCGCTACGAGCAGATGCTGCGTTCCAGCCAGCCCTACAATCCGCCGTCCGTACCGCAGAGGCGATAACACGCAGGCAAACCGCCGCTGCATCGCGAATTTCCTGTCGGGGCAGGAAATCTCCGCCCCGACATTTGCACTCGATGGTGGAATCGGTGCACATCGCTCTCCACTTCAACCGGCAGACCGGCACATGGGATGGGCTGTCCGTAGACGGGCGTCAGGTGGCGGTGGCTCCCACCGCTGAAGTGCACGCCAACGCCTCTCCACACACTTTCCCGCAGCCACACGAATGGCGTTTGGTTTCGTTGGAACGCAAAGAGAACATCACGGAGGTGACACGGCAGGCAGGCGACTGGTGGATGCGACAGAGGTTCACCCTCGACGGCTTGCGCATCCTGCGCGATGTCACCCTACGCTGGGACGGCGACGAACCGGTAAGGATAAGCGGTGTGATTCTGCGCACCCCGGCACTGCGCCTGTCCGATAGTCCTGAGGATTTCACCCTTATTCCGGGCGATTTCCCCATCACATGCCATCGGTTCGGCGACCTGAAGGTGGGGCGCGTTCGACAAGAGGCGGGCTGGACGCGCGGGGAGTACGGCATCGCGCTGGTGCATTCCCCTTCGCGAAAGGTATCGGTTGTCGCGGGGTATATCTTCCGCATGGACCAGGCGCGGGTCGGCGTGGAGGAGGCAGAAAGGGGAGTAGCGCTCCGGCATGGCTTCGAGACGCTGCTCAGGGTGCGAAAAGGAACAGAATTCGCCATCGGCACACAAGTGATAGAGGTTGTCGCCGGCGATGAGAAACGCCTGCTCGAGGCATTGTCGCATCTCTCGGATGCATTGGGTAACGGTCCCCCGCTCGATTTACCCGAGCATCTAAAGGGTGGTTCGCTGTACGAGCTGCACCCCTGGGGCAGACTGGAAAGCTGGTGGGCGGGCGACAGGGGTAACCGCTTCTCGCGTCTCACCGCGTTGCTTCCCGACCTGCATGAGCTGGGCGTTACCATGCTGTGGCTGTTGCCCGTGAGCTATCCGCCGCCGTGGGTGTACACCTTGCCTGCCTTCAACCATGTTGCCCCCGAGAACGGCACGCCACAAGAGTTGAAAGAGTTCGTGCAGCAGGCGCACCGGCTGGGCATGAAAGTGGCGATAGACCTGGTGGTGTACGGCGTGCATCCTGAGAGCGAGGAGGTGAAAAACCTGCCGGAGGAGGTGTGGTGCATTGATGAAGCGGGCAATCGGGTGAGGGTGTGGGGTGGCACGGTGCTGGCGGCGGACGTGTCGCATCCGGCATGGCAGGAGCGCATCCGCGAGGTGGTCACGCGCTGGGCAAAGGAGTTCGGCTTCGATGGGGCGCGTCTGGACGTGATGGGTTGGGGGCAGGCAGCCAATTGGCGCAATCCATACCGGGCGAACGCTTCGGTGGCGTATGGTGGCTTGCAGCTGAACAAGGTGGTACGCGACGCATTCCGGGCGGTGTCTCGTGATGGCTTTATCCTACCGGAGGCGGGCAAGCCGCTGGCTTTTCGCCACGCGGATATGCTGTTTGACTATCCCTGGTACATGGTCATGCGCGACATCACCCTGCAGCCCGACCTCGCGCGGTGGATACGCGAGGCGCAGGAGTGGCTGGAGTGGGAGCGCTGTTGTTATCCCCATCGTGCGCTGAACGGGCTGGTGCGTTTTCTGGAAAATCACGACACTGTGCCTGCCGCGCAGTACTTCGGAGTGGGTATCTCGCAGTCGCTGATGGCAATATGCTGTCTGATGCAGGGCGTTCCTCTGGTGTATCAGGAGCAGGAAATCGGCTTCTCGCGGGAGCTGTCTGGGTGGCTTCACCTGCGCAGGCGCGAGAGATGCCTGGCAGAGGGCGAGGCAGAATACCACTCCGTGCAGTGTTCGCATCCGCAGGTGTTCACCTTCTTGCGTCGGGCGGATGACGGCGCGGCTATCGTAGCAGTCAATCTGACGGGGGAGACGAGACGCTGTCGGCTTTCGTGGGCGAAGGCACTGTCGCAGCGGTTTCCCGTATGTGTGGATGCTTTCAGCGGCGAGCCGGTGCGCGGAGCTGCCGGTTCGGTAGAAGTGGAAATTCCCTCGTATCGCCCGATAGTGCTCCTGCTCAAGCCACGTGGCGGGAAGGCGATTCCCAGACGTTCGCGCAGTGTGGAAGCAGCCGAGCCCACTAACGGACGCTGGCGAATACTGCAAGATGGCACGGTGCGCGCGTTTGGGGCGGCACAGTGGTTTGTGGAAACGCCGGAGGGGAGGCTGGAGGACGCCTTTCGGGATTATCGCGTACGTGTAAAGCGTGATGAGTCGCCGGAGGATGCGCTGCCGGTGCTGAAGCGCGCGTGGCATCCACTGGAAGAGGGCTTGCTGGATGGGGCGAACACCGCAAGCATCGGCGTGCGCTGGGCGGATGGGCAAGAGTTGCATCTGCTCGTGGACGTGGCAAAAGCCAGCGAAGTACGGATTGCAGATGAGCATCTGGACGGTAGGCAGGTGGACCTGGTGGTGAAACCGCGTGAGGCGTACAGCATTGGGCAAGAAAACCCTGTCACAGCACGGCACGAGCAAGTGGACGTCACGTCCCTGTTCGTCCACCTGCGCAGTAGAGGTTCCCTTCTGAGCCTTGCACGCCGGCATGGTGGGTTGCCAGTGCTCTGGCAATCGCCGGGTGGTCATGGGTGGTCTTTGCAAGGTAGTGACCTTTACACCGACTGGGGACTGGTAGAGAAAGGCTATGCCTCAGCGGATGGTGAGACCAACCCGCGTCTGAAGGTGGAACGTGATGGACAGGTGTGTTTCACGGGATGGCTGCGTCATCGGGCGTGGAATGGCGTGCAATCCTGTCCAGTAGCTTCGCCGGGCACGCGCTACCGTCTGGGCTACAGACTGGAAGATGGTCAGACGCTGCGGATCACTATCGGCTTCACTCCGCTCAGCGAGAGAGGCGAGACACGTGCGTTCTTCGCCCTGCGCTTGCCTTTGTGGGGCTTCAGGGGCTGGCGACGCGGTATGGAAGGGGGGCGTGCGGGTGCGCGCACTGGCGTGCGCCTTGGCGAGCGGCGGGAAGATGGCGCAGAACCGCTCATTGTGGAGACGGAAAAAGGTGCGCTCAGGGTGCAGTGGACGAGGGGAATGCAGAACACCTTCTGCATCGATTCCGGCAATGGCGAGGTGGTGCTGTTTCTGGCATTGCTAGATGGAAAGCCTGTTCCTCTGCGCGCGGGAGTGGAATGGACGGGGGAGGTGTGGTTATGTTGGGGATAAGGTGTGTGTCAGGTATAATGAGGGAGACGTAGTCTCAACGTGACAGCGCGTAGTCACCGGGAATGGAGGGAGATGTGGCAGCAAGTTGGGATGTGCTGATTATGGCGTATGGTACGCCCCGCACACTGCAGGAAGTAGAACCTTACTATACCCATATTCGCAGGGGCAGACCGCCTTCGCCGGAGCAACTACAGGACCTCGTTCGCAGGTATGAAGCCATTGGCGGGGTCTCACCGCTCAACGAAATCACTCAACGGCAAGTGCGAGCGGTGGAGGACGCCTTGCGCGCGCGGGGATGGAACGGTAGGATGTACGTGGGCATGAAGCACTGGCATCCGTTTATCGCAGAAGCGGTGGAGCAGATGGCGAACGACGGCGTGCGGCGGGCAGTGGGGGTGGTGCTCGCGCCACACTACTCGCGACTGAGCGTTGGCGGGTATATCGACTACGCCTTGCAGGCGCGCGAGCAGATTGCATCGGAGATGGAATTGCGCTTCGTGGAGCGGTGGGGCAGCCACCCCCTGTTCATCGAGGCGGTTGCGCGTAAGGTGCAGGAGGCGATGGAAGGTTGGCGGCCGGAGCAGACGATGGTCGTTTTCAGCGCGCACAGCCTGCCCGCACGCATCCACCAGTGGGGTGACCCTTATGAGCGCGAGCTGATGGACAGCGCACAGCTGGTGGCGCAAAAACTGGACCTGCCCTACTGGACGTTCGCCTACCAGAGCGCGAGCAACACCGGCGAGCCCTGGTTGGGACCGGACATCCTGGAGCGTCTGGAGGAGATCGCGCGTGAGTGGTCGCAAAGGCAGGTGTTGTGTTGTGCTATTGGCTTTGTGGCGGACCATCTGGAGGTGCTGTACGATCTGGATGTGGAAGCACGCCAGAAGTGCGAGGCGTTGGGGTTGAGTTACCGACGCGCCGCTTCGCTGAACGACGACCCGCTGATGGCAGAAGCGGTGGCGGACGTGGTGCTGCAACAAATGGAATAAGCGGGGCTCACGCCCCGCTCGAAGTCGGCTGGCGAGCCAAGGGCGGCTGTTCATAACCCCCCTGCTAAAACGGTTCGCCACACCGTTCATGGCAGACCGGGCTAAAACAGCCTAGCCCCCAGAATCACCTCGTTCGTCTGCCATAGGGCACCACCTCCTTTCGGAAGCAGTATTCCATATTTGGAGAGGTGATGTCAACCGCGCAGCTGCAGGCGCACCTGCTCCACCAGCTCCACCGTTTGAGGTAGAGCGCACTCGGTCTCGGTGCAGGGCTGGCAGGTGACGCGGGCGCGAATCTCGCCGGTATCTTCGGTTACCTCGCCGATGCCGATGACCGGCACCACCACGCGCAGTTCGCCGCGGTAGATGGGTATCGGCTGCGCCGATTCGCTCGTCTGTAGGGTGTCGGGCGGGGGAAACATCGGCTCGCCGAATATCAACGGCAGGGTGCTGGACATTTCGATGCGCGTGGGTACCAGGGGCTCGGGAACATCTTCTGCGCCGTTGATATGCCAGCCACGCTCCATCAGAAAGCGAACCATCACTCCGCCCTCCATAATGTGCATCTCCACGTTGACCGGCAAGCCGGAGGCTGGCATCACAGGCTGAGCCTCTTCTGCTTCGGGTACCTCCTCCAGTTCGTCACCGGCAAGTAACAGCAGGGCGTGTATCAGACTGTCCGAGCCCTGCGGGTATTTCTGGATAGGCGACCACAGCGAACGCAGCGCGCGATATACGAAATAGCCATAGTTCTCCTCTCCCGTCACCCTATATAGCTTTGCCAGCAAACGCACCATCGCGCCGTTTCCGCAGGGCGTGGAGCGGTCGTGCACCTCTTTGACGCGCGCGATGAGCCTCTCGTGATAGTCGGCGGTATTCACGAACGCCTGGTGTTCCCCATCCCAGAACTCGGCGATGGCGCGGTTCGCGAGCCGTTTTGCCTCTGCCAGCCAGCTCTCGTCTTCGGTGGCTTCGAACAGCTCCAGTAGCCCCGCACCCAGCAGGGCGTAGTCCTCCAAGTATGCGGGTATCGCCGCCTCGCCGTCGCGGTATCGCCGCAATAGGCGACCTTCGCCATCCATCATCTCTTCCAGAATAAACCGCGCGGCTTCACCCGCTGCCTGCACGTATTCCTCCTTTTCAAGCACCAGCCCGGCGTACGCGAGGCTTTCTATCATCAGCCCGTTCCATCCCGCCAGCACTTTGTCGTCGCGCAGGGGGGGCACGCGCTGCTGACGCGCCTGCAATAGCAGCTCGCGGGCGGTATTCATCTTGTCCTTCAGCTCGATGGGCGTCATGCCCAGTTCGGCGGCAATCTGGTGAAGGGACGCGCGCAGGTGCGGGATGTTTCTGCCTGTCAGCTGCCCAGTGGCTTCATCGCGGTAGTTGCCATCGGGACGGATACTGTACACATTGCAGAACAGGTCCGCCAGAGCGGGAGGAAGCACCTGGCGTATTTCGCCCAGAGTCCATGTGTAGTACTTCCCTTCCTCTCCTTCGCTATCGGCGTCGATCGCGCTGGCAAAAGCGCCGCCCTCCACGCGCATCTCACGCAATGCCCACTGGTAAATTTGCTGTGCCGCTTCCTCGTACTGGGCATTGCCGGTGAGGCTATACGCTTCGGTATACGCCCAGCCGAGCTGCGCGTTATCGGTGAGCATCTTCTCGAAGTGGGGCAGCAGCCACTCGGCATCGGTGGAGTAGCGGTGAAAGCCCCCGCCGATATGGTCGCGAATCCCACCCAGCGCCATCGCGTCCAGTGTGCGCAGAGCCATCTGCAAGGCTTCTTCACTGTCCAGGTTCTCCGCCAGCCAGAAGAGCACTGGGAAGGCGGTGTTGGGTGGAAACTTGGGAGCGGTGCCGAAACCGCCGTGGGGGGGATCGAAGTGCTGGCGCATCTGTTGCAGGTAATTGCCCACGATACGCGCATCTGGCTCGCCTTCCATCTGTTCGTATCGTGCCGAGGCGACCTGTTGTATCACTGCGGCGATTTCTCGGGCGGATTGCAGCACCTCATCGCGCCGATTCTGGTAGGCATCGGCGAGCTGGCGGGCAATCTGCGCGAAGATTTCGGGTGGATAATAGGTTCCTGCGAAGAACGGCTCGCCCTCTGGGGTGAGAAACACGGACATGGGCCAGCCGCCGCGCCCGGAAAGTAGCTGCACCGCCGTCATGTAGATGTCGTCGATGTCTGGGCGTTCCTCGCGGTCCACCTTAATGCAGACGAAGTTCCGATTCAGGATGTCAGCGATGCGGGGGTCCTCAAAGCTTTCCTGTTCCATCACGTGGCACCAATGGCAGGACGAGTAGCCGACCGAGAGGAAAATGGGTTTATCCTCACTGGCCGCCCGCTCGAATGCCTCCGTGCCCCACGGATACCAGTCCACGGGGTTGTGCGCATGTTGCAAGAGGTACGGGCTCTTCTCGTGGATGAGGCGGTTGGGTTGCATGGTTGAACGCTTCTCCTTCTTCCCGCGCGAACGCGGCTAGCATTAGCGTTATTGTACCCGATTTGGAGGAGATGCAGTGATGGTTTGTTAACCGTTCATCCTCGCGTTTTCTGTCAGGGAGGGCGAACCTCCGGGTGACCGGTTTAGCCTCCACCCCAGCCCTCCCCGCAAGCGGGCAGGGAACCTTTTTCCTCCCCCGTCTGCGGGGGAGGAAAGGAGGGGGCATTACCCCGTGCATGGGGGAGGCTAGGAGAGGAATATTTCGTACGGCTTGGCAGGAGCTCGCCCTCCAGCAGGATGCAATCAATACAGCGGTCGTATCTTGATGTTGCGGAACCACACTTCGTGTCCGTGGTTCTGCAAGCCGATGTAGCCCGGTTTCACCATCTCCTTGTAGGCGTATTTGAACTTGTTGGGCGTGCCGTCGGGGTTCTTGCCCGGCTCTGTCCAGTCGCTGAGATGGATGTCGATAATCTTCTCGCCGTTCAGGAACACCTTCACGCAGTCCATCCCGCCGTCACTCCGGCAGCAGATGCTCAGGCTGTTCCACTCTCCGGCAGGACGAACAGCGTTCTTGAGTGGTGCAGCGATGTCGTAGATGGCTCCGCAGTCGTGTTTGCCCGGGCTGGGTTTGCCGTAGCTGTCCAGAATCTGCACTTCTATACCGGTGTTCACCGGGTCGTTGCGGTCCCAGATGCGCACGAAGACACCGCTGTTGGCGTTAGGCGACATCTTGAAATCGAGACGCAGTACAAAGTTTTTGTACTGGTCGTTGGAGTACAACATGCCGCCGCCCTTGCCGGTACAGTGGATGGTTCCATCCTCCACGCGCCAGGCATCCTGAGCATCGGCAACTGTCCAGCCGGACAGGTCTTTTCCGTTGAAGAGCAGTTTCCACCCGAAGCGTTGTTCGCGCGGGGAGAGGGTGTTATGTTGCTGTGCAAAGACAGCGGAGCACACCCATAGAGCTATCCACAACCACAATCCTATCCGACGCATGTCCGTTTACCTCCTTCGGGTATTGCTTCCTCTTTCTTTTTCGCTGTGTGGTTATGAGGAATCCTGCATGTGATGGCATACCGTCCGGTATATTGTCAGCGACAGGTCTGCGATGAAAGGCGCGGCCACCCTGCGGTGTTCGAAGCCTCGTGTGAGCACTGCAAGGGTGTAGCATCCCGCCGGTGTCCACACCACCGCCGAGTCGTGGTAGTGTCCGCTGATTTCGCCTGTCTTGTTCGCTACCTTCGCCTCATCGGGCAGTAAGGCGGGTATCAGGTCCCGATAGAATTGTGCACGCATGATATGAAGCATCTGTTCACAGCCTGCGTTGGCGACCAGCAATGTGCCGTCCACCGCGCGTATCTCGCCCTGCGCCATCCACTTCAGCAGGTCGGCGATTTCAGCGGCACTGCAGAGGTTCTCTCTGCCCTGCTCCGCGGCGGCAAAATCGTACATCTTGCGCTGTAGAGTGGTGCGGTGGAAGCCCAGCTGCCTCAGAAACTCCTCAACTGTTTCCACGCCCACGCGGTCGATGAGCATGTTGGTCGCGGTATTGTCGCTGAGCACAATCATCAGCACCGCCAGGTCATGCAGAGTGAGGGTCAGACCGGTATGCAGTTCGCGCAGGATGCCGGAGCCGGGCGTGCGGTCGGTATCGCGCAGAGGGAGTGTTTCCTGCCGGTCCAGCTTGCCCTGTTCGCTCAGCCAGAAGAGCGCGGCAAGCAGAGGAACCTTAATCACGCTGGCGGAGCGGAACGGTTCTGTGCTGTTGATGTCGATATGCAGGTCTATGTCCACTCCACGCACTGCCAGTCCGACTTCGGCGGGAACCGAGCGTATCTTCTCGGATAGTTTCTGGAAAAGCTCCTGTTGCATAGAGGATGCGCTCCTTTCAGTATGCGCCCAGCTCGCGCAGTCGCTCGTCGCTGATGCCAAAGTGATGCGCTATTTCATGAATCAACGTTCGACGGATGGCATCGCGAATCCGCTCTGGCGTGCGATAGCGGCGTTCAATCGGTCGCTGGAAGATGGTGATGCGGTCGGGGAAGATGGGTTCGCCGGAGGTGACGCCTCGTTCGGTAAGCGGTACACCCTCATACAGCCCGAAAAGGTCTTCCCATGGGCGAAGTCCCGCTTTGCGCCGCTGTTCGGGCAGGGCGGTCCACTCCACTAGCACCTCCACGTTTTTCAGGTGGCGCAGGATTTCTTCCGGTAGAGAGTCTATGGCTTCTTCCACCAACCTGCGAAACTCAGAGGGTAGCATGGCTCATCCCTGCCTCCGGTAACGCAGATACAGCTCGCCTTCATGTTCGTACACCGAGAGCAGTTGCATTTGCACCACACGCTCGCGCGGTAGCCCCACGCCCTCCACGGTGGTAGGGATGTGACGCCCCCCCTTGACCTTCGGCGCGAGGGTGAGGAACCATTCGTCTATCAGCCCCGCGGCGAACATTTCGAAGTTCAATTCTCCGCCTCCCTCGCAGAGCAATCGTTCCACTCCCAGCTGATGGCGCAGGAAAGCTAACGCCAGTGAAAGATTGACCCTGTCCGATCCGCATACAACCACATGCGCGACTTCCTGTAGAGCGTGACGCTGTTCATCCGGCATCCGTTCCGTGGTGAAGACCACCGCCTTGCCGGGCGCCTCGGCGAAGAAGCGGGAATCGGTGGGGACATTTCCGCTGGCGGTGGCCACTGCCCGCCACAGGGAAGGGGGGTAGGTGATATGCCCTGCGCGGAGGGTGCTTGCTCCGATGAGGACCGCCTGTGCATTATGTTGTAACCGCTTCATCAGCTCTTTATCCATCGAGCTACCCAGGCCCATCGCAGTATCGCCCACCTCGCCCAGTGTGATTTTGCCGTCTAGCGTGCTCACCATGTTGAGGAACACGTAGGGGCGGTCGGCTGGGGTAGGGGGAAAGGGTATCTGCCGATATAGCGTCTCTTCCGAGTGGTTTTCACCGGTAAGGTCGAGCAGACAGCGCATAACACCATCTCCTTTTGTCAGCGTTTTATCGAGTATACCCGACGAAGGGGCAAACACTCCCGTGAAACAAAGGAAACGGTTCGTCATGAAGCAAATGCTTCACCACACGTGATTGTTGGGGTATAAGCAGGTCGGTTCTGCTTGCTTGTCATTCTAAGCCTGTTGCGCGATGGTGATCGGCACCCGCTAATGAATTTTGAAAAAATCTGGCTTCGTTTGACAGGGTGCAGCTTCAGTCGCAACACCCAACCGAGAGGAGAGCAGAAAAAGTTTGCGGCGGTTTCCGAAAGCAGTATTTAGTATCACTTTTCCACCTCCGGTAGGGCGGATTGAACGACTGGATGAGAAGACCGCTGAACGCCTGCTGGGGTTTGACATTTACTATCTGCCGCCGTATGACCGTTCGTACACGAACGAATTGATAGACAACTCGCGGGGGCAATCCGTGTTCGGGACGTGGGATGTTCCGAATTGGTTTCACAACCGTGCAGGGCATTGGGGTAACGTGATACCTCGCTTTAACGAACAGTATACCTATGGAGGGGGTGAGCTATCCAGTAGTGCACTGGGTACCTCTAACGATGGAGGAGATACTTGAGGGAGTGGAGGAACAAGAGGTGGAGATCCTACGACAGAGCGGTGCGGAGGTACTGGGGTTTTTTGATTTCATGGGGCTACTAGCCCCTATACAGTTTGCTGAGCAGTACCGGGGCAGAATCTACATATTTCCTGCCGCTATCAGTGCGGCACAGCTGCGTGACACTTATGGACTTACGGCAGGCGGTATCGATCTACTTTCCAGGGTTGTGGCACACGAGTTCGCGCACAGAGACCTGTTTCTCGCAGCATGGGGAGGCTTCAGTAACGACCATATCGCCCCTAGAGGTGTATGGCTACCCTTATTTCCAGAGAACGGACATGATGATGACGGGGATAGTGTATCGAACACTTACGAGGATGCAGACAAACAAATATATCATTTCCATAGAGGGGGGTGGGATGCGCTCCACCGCTGGTGGACAGGACAACAAGGCAGCATACCAACATCTGGACTGCCTGACCCTGAAATGTATTCCCGCCTTTATGGCGAGTGGAACGGTTACTGGGTCGGCTCACTGGACAGTCAGGACTGGTCTGTGGGGGGACGTCAAGACTATGAAGGAGGGAACTAACATGAAGCACAATACCCTGTTCGCAATTGCATTGACCTTGCTACTTGCATCGGTGGTGATGGCGGACTTGCCTCAGCCCAAAGACCCGCTGGTAATGCCCGCTATCGCTCTACGGCAGACGCCAGCACAGTGGGTGCGTATCTACCGCGAGTCCGAGAAAGACCCCGCTACACTCTTGCGCTACCTGCACGAGCACATCCGCTTCGTCAGCACACGCCAAAGCGCTCCGGTGGTAGAACCGCTTTCTGACCCTGAAGGTATCTTTCAACTTGAGACCCGAACGTATGTGTTCAACCGGTTAGGGGACGTGGGCACACCCGACCTGATACCCGCGATAGAGCAGTTTATCCAGCGCAGAAGGGAGATGAACGACTGGGCAACGCAGTCAGACGTGGCATTGGCGCAGTTGAGCATAGAGCGCATTCAGGCTCGCGCGAGGGGGCCGGAGGCTTATAAGAACACGATGCTGGACTGGGTCAGAAACCCAACAAGCTACCCCGGCGCTCTTACAGCAGGTGAGCGTTGGACATCAATGGCGGTAAAGCGGTTCGGCTATGGTATACGTGCACTGGCGAAGATGGGTGCAAACGATGCGGTGACAGTAATCTTGGAGGCGCTGGAGAAGGCAAAGCAGCAAATGACGAAGGCACAGTGGTTCTTCAGCCGTTTCGCTATCCTGCACTGGCTGGCGCAGTTCGAGGACGGCAGGGTTGTAGGCTTACTGGAGGAAGACCTTTTTCTCTTTGGCTCTGTTGCAGTGCCTTGGGCTGGCTATCATCTTGAACCTGGGGAAAAAGACCCGGAGTGGGCATACTGGCAGATATGCACGAAAGGGATGGATGTTTCGCGCACAGTGGAGACAATTCTACAAGCGGCGGGTAACGGGGGACCGGGAAGGTTCAAGTTCCAAATACTGTCTCTGCTCGGTGACCCCGCTATTCCTGCCTTGCTAAAGTCTGTCGCAGAACCGCTACCGTGTAAGCTGCCGGAGAACGCGCAGGCAGTAGCTATCCGCGCTCTAGGAGAGTTGCGTAGCAGAAATGCGGTGGAGCCTTTGCTTGGGGTAATTCGAGTGGGTTCACCCAGGCTACGGCGCGAAGCCATTGACGCACTTGGTAAAATCGGCGACCCAGTGGCTTTGCCTGACCTGCTGGAACTGGCACAGAACAGCGACTTTTACCTCCAGATGGCGGCGATTGATGCTCTGGGCAACATGGGGGACAGTCGTGCAGAGCCGGTATTATTGAAACTGCTGAGCGAGCACCCGAACGCCAACATCCGGTATGGGGCGGCAGAGGCGCTGATAAAGGTGGGCACGCCGGCGGCGATACCGGTGCTGGAGGGGCGGTTACAGGCGGAGCCTTCGCACAGCGTTCAGGGTCGCATCGGCTGGGCATTGCAGATATTGCGCCAGAAGGCGAGGTAACGTAAAGCGAAACCCCCCTCCCGAAGATTTCGGGAGGGGGTAAGGGGATGCGAGCTACTCGTCCCCGATCGCGCCGAAGTTGCGCACCAGTATCCCGAAGTCGAACAGCGTCACCTCCTCATCCCCGTCTAAATCGGCATCGGGGTTCCAGTTGCTATCGCCCGGCACACTGCCGAACGCGGCAACCAGCGCACCGAAGTCGAACAGCGTCACCTCATTATCGCCGTCGATGTCGCCGTTGGTGAGGGAGACATCCACGCCCGTCACGTCGGCGTCCATTACCTCTACACTGCGCACCACTGTACGTAGCCAGTGGCTGGCTTTGAAGGCGATATCGTAGACGCCGTTTCCTACGCCTGGGATAGTGTAGCTGCCGTCGTGGTCAAGGTAGACGGTGTCGGTGCGGATGGTGTTTGAACCTTGGCGCAGTTCTACCCACACGGGCATGCCGACCAGAGGTGCATCCCAATCGCGCAGTTCCACCCTGCCGGCGATGTTGTAGAGCATTGGTACCCAGAAGTACTGCTCGCCGGGAATGTTGCCGAAGTTTACCAGACGTGGCTCACCCAGATTGCCTCCACCACCTATCCCCGCCAGCACCTGATTGGACAGGTAGTCGTGGAACAGTCCATTGACGAACACGCATACCTTGAACGCTCCGGTGGGACTGCCAATGGCGCTGAGCGGTATCGCCAGCTCCACACCCGTCATCACATCCAGACCGTTGCCAGCACCTGTGCCTGCGGTGACGCCTCCCACGTTGCTGTTGTTTATCGTCACACGGATGCCAAACGGGTTGTTCCCATCTACCAG
>JBMFOT010000024.1:0-44859 GCA_049969495.1 Armatimonadota bacterium
CTGCAGGTCAGCCACGTGGAGGAGCCGGCACTGGTCGGTTCCGCTATCCTGGCATATACTGCGCTGGGGGTGTACCCGGACGTGGTGCAGGCAACGAAGGCAATGGTGCGAACCGGCAGGCAATACCTGCCCCAGCAGGATGCAGTGGAGGGCTATGCGAAAAGATATCGCTTCTTCCGCCGGTTGATGCGAGACTTGGCAGGCGCTTTCGCAGACCATACATCCATGTAGCCGCAGGCTTCAGCCTGCGACCACAAACAACAAATCGTTAATCATGAAGGAGGGAGGAAATGAGCACTATCGAGGAGCTGTTCTCGGTCGAAGGGAAAGTGGCACTGTTCACCGGCGGTGCGGGCGTGCTGGCGGGCGCGATCGCCAGAGGTCTGGGCAAAGCGGGAGCGCGTATCGTGCTCACCGACATCGCGCCGTTAGAGGAGCGTGTGCAGGAACTGCGCCAGCAAGGCATCGAGGTGCGCGGTTACCGGATGGACGTACTGGACAAGGCGGATATCGAGCGAGTGGCAGAGCAGGTGAAGCACGAGGTAGGAACGGTGGATATTCTGCTCAACGCGGCCGGGGGCAATATGCCCGAAGCCTCCACCTCGCCCGAGCGAAGCTTTTTCGACCTGCCGGTAGAGGCATTACAGAAGGTGGTGAACCTGAACCTGTTCGGCGGCGCGATACTGCCCGCTCAGGTGTTTGCCAGACAGATGCTGGAGAACGAGCGGGGCGGTGTCATCATCAATTTCTCCTCCATGTCGGCGTTCAAGCCGTTGACGCGCGTGCTGGGCTACTCGGCAGCTAAAGCGGCGGTGAGTAACTTCACGCAGTGGCTGGCGGTGCACATCGCGCAGGAGTACTCGCCCAAGGTGCGGGTGAACGCCATTGCGCCCGGCTTCTTCCTGACCAAACAGAACCGCTACCTGCTACTGGACGAGTCGGGCAACCTCACACCGCGCGGGCAGGCGATTATTGCGCATACGCCGATGGGGCGATTCGGGGAACCGGATGACCTGATAGGCACTATCATCTGGCTGGCATCACCCGCGAGCGCGTTCGTGACGGGTGCGGTGATTCCCATTGATGGAGGGTTCAGCGCGTTTGCGGGAGTGTAGGAGTACACCCACTTAGAACTGGAACAGGCTGTCGGGCAAGCCTTCGTTCACGTGCAGGTCGACGTAGGTGGTAACTCCACCCAGCTTGCCCTCGGCGTTGTACACCTCTACCCGCGTGGGGATCCAGATGCCCGGCGCCGCTTCCACCGGGTTCTTGTAGTAGAAAATCGCCATCAGCTTGCCCAGCTGGTTGTACCACTGTCGCTTAACCACGGTGCGCGTTTTGCCGTCCATCCACACGATATGTTTGGAGGTATCGTCGGAGTTCGCCCAGGTGAGTTCAAACACCGGGTAGCGCACTCCGCCCTCGTGGTCATAACGCAGAAACTTTGCGTTTACCAGCTTCATGAAGCTGGGCGTGAGGATACCGAAATCCATGAGCGATTGTCGCTTGCCCGGCGCGTCGCTGATGTCGTCGGTGCTCTTGATAGGACCGGCGGAGACGTGCTTGCGGTTCCCGTTGATGATATATACCACGCTGACCACGCCCACTTTGCTCTCCAGGCGCATCTTGGAAGGTTCCTTGTAGCGGGCGGTCATCTGTTTGATACGGTATGAGTTGGCGAAATCCTTATTTATCTTCTCCAACTCGCGCTGGTTGGCGGTCTGCTGTTTGACGGTAGCACGCAGGTCGTGCAAGCGGGTCTGCACGTAGTCGTTAATGTCCTGCGATTGCGCCATCGCAAAACCGGCGCACCACCAGAGTATTCCAATCCACAGCAGTTTCACTTTCCTCATATCGCTCTCCTCTGCTTGGTAAGAGATGCCACTCTGCTTTTCCCCAATGTATAGACGAAACGCATCTGCTAACGGTTATGCCCGGTGGCTACTCCAGTCTCTTTAGCCGTTCCAGCAGTTTCGCCTGGCGTTCCAGCAGCTCCGCGTGGATCGTCCGTTCCTTCTCCACAACCTCTTGCGGGGCGCGTTGCAGGAACTGCTCGTTGCTCAGTTTGTCGTTCACGCGCTGCAGCTCCTTCTCCAGCGAAGCGAGCTCCTTCTGCACCCGCTGGCGCTCTCGCTCAATGTCCACCGCCTCCAGCTGCAGGTACACGTCCGCCAGGTCGCAATGTGTTGCCACCGTCTTCGCGCCGTCGGGCAGGTGCTCCACGATGGTCATCGGCTCCACACGCTGCAGGGTGCGTATCACCGCCTCGTGCTCCCGAAGCAAACTGCCTGCTTCCGGTGAGACAGGTACCACGAACACGTTCGCCTTCAGCGAGATATCGAAGCCTATCTCCGTGCGCAGGGCGCGGATGGCTCGCACCGCCTCTATCAACTTCTGCATACGTTCTTCCGCTTGGGGGGCGTTCCATTCGGGATGCTCCACCGGGAACGGCGCTATCATGATGCTCTCGCCTTCGTGCGGCAGGCTCTGCCAGATTTCCTCGGTGATGTAGGGCATGAACGGATGGAGCAGGCGCAGGGTATGCTCCAGCACCACGCTGAGCACGCGCTGGGCGACTTCACGCTCCGCACCACCTGCGTTCAAACGCGGCTTGCACATCTCAATGTACCAGTCGCAGTATTCATCCCACAGGAAGGAGTAGATGGCTTTCGCCGCGTCGTCCATGTCATAGTTTTCCAGCGCGGTGTTGACCGTGCGGATGGTGCTGTTCAGACGGCTCAGTATCCAGCGGTCGATATCGGTCAACTGTTCTTCTGCAGGTAAGGAGCCGTCAAACCGTCGGCGGAACGTTTCGTCCAGATTCATCAGCACAAAGCGCGAGGCGTTCCAGATTTTGTTGCAGAAGTTGCGTGCCTCCTCCACCTGGCTGTGCCTGCCGTGCTGGATGCTGGCAAAGCGAATGTCCTGTCCCTTGGCAGTGCGCACCAGCAGGGCAAAACGCAGAGCATCCGCGCCGTACATCTCTATCAGGTCCAGCGGGTCCACGCCAGTGCCCAGCGATTTGCTCATGCGCCTTCCCTGCTCGTCCAGCACGGTGGCATAGATGTACACGTCGCGGAAGGGCACGTCGTTCATGAAATACAGCCCGGTCATTATCATGCGCGCCACCCACAGGTAGATGATGTCGCGTGCGGTAATCAGCACGGAGGTGGGGTAGTAGGTTTTCAGGTCCTCGGTTCTCTCGGGCCAGCCCAGCACCGCATGGGGCCAGAGCGCGGAAGAGAACCAGGTGTCCAGCACGTCTTCATCCTGCTGGATGGCTTTATCGCCCGCCTTTTGACGCGCCTCTTCCTCTGAGCGGGCCACGATATACTCGCCGTCTTCGGTTGTCCACACGGGGATGCGATGTCCCCACCACAGCTGACGCGAGATGCACCAGTCCTTGATGTTCTCCATCCAGTCCAGGTAGGTGCGGGCGTAGCGGTCGGGTATAAAACGGATGCGCCCCTCTTTCACCGCGTCAATGGCGGGCTGAGCAATCTGCTTCATCCGCACGAACCACTGCTCGGAGAGCAACGGCTCGATCACCGTATCACAGCGAGCGCAGGTGGCCACGGGAACCACGTAATCCTCCACCTTCTCCAGTAAACCCTGCGCCTGCAGGTCTTCTAGCACTTTTTCCCGCGCCTCGTAACGGTCCATTCCGGCGTATCGCTCGCCAGCCTCGTCGGTCATGCGACCGTGCTCATCAATCACCACCACCTGCGGCAGGTTGTGGCGCAACCCGCACTCGAAGTCGTTGGCGTCGTGTGCCGGCGTAACCTTCACCGCCCCTGTGCCGAACTCGGGCTTCGCATAGTCGTCGGCAATGAGGGGTATCTCCCTGCCCACCAGAGGCAGGATGATGGTTTTCCCGAAAAGATGCTGATACCGCTCATCGGCGGGGTTGGCGGCGACGGCGGTATCACCCAGCATCGTTTCAGGACGGGTGGTCGCCACCACCACGTAACCGGAGCCGTCCTTGAACGGATAGCGGATGTAGTAGAGCTTCGAAGGCTGGTCTTCATGCTCCACTTCGATGTCAGACAGCGCGGTGAGACAGCGCGGACACCAGTTAATCACGCGCTTGCCGCGATAGATATGCCCGTCCTCCCACCAGCGCACGAAGCACTCCATGATGGCGTTGACATAGCCGTCGTCCATGGTGAAGCGGGTACGGTTCCAATCGAACGAACAGCCCAGCCGCTGGAACTGGGTAAGTATCACGCCGCCGTACTCACGCACCCAGTCCCACACACGCTCTAAAAACTTCTCCCTGCCCAAATCGTGGCGTGTCAGCCCCTCACGACGTAGCTGCTTCTCCACCACGTTCTGGGTCGCGATGCCCGCGTGGTCGGTGCCCGGCACGCAGAGGGTGTTATACCCTTGCATCCTGCGCCAGCGGATGAGTGCATCGTGAATGGTGTAACACAGCGCGTGTCCGATGTGCAGCGACCCGGTGACGTTGGGTGGGGGGATGGTAATACAATACACAGGTCTATTCGGTTCCGGGCTGGGTGCAAAGTAGCCTTTCTCGCTCCAGTATCGATACCATTTTTCCTCCACGTTCGTGGGGTCATACACTTTCGGGATACTGGTTGTTTCCGCCATCCGTCCGTACGCTCCTGTACACCAAAACCTTTGTGTATCAGATTATACTGCAGGTAACGGGCGTAGGGCAAGCAGAAGCCTCGCTTGCCTATCGGTCAGGCGGCACAATCGCCTCGAGGGCTTCGATAAGAGCGGGCAAGTCATGTTTTACGGTTGTGTACACGATACGCCAGTCTATCGAATCGTAACCGTGCACTATGCGGTTGCGCATAGAGATGGTGGCAGACCAGGGGATTTGTGGATACGCGGCGCGGGCTTGGGCGTCGACTCGATTAGCTGCCTCGCCGATAATCACTATCTGGCTGAACATGAACCATAGAGCGTCTTCATCAGCGAGAAACTCTTCCTCCGTAGCCTCAGCCATACGGTGGACAGCACGCCTAGCAGCAAGCAGCATATCCAGCATCGCCGCCATAGCATCATGCGCCATAGATAACCTCCGCGCTCTCCAATATCGCCCGACGGCGGATATAGTTATCGCTGCGTTCCACTCCGCTACGAGGGACCAGCTCGACCTGTCTTCCGAATAGCGCGCTAAACGCTTGCTCTGCCGCGTGCAACTGCATGAGCGACCAGCGCACGTCGGGGGCAAAGGTAACCAGCAAATCGACGTCGCTGTCGCTGTGAAAGTCTTCGCGCAGCACCGAACCGAAGACCTCCAGCTTCACAATGCGCCACCTGCGGCACAGAGAGTGCAACTTGCGTTTGTCCACTTTCAATGCGCCTATTCGCATGACAGGGCTCACCTCTCATCACTCATACAAACCCGATGCCATTCCATTATACTGCACGTTGCCGGCGATGGGCAAGGTTACCTGTTTGGGCTGTCATCCCTGCGATGGGCGGCGCACCCGAGTTTTTGTCGCATCAGCCACCGCGACGCAACGGTATAAAGTTTGCTGTGAGAGTTTTGCGCATACTCGTTGCAGCACTTGCAAGACCGACAGGCGCCCCCGCGTTTCGGGGCGTAGCAGAAGCACACCAGGATGACTGCCCGGCGGGTAACGACGTACATCGGAGAAGTCGAGGTCCAAAGTGATGAAGAACCAGCCTTCTTTGCAGATATGCTCCCAAACAGCTTCGTCAGAGGCACCCGACAGCCCCTGGTCCGCGACCAGTTCCACCTCGTAGCCCAGATCATGCAGAAACCGCTGATGTGTTCGCCCCAGATTTTCATCCAGCTTGATGCGAAAGCTCATCTCAGGGGTAGAAGTTCCTCTTCACGTGTCAATGCAGCAGCGTAGTGAATAGCAGCGCGAATATCCTCTAAAGTGAGCGAGGGATACTCTGCCACAATCTCCTCGGGAGACAACCCTTCCGCAAGGTTATCCAGAATCACCGAAACCATAATGCGCGTGCCACGGATGCAGGGTTTTCCGTGACAGATAGAGGGGTCCATCTGGATGTGCTCCTGCCACTCTTGCATTGAATCTCTCCCCTTCTTCTGTTGTATCTCCATTATACTGCACGCAGCAGGCGAGGGGCAAGGTGTAAGAACCGCTGTAAAGCGCACCTCCTTTTTTGCCGAAAATAACCATTGGGGAAAATGAGGATGCGTGCATGAGGTTTTCTAAGTGGCATGACGCAGTTATCGGCGATTCATGCACGCCCGCCCGTACGGGGAGGGGAAAACATGCGTTTCATCGCCATTCTCTGTACTATCCTGACTATCTTGTGGGGGAGCGCAGCAGTGGCCCACAGCGATCCCTCGCCGCCTGCTCCCGACCTCACCCAGCTCAGTATCGAAGAGCTGATGCAGGTGGAGGTCATCACAGCATCCAAAAAAGCGCAACCGGTGCGTGATGTGCCTGCCTCGGTCTACGTCATCACTGCCGAGGACATCCGCCGCATGGGCGCAACCACCATCCCTGAGGCACTGCGTCTTGTGCCCGGTGTGCACGTTGCCATGATCGACGCCAACAAATGGGCGGTGGCGGTGCGCGGGTTCAACGGTCGCTACTCCAACAAACTGCAGGTACTCATAGATGGGCGTAGCGTTTACACGCCTTTCTTTTCGGGGGTGTACTGGGATGCCCAGCCTCTGCTGTTCATGGATGATATCGAGCGCATTGAGGTCATCCGGGGACCGGGTGCGTCGTTATGGGGAGCCAACGCCGTCAACGGCGTCATCAATATTATCACCAAGTCCGCGAAGGACACGCAGGGTACGCTATGGGTATCGGGCGGCGGAGGTGAGGAGAAAGCCTTCGGCGGGCTACGTGTCGGCGGCAGGATAGGCAGCGACGGTCATTATCGCGTGTACACACTCTATCGAGAATATGACGACCTTATGCAGGATAAGGCGTACATCCGCAACAACGACGGCTGGTTGGTGAGGCGCAGTGGCTTTCGTGCGGACTGGAACCACTCGGAAAACGAGAACCTCATCCTGCTTGGCGAGGTGTATGGGGGGCGTGTCGGACAGCGGCTGAACATCCCCGACTTTACCCTGCCGGGCAGTCGCGTTGTGGATGACCGTTACACCATCTCCGGTTACTATCTGATGGGTACGTGGAACCGCCGGCGAGGCAACATCACCGACACCCTGCATCTGTACTACGACCACTACGCCCGCTCGCCTCTGGAGCTCTCGGAGATTCGCGATACCGTCGACCTCAACTGGCAGCAGCGGATACAGGCAGGTGACAGACACGACCTGCTATGGGGTGTGGAGTACAAACGCACCGCAGATAAAACCGACGGCAACTTGATGAGCCTTACCCCCTCCAGCAAGGTAGACCATGTCTTTGGTGTCTTTGTGCAAGACGATATCGCTCTCAGCGATCGCGCCCGTTTAACCATCGGCTCTAAATTGGAGAACAACAGCTACACAGCGTGGGAGGTGCAGCCGAACCTGCGCCTGCTGTGGAAACCGGATGAGAGAAGGGTATGGTGGGGAGCGGTGTCGCGTGCGGTGCGGATGCCTACCCGAGCAGAACGTGCCATCGCTATTAATGCCTACTACGAAGGGATAGTGAGCGGACTGCCCATGTTCTCCCGCGTCTACGGCAGCCCCGACTTCCGCTCAGAGGAGGTCACCGCTTACGAGCTGGGCTACCGCTGTCAGCCCAATCGACGAGTCTCGCTGGACATCTCGGCGTTCTACAATGTGTACAGGAACCTGCGCAGCTTCGAACCCGAGGACCCCTTCCTGGAGAACATGCCAACGCCGCATCTGGTGCTGCCCGTGTACATGAGCAACAAACTGCACGGGCGAACGTACGGCTTCGAGCTCTCCGCCAACTGGAACGTCACCGACTCGTGGACGCTCGGGCTGGGTTACGCGAACCTGACCTACCGCCTGCAGCACGATCCGGATAGTAAGGACCCCTTCAATTTACATAGCGACAGCACCAGCAACACCCCCCGCCATCAGTGGAACATCCGTTCGCACCTGAACCTGCGGGGGCACTGGCACATAGACACCTACCTCTTTTTCGTGGACCGGCTGTTCGGCATGGATTTTCTGCCCAGCTACTACCGGCTGGATATTTCCATCGGCTGGCGTCCCATGAAGGACGTGGAGCTGAGCCTGGTGCTGCAAAACCTGCTCAAGCGCGATATCCGCGAGTTCGAGCATCCGCTGTGGGAGCAGGATAGCATCCCCGAAAAGGCGATATACGGGAGGCTCACGTGGCGGTTGTAGATGGGCGAGGCAACGTGGAAAACCCAGGCAAGCTATGGGCGATAGTCCTGTTTGCCGTCGCGAATATGCTCGCTGTGGCGATAGCGCAGAACTACAAAGAGGCAGAAGTGAAAGCCGCTTTCCTCTATCACTTCACCAGCTACGTGGAGTGGCCCGCCAGCGCGTTCGCGAGCAACTCCTCTCCATTCGTCATCGGTGTACTGGGTAAGAGCGAGGTGTTCCCCCCGTTGCAGAATGTGGTTCGAGGAAAAAACTGGAACGGAAGGTCTTTTGTCGTCAGGCATGTGGATACCGCGAAGGAGATGCGCGAATGCCATATTCTGTTCATTGCCGATACGGAAGCCAAACGCCTCCCGCAGATTCTGGAGATACTGGACGACGCGCCGGTACTGACCGTCGGCGAGAGCGAGGGGTTCGCGCAGAAGGGCGGCATGATCAACTTTTTCATAGAGCAGAACAGGGTACGTTTCGAGATTAACCCTGATGCCGCCAAACGAGTGCGCCTGACAATCAGCTCTAAACTACTCCATTTGGCAAAGGTTGTCAGACAGTAGCGGAGGCGAAGGTGTCTATGCTACAGCGATGTCGTCTTTCTATCAAGTGGAAGCTGGCTCTGGCAACGATGCTCAGCTCGTTGCTGGCTCTGCTGATCGCGTCGGCAGGGTTAATTCTCTACGACATGGCAGCGTACCGCCAAGCCGAAACGCGAGAGGCGTGGACCGTGGCGCGGATGCTGGCATCCAACGTGATACCGGCGGTGACCTTTGGCGACAGCAAGGCGTGTGCGGAGGTGTTGTCCTCCCTGAGCGCTCACGAAGAGGTTATTGCAGCGGCGGTATACAACCCGGATGGAACCATTTTCGCCTCCTATTTGCGCCCGGATGCATCTCCAGCGATACTGACATCCGCTTCTCCAGCTAGCAGATACACCCGGAGCTTAGGCTATATCGAGGTCTTCCTGCCCCTCAAAGAACGCTCGGAGCCACTGGGAGTGCTCTACGTCCGTTACGATTTGCAGCAATGGTGGTCGCGTCTGCGCAGCTACTTCCACTCTCTGGGAATCCTGCTCGTCGCGTCCGCTTTGCTGGTGTTTGTGCTATCGCGTCGGTTCCAGCGCTGGATAGCCGACCCTCTCCTGCAGCTGGCCAGCGCGATGCATCATGTTTCGAAGACGAAGGACTATTCGGTGCACGTTGAAGTTCCCTCCGCCGACGAAATCGGTACGCTGGCGCAGGGTTTCAACCAGATGCTCGCGGAGATTAAAGCGCAGGAAGCGGCGCTGCAGAACATGAACGCCGAGCTCGAGATGCGCGTGCAGGCACGCACCCAGCAGCTACAACAGGAAATCGCCGAGCGCAAAAGAACCGAGCAGGAGCTGATTCAGGCGCGCGAGGCAGCTCTGGAGGCATCCCGGCTCAAATCGCAATTCCTCGCCAATATGAGCCACGAAATCCGCACCCCCATGAACGGCATCATCGGCATGACCGAGCTCCTGTTGCAGACCGACCTGCGCGGCGAACAGCGCGAGTACGTGGAGACCATCAAACACAGCGCAGACGCCCTGCTCTCCATCATCAATGACATTCTAGACTTCTCCAAAATCGAAGCGGGCAAAATGACCATCGAGCAGATGGACTTCGACCTGCGCGATGTGGTGGAGGAGGTAGGCGCAACCTTCGCCCGCTACGCCCACGAGAAGGGTATCGAACTGCTCACCGCGGTACCGCCCGATGTGCCCGCTGCCTTGCGCGGCGACCCGGTGCGCATCAAACAGATACTGAACAACCTCACCTCGAATGCGGTCAAGTTCACCGACAAAGGAGAGGTGCTCATCAGCGCGGAGGTGGTGTACGAGACCGATTCGATGGCGATGATACGCCTCTCGGTGAAAGATACCGGCATCGGCATCGCACCCGAACAGCAGACAGCCATCTTCGAGAGCTTCACCCAGGCGGACGGCTCGGTCACGCGCAGATACGGCGGCACGGGGTTGGGATTGACCATCAGCCGACAGCTGGCGGAGCTGATGGGCGGCAAAATAGGGGTGCAGAGTGAGCTGGGCAAAGGCAGCACCTTCTGGGTAGAACTGCCTCTCCCGAAGGCACAGCGCAGTGACGAATCAGCGCAAATGTCCTTTGACCGCAAGATAGCGAGCCTACGCGTTCTGGTAGTAGACGACAACACCACCAACCGGCGTATCGTGCGAGAGCACCTTCAGTCATGGGGATGCTCTGTGCAAGAAGCAAGCAACGGGCAACAGGCGTTAAATCTGCTGGCATCCACATCTTCCTGCCCGTTCGACGTGGTGGTGCTGGATTACCAAATGCCGGACATGCACGGAGCGGAGGTTGCCAGACGCATTCGCTCCGGGCAGAACAGCTCGGGATGTAAAATCGTTCTGCTGTCCTCCGTAGGCTCAACAGTAGGGCAGGAGGCAGATAGTGTCGATGTCTGGTTGACGAAGCCGGTGCGCCGTTCCCAGCTGTACAACGCGCTCTGCGAAGTGGTCGGTATCGAAGCCGACCGCGCACCATCCGATGTACCCCCTGTGGAGCGACGCGCCTCGGGCGTGCGAGTGCTGCTAGTAGAGGATAACGAGGTCAACCGCAAACTGGCTCTGCGCATGTTGCAGCGTCTGGGCTGCTCGGTGGAGATTGCCACCAACGGGCGAGAAGCGGTGGAGATGACCTCCAACCGCGCATACGATATCGTGTTCATGGATATCCAGATGCCCGAGATGGACGGCATCGAGGCAACCCGCCTGATCCGTGAGAGGGAAGCGTCTACGGATAGGCATCTACCCATTATCGCCATGACTGCGCACGCGATGGAGGGTGACCGCGAGCGATGTCTCTCTGCGGGGATGGACGACTATCTGAGCAAGCCAGTGAAAATAGACCTGCTGGCGCAAATGGTGGAGAAGTGGAGCCCGGTACGGCGCCGTGCACACGCGCCGCTAGACGATGAGAGCTTGCCGGAACGCTTTGCACAGGAGGCTCGCTGGCTGGTGCAGGAGATGATGCAATCGGTGACATCGGGCGACCGCAACTACGCGCTGGAACTGCTGAGGTCTCTCAAACGAGTGTGTGTTGCCATGGGGATGAAGGAGGCGGAAAGGCTCTGCGAACAGCTGGAGCGATCTTTCACACAGAAGACGCGGGAGGAGATATCGCTCGAGATGGAGACCCTCTGGGAGCACATACAGGCATTTCAACAACAATTGAGGCACATAGTGGAGGAGCAAGCGGCATGAGGGTGCTTATCGCCGAGGACGACGGCGTTTCGCGACTGGTGTTGCGGAAAGCGCTGGAGGAGATGGGCTACTCGGTGCTCGCTGCCAAAGACGGCACAGAGGCATGGCAGCTCTTCCAGAAGCACCCGTTCCCGCTGGTCATCTCCGACTGGATGATGCCGGAGGCAGACGGCATCGAACTCTGTCGCAGGGTGCGCTCCGTGCGAGACAAGGGCTATACGTACTTCATTCTGCTGACCGCGCGCGATAGCAAGGAAGACCGCCTGCACGCTATCGAGTCCGGCGCAGATGACTTTCTCTCCAAACCGCTGGACCGCGCCGAGCTCGCTTCGCGCTTGAGCGTCGCTCGACGCATTCTGGACATGGAGCATCGCCTGCGCGAGGCGAACGAGGAACTCGCCCGCCAGAAAGAGGAGCTGGAGCTCAAAACGCAGGCTCTGGAGATGTCGCAGGAGATGGTTCAGCAGGCGAATCTGCGGTTTCGCGAACTGTTCGAGAACGTGCCTGTTGCCTGCTACACCTTTGACGCCGGCGGGGTCATCTACGAATGGAACCGCGCCGCCGCACTGCTATACGGCTGGCATGAGTACGAGGTGCTCACCCGTTCTATCTTCGACACCATTATCCGGGAAGAGGACAGGGGGCTGATGCAGGAGCTGATACAGCAGGTGATGCGTGGGGATGGAAGCACTGTGGAGAGCATAGACCGTTGCCGGGACGGAAGCATACGCTACGTGCTGCGAAGCCTATTTCCTTTGCACGGCTCGACAGGAGAGGTGGTCGGCGGCATCTGCGCCAGCGTAGACATCACCCAGCGCGTGGAGTACGAGCGCGAGCTGCGCGCGCTCAATGAGCGGCTCGAGAGCCTGGCGTTCACCGATGCACTGACCGGCTTGCTCAACCACCGTGCCATGCAGGACAAGCTGGCGGAGGCTTTCGCTGAGGCAAGACGTGCAGAGGCTACCTTCTCGTTCGTGCTGCTGGATATCGACCACTTCAAGCGATTTAACGATACCTACGGGCACCAGGCGGGTGATGAGGTGTTAAGGCTGGTCGCGCAGGTGTTGCAAGAAAACGCCCCCTCGGGCAGCTTCGTGGCGAGATATGGCGGAGAAGAGCTCAGCGTACTGCTGCCCGGACACCGGCTGGAGGATGCGCTCGGCGTTGCCGAAGCACTGCGGCAGACGATCGCTACCACCCCGAACCCCTATCGCCAGATTACCGCCAGCTTCGGCGTGGCGGAGTACATGCCTTATATGCATTCTCCCTCCGACGTGGTAGAGGTCGCAGACGCTGCGCTGTACGAAGCCAAACGCGCGGGGCGCAACTGCGTGCGCCCATTGTTGCAAGATGCTCACCAGCAAGCGGCGTGACAATCAGTGGCGTATTTGCTGTTCCTGCTGTATCTGTTCCACCCTGCCCTCCAGTGCAGCTAGCCTGTACTCCAGATGCTGCAGATGGTCGTCCATGTTCAGCACATGGTCGGTATGTATGCGGCGCATCTCCTGAATCTGCTGAGCCAGCTCCTCTATCCTGCGGAGCGTATGCTGATAGTTTCTGTCCTTGACCTGCGCTTTGATGGATGCTATCTTCTGCAGGTGCTCCAGAAAGATCGCCAGTGCGCCCACGAGAAACGCCATTCCGAAAAAGACGAGCGAAGCCTCCCAGAAGTTCACGTCCACTCACCTCCTGCTCGCTTATTCTATCATACCTGCCTCATTTGTGGGCAGGGAGAACATCGTACCGAGGCGAATATGGCACACGAAGGCGCAACATCAGGGAGGTCCGCAAGCATGGAAAAGGTACGCTTAGGGATTATCGGCGTGGGGGGGATGGGCTCCGCCCATGCGAAGATGATGCAGGAAGTAGAAGAGGTGCAGCTGGCGGCGGTTGCTGACGTCGACCCGAACGTGGCGAAGAGCGTCGGCGAGCAGTACAGCGTGCCCTTCTTCACCGATTACAAGCAGTGCATCGACAGCGGGCTGGTGGACGCAGTGATTGTGGCAACCCCGCATCCGGCGCATCCCGAGGTAGCGGAATACGCTTTTAGTAAAGGTTTGCATGTGCTGACCGAGAAGCCGATGGCGATTAACCCGGTAGAGGCAGACCGCATGATAGCAGCGGCAAAACGCGCGGGCAAGGTGTTCGCGGTGATGTTCCAGATGCGCACCGAGCGGCCCTACCGCATCGCCCGTAAAGCGATGGAGCAAGGCGTCGTGGGGGAGATCATGCGCACGGAACTGGTATCCGCGTGGTACCGTAATCAGGCGTATTACGACTCGGCGGAATGGCGCGCCACGTGGGTGGGCGAAGGCGGTGGAGTGCTGGTGAACCAGGCGCCGCACGCGCTGGATATGTTCTGCTGGCTCGCCGGATTGCCTGCAAAGATCACCGCCTCCACGCGCACCCGTCTGCACGATATCGAGGTAGAGGACGAGGCGTTCGCTCTGCTGGAGTACCCCAACGGCGCACACGGCTACCTGTATACCACCACCAACGAAGCGCCTGGCACCAATCGCATCGAAATCGCAGGCGACAGAGGCAAAATAGTGATTCAGGACGGGCAGGTAACCATTCGGCGCGTAGAACCACCTCTTCGCGAGTTTACCTTCAGCGCAGCCGATATGTGGTCGGGACCGAAAACGGAGCCGGTGGAGATCGAAGTGGAGGAGATGCCCGCCGGACACGCGCAGGTCACCCGCAACTTCGCGCGAGCGATACTGTACGGCGAGCCGCTGTTGTCGCCGGGTGAGGAAGGCATCTGGTGCGTGGAGCTCGCCAGCGGTATCATTCTCTCCAGCAAGCGGGGCAAAACGGTGTCTCTGCCCGTAGACCGTGCCGAGTACGATGCCCTGCTCCGCGAACTGAAAGCCATCTCCCGGCCCAAGCGCAGGGTGCTCGGTCAGCGCGTCTCCGATCCAAACATCGTCAGGTAACGAACCAGATGCGACGGGTGCGTTTTGGGGTTATCGGGGTGGGTGGCATGGGCGTGGCTCATGCCACCCTGATTCAGCGCATAGAAGAAACCGAGCTGACGGCGGTCTGCTCGGCGTCAGAGGAGCGCACCCGGCAGGTCGCCGGGCGGTTCGGCGTGCCCGGCTTTACCGACTATCGTGAACTGCTGCACAGCGGTCTGGTGGATGCGGTGCTTATCGCCACACCGCACCCATCGCATGCGGAGATTGCTCAGTGCGCTTTTGAGCATCGTGTGCATGTACTCTGCGAAAAACCGCTGGCGGTGAGCATCTCCGAAGGGCGTCGCTTGGTCGATTCCGCGCGGCAGCACGGGCTTTTGCTTGGCGCGATGTTACAGATGCGCACGGAAAGGCGTTTCCGAATCGCCAAGCGAGCGGTGGAAGAGGGAATCATCGGTAACCTATTGCGGGCGCATACAATAGCCACCTGGTGCCGCAACGAAGCATACTATCGGTCGGCAGCATGGCGAGGTACGTGGGCAGGTGAAGGCGGTGGAGTGCTGATAAATCAGGCGCCACACCACCTGGATATTTTCTGCTGGCTGGCGGGGATGCCGCGCAGGGTGACCGCGCAGGTACGCACGCGCTACCACCAGATAGAGGTGGAAGATGAAGCCTTTGCTCTACTGGAGTATCCCAACGGTGCGCATGGTTATCTTTATGTGAATGTGAACGAAATGCCCCCCACACGCCATTTTGAGGTGGTTGGCGAAGGGGGCAAGGTGGTTGTCAGCGGCGACCAGGTGAGTGTTACCCGCGTGGTTCCCCCTCTCCCACAGTATATGCAGCACACGCAGGATATGTGGGAACTTCCTGCCACCGAGCCGGTCAATCTGGACGTGCCGGAAGAGCAAGAGGGGCACGAGGCGGTCATCCGCAACTTTGCGCGGGTATTGCTGGGGCTGGAAGAACGGTTGATCGCCCCCGGCGAGGAGGCATTGTGGAGCCTCGAGCTGGCGAACGCGATCGTCCTCTCCGCGAAGAGGCAAAAGTCGGTCACCCTGCCGCTGGATGAGGCGGAGTACGATGCGCTTCTGGCGGAGCTGCGTTCCACCTCGAAGGCAAAACCGGCTGCGCAGGAGACGCGCCGCACCGACCCCAACATCGCCAGAGCCATCCGTATGGACTCGGACACGCAAGAATGAGCAACCATCAGCCTGTTGTTGTGCGTATGGAAGACATCTGCAAACGCTTCGGCGCGGTGCAGGCGAACAACCATATCAGCCTCTCCGTTCGGCAAGGCACTATCCACGCCATTGTGGGTGAAAACGGCGCAGGTAAGACTACCCTGATGAACATTCTCTACGGTGTGTTTCCCCCCGATAGCGGTGTGGTGTCTCTTTACGGACAGCCGGTGCGCTTTCGCTCGCCGGCGGAGGCGTTGCAGGCGGGGGTGGGCATGGTCAGCCAGCATTACGCGCTTATTCCCCGCCTGAGCGTGCTGGAGAACCTGATGCTTGGTGGTGAGGGAGCGTCTTTGGCGCCCCTTCCCCGTGCGCAAGTGCTGGCGCGTGCGCAGGAGCTGGCAAAAGTCATCGGACTGCAAGCGGATTGGGATGCGCCTGCGGGTGCGTTGTCGGTATCCCAGCAGCAGAAGGTGGAGATTCTAAAGTTGCTGTTACGCAACGCGCGCGTGCTGATTTTCGACGAGCCGACCGCCGTTTTACCGCCTGCTGACGCAGAAGCCTTTTTCGCATTGTTGCACCGCTTTACCGAGGAAGGACGCACGGTGCTGCTGGTGACGCACAAGTTGCAGGAGGTGTTAGCGCACGCGGACGAGGTGACGGTGCTGCGGGCTGGCGAAGTGGTCGCCACGATGCCGGTGCGTGAGTCGCCCGGCGCGGAACCGCAGATAGATGCCCGTACGCTGGCGAGGCTTATCGTGGGCGAAGGAGGGGTTTTACCGGAGGAGGAGCTGTTGCTGGGCAAACGGCTGGACGACAAACCTCGTCTGCGCGTAGAGGGACTGACCGTGCCTCCGGTACGCAGTCGCGCCGGATTGAAAGACGTCTCTTTTGAGGTCTATCCGGGTGAGGTCTTTGGCATCGCCGGGGTGGACGGCAGTGGGCAGGCGGAGCTGATTGACGCGCTGATAGGACTGGCTCCTCCGGCACGAGGACATATCTGGTTGAACGATGAGGAGATTACCTACGCATTGCCTTCGGCACGCTTGCGTAAGGGCGTGCGCTACATTGCCGAAGACCGTCACCTGCGTGGAGCAATACTGGGATGGTCGGTGGCGGAGAACGCTGCGTTAGGGCTGCATCGGCAGGGCAGCTTCGGCTCGGCGCTGTCGCTCTCGTTTGCCCGGATGAAAGAGTTTGCGCAGAGGATTATCGCACGGTTCGCGGTGCGTGCACCTGCCGCCGATGCGCCTTTCTCCGCCCTGTCGGGAGGCAACCAGCAAAAGGTGGTGGTGGGACGTGCGTTGATGGAAACGCCGGTTTTGCTCATCGCCGGACAGCCCACACGGGGATTAGACGCTGCCAGCACGCGAGCGGTTCACCACGCTATTCGCGAAGCCTGTCGGCAAGGGGCGGCTGCGCTGGTGGTGTCGTTCGATTTAGACGAGTTGCTCACGCTATGCGACCGGGTAGGCGTGCTGTTCGATGGGCGCATGGTGGACATTGTGGAAGGCGAGCGCAGACGACGCGAGGAGATCGGCGCGCTGATGGTGGGCGCGGTGAAGGGAGGAGGCGCATGAAAACCTCGTGGCGACTGCTCTTGCTTCCCGTCGCTGTGTTTGTGGCGGCGGTAGCAGTGGCTGCAGTGGTGATTGCGCTGTCGGGCAGTCCGCCGTTGCCCGCGCTGGCGGCCTGGTGGGAGGGAGCGGTTTCTGCGCCCGGCGCGCTACCCGAGAGTCTGCTCAACACCACCCCCCTGTTATTTACCGGTCTGGCGGTGGCGGTGGGGCTTCTGGCGGGGCAGTTCAACATCGGCGTGGAGGGGCAGCTGCTGATGGGCGCGCTGGCGTCGGCATGGGTAGGGTTTGCGGTCTCGGGTTTGCCTGCGCCGTTGCATGCCCTGCTGGCGTTGCTGGTGGGCGCGCTGGTTGGGGGGATATGGGGCTGGATACCGGGGGTGCTGAAGGCATGGCGCGGCGCACACGAGGTCATCACCACCATCATGATGAACCACATCGCGATTTACCTCACGCAGTATCTGGTTACCAAGGTATGGAAAGACCCCAACTCGATGTCTCCGCAGACGCCTGAAGCGTTGCCATCCGCCTGGCTGCCTATACTGGTGGGAGGCACCCGGCTCAGTGTCGGGCTTCTTCTTGCTCTGGTGACCGCATTGATACTGTGGTATTTGCTGAAACGCACCGTATGGGGCTACGAGCTGCGGGCGGTGGGTGCGAACGCCGAAGCGGCACGAGCGGCTGGCGTGCGGGTCTCGCGCGTGATATGGGGCAGTATGGCGCTCAGCGGGGCAATAGGCGGGTTGGCGGGGGCAGTGGAGGTGCTGGGTGTGCATCACCGTTACTACGACCAGTTCTCACCCGGCTATGGCTTCGACGGGATAGCGGTGGCTCTGCTGGGCAATAACCATCCGCTGGGCGCGGTGTTTGCCGCTCTGGTGCTCGGCGCGATGAAGAACGGCGCGGTGTACATGCAATCGGTGACCGTTCCCGCCGTACCTCGCGAGATTACCACTGTGGTGCAGGCGGTGGTAATCTTCTTCTTGGCGGCGATACGTTTTCAGCGGAGGGCAGGCTGATGGGCGAGGTGTTCGATATCGAGCTGTTTCGCAGTGCGCTTCGCCTGGCGACCCCCCTCGCGCTGGCAGCGATGGGCGGTATCCTGTCCGAGCGCAGTGGCGTGGTGAACATCGGGCTTGAAGGGCAGATGCTAATGGGCGCGTTCGTGGGCTGGGCGGCGGCGGTTGCGCTGGGTAGTGGCTGGTTGGGGGTGCTGTGCGGTGTTGCCGCAGGTGTGTTGCTGGGGTTCCTGCACGCCTTGCTGACCCAGCGGTTCCGCGCCGACCACGTGGTCAGCGGCATGGCGGTGAATCTGCTCTCCGCCGGGTTGACCGTGTTTCTGTTGCGCCGTTTCTTCGAGAGGCCACCGGGCGCAAGCGGTGTGCCAAACTGGGGTCTGGAGTGGCTTCAGCCGATACCCCTGCTGGGCGGTCTGCTCTCGAATCAGAGCCCGTTTGTCATCCTAATGCTGGTGTTGCCTTTCGCACTGCATGGTCTGCTCTACCACACGGTGTGGGGCTTGCGGGTACGAGCGGCGGGTGAGAGCGCACGCAAAAGCAGGCTGGCAGGTATCAGCGTGGTTTCTGTCCGCTACCGGTGCGTGATGCTGAGCGGCGCGCTGGCTGCGCTGGCGGGTACCTACCTGTCCCTGAGCCAGCTGAATGTGTTCACCGAGGGTATGAGCGCAGGCAAGGGTTTCATTGCGCTGGCGGCGGTCATCTTCGGCAGGTGGACACCGCTGGGAGCCACCGCCGCCGCACTGGGTTTCGGCTTTCTGGACGCGCTTCAGCAGCGGCTGCAGGGCGAGACGCTGTTCGGTGTAAGAGTGCCTTCGGAGCTGTTGCTGTCCTTGCCCTATCTGCTCACCATCGTCGCGCTAGCGGGACTGGTCGGCCGCTCTACTCCACCGGAGGATTTGGGGAAACAAGAAGAGGGCGAGTGATTCTGTCTCATGAAGGGTTACGTTCGTACCCGTACGGCTCCCCGGCAACCTCCGGCGCTTTGGCGAAGTTTTCGACAACAGGCGGACTGTGCTATAATCTCTTTTGGTGATACATGATGAACAAACGCTTTGTGGGCATGGACCCGTATATTGAGGAGCAGTGCTGGGAAGATTTTCATAACGACATGATTGTCTCCGCAAGGGCGCTGCTGATACCGCAAATTACGCCGAAGTACTTTGCGCAGATCGAGGAAAGGGTGTATTTAGATTACCCGAATGAACCCGCACACGCGCGCTATGCCTTCCGCCCTGACGTAGTAGTGCAGACAGCGGGACCATCCCAACCTCACGAGCGTGTCGGCGAGTCGATCACAGTGTTAGAGCCAGAGGTGCTTACACTTCCCGAGCCTGAGGAGAAACATGAGCCGTACATTGCCATCATCAGCCTGCCCGGGCGCGAGCTGGTGACCATCATCGAACTGCTCTCACCCAGTAATAAGCATGCCACTTCGCGGGAGTACCTCAGAAAGCGCGAGCAAATCATCCACAGCCGTGTAAACCTGATAGAGATGGACCTGTTGCGCAAGGGCTTGCACATGCCGACGGTAGAACCGTTGCCTCCGGCGGATTACTATGCCTTTGTAGCGCGGGGAAACCGTCGTCCGCTGGTGGAGGTATACTCGTGGCGGCTGAACCATCCCCTGCCCACGATACCTGTCCCGCTATTGCCCGAAGACCCCGACGCGACACTGAATCTACAGGAGGCGTTCGACATCACCTTCGCGCGAGCCCGATACGACGTTCGGCTGGACTACTCTCAGCCGCTGTAGTCACATAATCTGCACATCGTGACCGCCCCGCTGCACCTCGCCGATGAGCATGGCGCCTTCGCCCTGCATCTGCAGGAACTCCACCAGCGCCAGACTCTGCTCGCGTGGCACAATCACCACCATGCCAATGCCCATGTTAAAGGTGCGAAACATCTCCGGGTCGGGCACGTTGCCCTTCTCCTGTATCAGCCGAAAGATAGGCGGCACTTCCCACGAGCGGCGGTCGATAATCACCCGGCAGTCGCTGGGCAGAACACGCGGGATATTATCATAGAAACCACCGCCGGTAATGTGCACCATCGCATGGATATCAAACTGCTGCATCGCCGCCGTCAAAGGGTGCAGATAGCATCGGTGCGGGCGTAGTAGTTCCTCGCCCAACAATGTGCCCAGCTCGGGCACATAGCTGTCCGCGCGCATTCCCGCCAGTTCGAACAGCACATACCGCGCCAGCGAGTAGCCGTTCGTGTGCAAACCACTGGAAGCCAGCCCTACTACCGCATCGCCCGGCTCCACGCGGCTGCCGTCGATAATCGCATCCCGTTCCACGACGCCCACGATGGTTCCGGCAAGGTCGTATTCACCCTCGGCGTACATGCCGGGCATCTCGGCGGTCTCGCCGCCCAGTAGCGCGCACCCAGCCTCCTGACACGCCTCCGACAACCCTCTCACGACCTCCACCAGCACCTCCGGCTGCAGCTTGCCGGTAGCGAAATAGTCCAGAAAGAAAAGCGGACGCGCACCCTGCACCAGAATGTCGTTGACGCAGTGGTTCACCAGGTCGTGCCCAACGGTATCATGGCGCCCCATCATGAACGCTACCTTCAGCTTGGTGCCCACACCGTCGATACTGGAGACCAGCACCGGCTGCCGATAGCGGCTGATGTCCAGCTGAAACATCCCGCCAAACGCGCCCACGTCTGCCAGCACCTCTGGGGTCTGGGTGGCACGGATGAAATCTTTCATACGCAGCAAAGCGGCCTGCGCGGCGTCGATATCCACCCCTGCCTGTCGGTAGGTTACTGGTTCCTCTGGCATCCCTCTCGCCTCCGTGCAAGTTGCTACGAGCACATTATAACCTGTGATGCGCGAGGCGTCAAACTGTCGAGCGGCAGGATATGCCCGTTCTGCAGGTGAAAAGGAAACCACAAAGCAGACACGCTCAGTCCCGATGACGTTGGATGCGTGCGGTGAGTGATTCGGGAGGTCTGGTGTATGGCGCTGTGTACAGTGCGGTTCTTCAGCCAGTCGTTGGGGAAGGCGTCGGAAATGGTGGTGGTGTTGCCAGACAATGGCGAGGGACCGTTTCCGGTGCTCTACCTGTTGCACGGGCTATCCGACGATGCTTCCATCTGGCTTCGGCGCAGTCGGATCGAGTGGTATGTGCGTGATTTGCCCTTGATAGTGGTCATGCCCGATGGAGGCAGGAGCTGGTACACGAACGGTGTTAACGGGGAGGCATATGAAGACCACATCATGAAGGACGTGATCGGGCAAGCGGAAAGGCTCTTTCCTGCCGCGCGAGATCGCGAGCACCGTGCCATAGCGGGGCTCTCCATGGGTGGTTACGGCGCGATGAGCCTTGCTTTGCACTATCCGGAACGCTTTGTAGCAGCAGCCAGCCTGTCGGGAGCGGTGGCTGTGGGGCACAAGCCGATGACAGAGGAGATGCCGCCCGACTTCAAACGCATCTTCGGCGAGAACCCACAGGGCACCGACAAGGACCTTTTTGCGCTAGTGCAGAAGGTGGACAGGGCGCAACTGCCTAAACTGTGGCTGGACTGCGGCGTGGACGACTTTCTCATAGAGGATAACCGTGCCTTCCATGCACATCTGCAGTCGCTGGGTATCCCGCATGTCTACCACGAGTTTCCGGGCGCGCACACGTGGGACTACTGGGATGAGCATATCCAGCAGGTGTTACTGTTCGTGATGGAAGCGATGGGAGAGTGAACCTTCCGCCCATCTCACCAGACGTTCGGCAGGAGCTGCTGACGCTCACGGAAAGCGTGGAGGGCTGGCTCACTGTCGAAGAGGGAGAGCTGCTCTATCGGCTGGCGCGAGCTTGCACCGGCAGGGGAGCCATCGTGGAGGTAGGCTCTTTCAAGGGCAAGTCCACCATCTGGCTGGCAAAAGGCTCGCTGGCAGGGGCGGGCGCGAGAGTGGTGGCGATTGACCCGCACACCGGTTCGGCAGAGCACCGGCAGGGCGACCGGCCGGTATGGACATACGATGAGTTCCTAGCGAACCTGCGCCGGGCGAAAGTGGAAGAGATAGTGACACCTTTGGTGGCCACCTCTGCAGAGACAGCAGCCCACTTCAGCCAGCCAGTGGAGCTTCTCTTCATCGACGGCGACCACCGCTACGAGATGGTGCGCCAGGATTTTGACCTGTGGTTTCCCAAAGTGATGGAAGGGGGCTACCTGCTGATGCATGATACCATTCGGTGGGAAGGTCCCCGGCGCGTAGCGAGGGAATGCGTTTACCGCTCGCGGAGTTTTCGCAACGTGGGTTTTGTGCACTCCATCACCTTCGGGCAGAAAGTGGCACACAACACCTCTGCCGACTGCTGGCGCAACCGGTACCTGCTGCTATTGCACTTCGTGTACGACTGTCTTAGTATGGTGCGCGTGCCACCAACCCTCAAGCGCATTGCGAAAGCCGTTTTCGCCCGGTTGCAGTAGGCTAACCGCCCTCCTTCAGGCGACGGAGCTCCTCTTCCAGCTGACGCACACGCTGTTCCAGGCTCTGGGCGTACCGCCTTGTGAGCTCATACTCTTCCGCTACCTCGAAGGGGTTGGGCAACCAACGTTCGCTCTGAGGCTCCCACAAACGCAGATCATAACTGCCTTCACCGGGCGTCAGCACGAAGGTTAACTCCAGCAACTGGCTATACACACACCACTCTTCAGGGGACGGGTGGTCGTTGGGAACGCGCTGGTACTCTCCATTCACCAGCCGATACAGATTCAGCGGTTCCTTCAAGTACTCGTGCTTCACGTCTATTAGCAAGTACTCACCTACCCCCAGCCGTTGATAGAGCTGGTACTTTCGCCCCAGGTCCTCCGCTGCCGTAGAAGGCGAGCTGAGCTCGATGATCACATCAGGTGCTTTGCCCACTTCCCATACTTTCCATGTAGCGCGCCAAGGGCGCTTGGGCACGCCGAATGCCACATACACATCCGGAGCCACACGCTGTCTCGGGTTGCCCTCGATCCAGTACAGGAACTGGTTACCTGCTACATACACATCCTGCCTGTTTGCGAAATACGCCTGCAGGGTAGCAATGAGAGCCAGCATCACTTGCAGATGTTCGGGAGATTCTGCCATCGGTTTACCGTCCGATACTGGGTAATGCACCTCCGGTTTCGTCTGGACGATTGCCATCGCCATCACCTCTTGTTCTATTATAACGTACGCTCAGCACCGTTTGCGCTATCGCTGCACCCCATCCCGCCAGTACACGGCATGGCATCCCGAACACCACCTCAGAAGGTAACAGGCAGGAGTAAGTATAACATAAAGCCGCTCCTGCTGCCGAGTATTATGGTGCAGAGTACGAAAGCATACAATCCCTGCGACTCTGGGCGAGGTGAGAAATGGTCTTTGACGTTTTCGGCATGTGCAACGCGCTGGTGGATGTTCAGGCGAAGGTAGACGAGGCGATTATCCGGGAACTGGGGTTGCAGAAAGGCGGTATGTTCCTGATAGACGAACTGCAGCGCTGTTTTCTGATAGAACGCCTTGCCGAGAGAGTAGTGCACTCCGAAGCGGGCGGTTCGGGTGCGAATACCATGATTGGCGTGTCGTTGCTGGGCGGCAAGGCGTGCTACACCAGCAAGGTAGCGGACGACGAGCACGGCAGGCTCTACCGACGCAGTCTCAGCGACAAAGGAGTGAAGCCGAACCTTGCCGTCGGCGAGGGGAGTACGGGCGTCTCGTTCATCCTGCTCACCCCTGATGCCCAGCGCACGATGTGCACCTATCTGGGTGCGAGCCAACAGCTGCGCCCCGACGAGGTGAATATCGACGACCTGCGCCGGAGCCGTTATCTGTACATCACCGGTTATATGTGGGACACCGAGTCGCAAAAGCAGGCGGTGCTCCACGCCATGCAAGAAGCGAACCAGGCAGGCGTGCGGGTGGCGTTCAGCCTGTCAGACATTTTCTGCGTGCGTCGCCACAAAGCGGATTTCCAGCGGCTACTGGAACAACATGTGGACGTGCTCATCGGCAACGCCATCGAAGCACAGGAGCTGAGCGGAGCGGACAATCCTCACCGCGCTGTGCAACTGCTGGCGGATTACTGCGATGTGGCGGTCGTGACGATGGACAGCCGGGGTGCGCTGATTCGGCAGGGGAACGTTGTGCACGAGATCCCGGCATTCCGTGTAGAGGCGATAGATGCCACCGGTGCCGGCGATATGTATGCAGCGGGGTTGCTGCATGGCTTATGCACAGGATTGTCGCTGGAAGTAGCGGGCAGGCTGGCAGCATACACCGCGGCTCAGGTAGTGACCAAACTAGGGGCACGGCTGGATAGCATCGAGGTACCAGCACACGTCCTGCAATGACGAAGGGTAGTGTGCTATAATCAAGGCAGAGGTGATGGCGATGATGACGCAGGCGCCCGCTAAAAAGATGAGTGTAGACGAGTTCCTGCAATGGCTGGACGAAGACACCCATGCAGAGTGGGTAGAGGGTGAGGTACTGCTGATGAGTCCCGTTTCATTTGAACATCAGGATGTCGCGCGGTTCCTGTTGAGAATCCTTTCCGAGTTTGTGGACGTGAAGGGGGTAGGAGTCGTCTGCTACGAGCCGTTCCAGATGCGTCTGGCGAACTCCAGCCGCTCCCCAGACATCCTGTTCGTCTCCAATGCCAACCTTGATCGGCTGAAAGAGACCTACCTGGACGGCGCGGCAGACCTGGTGGTGGAGGTAATCAGCCCGGAAAGCCGTGCGCGTGACCGAGGCGAGAAGTTCTATGAGTACGAGGAAGCGGGCGTGCGCGAGTACTGGCTGATAGACCCCGAACGCAAACAGGCGGAGTTCTACCAGATGGCGGACGATGGCGTGTATCGTGCGGTGCTCATGGCTTCACGGGGAACCTATCACAGCAAGGTGCTGGAGGGGCTTTGGCTGCAGGTGGAATGGTTGTGGCAACGGCCAAAGCCCATGATTACAGAAGTATTACGCCGGTGGGGCGTGCTACCTTGAGAACCAATCTACTCGACCTGTACACCAAGTTGCTCGGCGATGAGGCGACGCACCTCGTTGGGGTTGGCGCGTCCACGACTGAGCTTCATCACCTGACCCACCAGAAACTGCAAGGTCTGTAGTTTGCCGTTGCGCACCTTCTCCGCCGCGTCGGGGTTCTCGGCGATTGCCTGCTGCACCCACGCCAGGAGCTGGTCGGTGTCGCTGACCTGCGTCAAGCCCTTCGCCTGTACCACCTGCGCAGGCTCTGCCCCTGTCTGAAAGACCTCTTCCAGCACCTGCTTGGCGACGCTTCCGGTGATGGTGCCCTTCTGCACCAACCCGATGAGGTCGCGCAGGTGTTTCGGCTGCACCTTGCAATCGCGGATGTGCTCGATGCCTGCTGCGTTCATCAGACGGGCAAGGTCGCCGTTCATCCAGTTTGCTACCGCTTTCGGTTCTGCACCAAGCTTTACCACCTCCTCAAAGTAATCGGCGGTGGCGCGGTCTTCCACCAGCAGGGTGGCGTCGTATTCGGGCAGGGCGTACTGTTCTATGAAGCGCTGGCGTTTTGCCAGAGGCAGCTCCGGCAGGGAGGCGCGTACCTGCCCTATCCATTCTTCCGTAAACTGCACCGGCACGAGGTCGGGCTCGGGGAAGTAGCGGTAGTCCTGTTCATACTCTTTGCTTCGCATCGGGAAGCTTTCACCGCGCTCGTCGTTCCAGCCTCGCGTTTCCTGAACCACCTTGCCCCCCGATTCCAGCACGGCAATATGTCGCTGTATCTCGTACTCGATGCCCCGTTGCACCGCGCGGAAGGAGTTCAGGTTCTTCAGCTCGGTCTTGACGCCGAAGGTATCGCTGCCCTTCGGGCGCACGGAGAGGTTGGGTTCGCAGCGCAGGCTGCCCTGCTCCATGCGCCCGTCACACACGCCGAGATACACCAGCACACTGCGCAACGTCTGCAGGTAGGCACGCGCCTCCTCGGCGGTATGCATGTCGGGTGGGAACTCGGTCACAATCTCCATGAGCGGCACGCCGCTGCGGTTGTAGTCCACCGCGCTCTCGCCCGTCGGCAGGTGGAACAGCTTGCCGGTATCCTCTTCCAGATGCACACGGCGGATATGCACCCGCACGATACGCCCGTTGACCGGCACATCCAGCCATCCCCGCTTGCCGATAGGTGTATCCCCGTACTGAGAAATCTGGTAGTTCTTGGGCAAGTCGGGATAGAAGTAGTTCTTACGATGAAAGATGGAGGTCATGGAGATTTCGCAGTTGAGCGCAAGGGCGGTGCGCAGCACCATCTCCACTGCCTTCTTGTTCATCACCGGCAGGGAGCCGGGCATCCCGGTACACACCGGGCAACAACGGGTGTTCGGCTCACCGCCAAAAGCGTTGGCACAGGAACAGAACATTTTGCTATCGGTCAACAGTTCGGCATGTACCTCCATGCCGATGCAGGCTTCCCACTCCGTCATCCACAGACCTCCATCCTTCAAGCTGGCGTCGTTCTTATTTTATCACAGGCAGGGTCAGATTGAACAGGTAAGGAACCCTGGGTTTAGCCGCTGGAGAACGCATCACATTCTCACCTGCAGGAACCCATCACATCCGCCGCGAAACCTTGCCACAGCAGGAGGTCTGCCAGATGAGAATAGGCATCGTGGATTTGGACACCTCGCATCCGCCCAGCTGGATCCCAATAGAGCGCGAGCTGGGACATGAAATCGCTGGCGTGCGCGCAGTAGTATCGAAGGGCGAAGTATCCCTAGAGGCTACACCTGGCTCCCCCCTCCTTGCAGGAGAAGAACCGGGGGGGAGGTACACGTTATCAAGAGGTAACTCGTATGAGCAATGCGGTTTCTGTAGCCTTCCGTGCACGTACACCGACTACCACCAGATACTGCAAGAGACCCAGCCGCAGGCGGTGTATATCATCTTTCGCCGACGCGGTGAAGACGATGGAGCCGGTGGAGAGGATTCGCCATGAACGCCTTTGAGGTGCTGAGGCGGGGTGTGGTCATTCCGGCAAGCCCACTCGCGCTGGACGCACGGCGTCGCTGGGACGAACGCAGGCAGCGTGCCCTGTGGCGGTACTACTCGGCAGCGGGGGCAGGCGGGATAGCTGTTGGCGTTCACACGACGCAGTTCGCCATTCGCGACCCCAAAATCGGGTTGTTTCGCCCCCTGCTGGAGCTGGCACGGGAGGAGTTCGACCGTCTGGACGCCACGCGCCCCGAACCGCTGGTGCGCATCGCGGGCATCTGCGGAGATACCCGGCAGGCGGTTTCGGAGGCGCAGACGGCAAGCGATTTGGGCTTCCACGCGGGACTGATCAGCCTCTCCGCGCTGAGAGACGCCGATGACGAGGCGCTGATAGCCCATTGCTGGCGCGTGGCGGAGGTGATGCCGCTGGTGGGCTTCTACCTGCAACCGGCGGTGGGTGGCAGAGTGTTGAGCTACCGCTTCTGGCGGCGATTCGCGGAGATAGGGAACGTGGTCGCTGTCAAGATTGCCCCCTTCAACCGCTACCAGACGCTGGACGTGGTGCGCGCCATCGCCGAATCCGGGCGTGACGACATCGCCCTCTACACCGGCAACGACGACAATATCGTGCTGGACCTGCTGACGCCATACCGCTTCCGCGTGGGAGGCAGGCAGGTGGAGCGGCGCATCGTGGGAGGCTTGCTGGGACACTGGGCGGTGTGGACGAAGCGCGCGGTGGAACTGCTGGAACGCTGCCACGCCGCCGCACGCGAAGACACCATCCCTGCCGACCTGTTACGCCTCGCGGTAGAGATAACCGACTGTAACGCCGCCTTTTTCGACGCCGCCAACGGCTTCAAAGGATGTATTGCAGGCATCCACGAGGTGCTGCGCCGACAGGGGCTACTGGAAGGCATCTGGTGCCTGGACCCGAACGAAACGCTCAGCCCCGGACAGGCGGAGGAGATTGATCGGGTGATTCGAAGCTATCCTCATCTCAACGACGATGCCTTCGTGGCAGAGCATTTGCACGAATGGTTATCCTAGGGGTGTATCATTGGGCACATTGGGTTAGGTTGTGTAGCATCCGCTTTCATAGGCGAGGCAGTGCTGAGACGAACTAGCAAACCGCGTCGCAGCGGTTGGAGAAGGCGCTGTAGGACACTCACGACCTATTGCAGATAAGGCACGACTACGGATATGAGGTCGAGATAGACATCCTGCAGCCGGAGATGCACTTTCTGCTGACCTGCCACCGCCAGGACACGAGCGCGGCGGAAATAGCGCAGCAGTACGACCTACTGCTCTGGAACGAATACTTCCACCGCGCCCGTCAGGAACGAAGCACACGGCTGATGAGATAGGCAGACTAATCGGACCTAGCTTCCAGCGTCAGCGTCAGCTCTACCTCCTTCCCGTCGCGCAACACGACAACCTTTACCGTATCGCCCGGCTTGTAGCGGTTGAGCGCGTCCATATAGTCGTAGATGCTCTCCACCTTCTGGTCGCCGAATCGGATGATCACATCGCCGCTGCGCAAGCCCGCTTTCTGCGCGGGGCTACCCTCCCGCACGCCCGAGATCCGCAGTCCCTTCACCTCCTCGCTGTAATCCGGTATTGTGCCCACGTAGACACGGATACCGCGCTCCGGCCCACCGGTGCGTCGCGGGGCGGCTTGCGGTTCGCTGAACGCAATGCGCTCCGGGGAGTTAGCAACGCGCTCGGCGATTCTGGCTACAAACCGCACAACACGCGCCTCGCCTGCCGCGTTGATGGTTTCCGGCTTATCGGCAGGAGTATGGTACTCAGGATGCATTCCGGTAAAGAAGAAGAGCACCGGTACCTTTCGGGCGAGGAAGGAAGCATGGTCGCTACCGCCTCCGAAGCCACCGCCGCTCGTTGACAGATTGAAACCGGCTTCTGCATTAAGCTCTTCCAGCAGAGGTTGCCACGCCGGAGAAGAATCCACCCCAATCACGCTCAGCTGGTCATCACGCAATCGTCCAATCATGTCCATGTTGAGCATGGCAACCGTTTTCTCCAGCGGGATAATCGGATGGCGTGTATAGTGGGCTGAACCCAGCAACCCCAGCTCCTCACCAGAGAACGCCATGAAGATGAGCGAACGTTTGGGGGGATTTGCAGCGAAGTACTGTGCCAGCTCCAGTAGCCCCGCGGTGCCGGAGGCGTTGTCGTCCGCGCCGTAGTGGATGGCGGGCAGCTTCCCGCTGTAAAGGGAGCCACCCTGATAACCCAGCCCCAGATGGTCCATATGCGCCCCGATGACGATGTACTCGTCCCTCAGCTTCGGGTCGGTGCCCTCTACCACACCGATGATGTTGGCGGTTGCACCGTACTTCTGGGTCACCTCTGTCTGCACCGTCACTATGGCGTTACCCAGCGGTCGCCCTTTGGGGTTTTGCCACAGTTCGTCCAGCGAAACCCCGCACGCAGCGAGCAAATTTTCCGCCGCCTTTCGACGCAGGGTAACAACCGGAATGCCCGAATCGGTGCCCCGTCCGGCGATTACCGCAGGAAGAGGCGAATCCTCTTTCTGCACGAGTATCAGCGCAACCGCCCCCTGTTCCTTGGCGATACGAGCCTTTGCCCGCGCAGACTGATAGGCGCGAAGCAGATTTGGTCCCCCCGTGACGGGAGGCGTTCCTTCCAGCGCGATAACCACCTTACCCTTCACATCCAATCCGGCATAATCCTCATGACCGGCAAGGCTGGAGTGGATACCATAGCCGGCGAACACCGGTTCACCCTTTGCCATGCCGGTGCTGGCAACCGATTCAGGCATGAAATCCTCACGCAGTTTGAAGGAAAGCCTTTTGCCGTTGACCTCTGCCTCCAGCCGGTTTGCCTTACCAGCTTCTGCTCCCACATACACGCGAAACGGCTGGAAATAGCCGCTGCCGTCCATCGGCGCCTGCAGGTCGTGATAGCGCGAAGTGCCTATGGGTTTCAAACCGTACTCGGCGAAGCGTTCGGCGATATAGTAGGCAGCCAGCTCGTTGCCCTTTGTGCCCGACCCTCGCCCTTCGAACTCCTCCGATGCCAGGGTGAAGATGTGTGACCAGATGCGCCAGGAATGAATACCTGCGGCGCCTTTGCGCACGTCCGCGTGCGCTGTCAGCACCATCAGCAATCCCAGCGTCAGTGCGAGCGATACTCGATAGCGACGGAAAAGCATCCAGATAATCCTCCTGCTGTGTGGATGTGTCTATAGTTTACTTCAAGAGCTCCTCGCAAGAAAAGTGCTTATCATGACTTATTCCTCCCAGGATTTATTCCAGAGGCCAGCTACGCAGCTCCTCCAGCAACGCCTCGGCGGTGAGGTCGAGATGTATTGGCGTGACCGAAATCTTGCCTGCGCGGATGGCGGCGACGTCGCTATCGGGCGGGACCTCCTCGTTAGCGAGACTGCCCGTCAGCCAGTAGTATTTACGCCCCCAGGGGTCTACCCGCGCTTCCACTCTGTCCACATACTGCCGGGTACCCTGCCGGGTCACCGCGACGCCCTTCACCTGTTCCATGACGCAGTTGGGCACGTTGACGTTCAGCAACGTATGCGGGGGCAGGCGACGTTCGTGCAAAACTTCTGCCAGCTTGCGGGCGAAATGGAACGAAGCATCGTACTCCGGCGGCTCGTCGTCGCCGCAGCACACCGAAATTGCCACCGAGGGGATGTCGAAAATAGCCCCTTCCATCGCCGCCGACACCGTGCCTGAATAGGTCACATCCCACCCCAGATTGGCACCCTGATTGATGCCCGAGAACACCAGGTCGCATCGCCCGTTCATCACCACCGTCACCCCCAGCGTGACGCAATCGGACGGTGTACCGTTGGTGGAATAGCCCAGTGAGCCATCGCTCAGGCGAACGGTGTGCAAACGGAGCGGCTTATGCAAGGTGATAGAGTGCCCGGAACCGCTGCGCGGGCGCTCTGGTGCTACCACAAACACCTCACCCAGCGGTTCCAAGGCACGCTTGAGCATGAGCAAGCCTTCTGCTAAGATGCCGTCGTCGTTGGTTACCAGGATACGCATAGCGGTCTTATCTTAGCACAAAGCGCGAGCACGTGCAAAGGGCTAACTCTCCTCGGTAGGTATCACCTGCGCGCTGAGCCAGGCGTAAGCCTTCACGGTTCCTCCAGCATGGGGTGTGCCTTCGACGTCCTCTTCCAGAGCGACCACATCGACACTGCCTCCGTAGGTGTCCACCAGCATCGCGACGAACCCCTTGCCTGTGTGCGGATTCTGCAGGTGATGCACCTCCACGATACGTCCGGTGAGCAAGGCGTAATTGCCCGCCACGTTGTCGCTGGCGCCCTCGTTAATGGGCAACACCGCCTGCGGTGCGAGGCGCAGGGTGACCAGTTCGCCCGTCTCTTCGTCTTCGGTCTCTGTGAGGATGCTGTGGTCGGACTGCAGGTAGCTCTGTTCGTCCTCAAAGCACCATGCTTCCTGTGCAAAGGCGGCGATCTGCAGGGTGACCATGCGAGGCAAGATTCGCCAGGCGTGCAGATGGGTGGAGAAGTCGCGCAGGTCCACGCTGAAGGGGTAGTAGCCCGTCTCCGGGTCTTCCACGCTCAGGGGGCTGCTCCAGCCGTACAGCGCGCCGGTGAGCTGCTCCTCGTCATAGGGAACCATCTCCACCACCGCCGCCTGCATCCGCCCTGCGCCGCTGTAGTGGGGTTCCAGGTCCACCACCTCCAGCGGGGCGGATTGCGAGCCGGCTTCGGCTTTTCCTCCCTTCATTGCCAGCCATATCTGCGCTCCGTTAGGCGCCTGCCACACGAAGTACGCGCCGTTCTCTACCTCATAGCCTTCGCTCTCCGTGAGGATGGTATGAAGGGCGTTCACCAGAGATTGCGCCTCGTCATAGCCGAGGCACCGTGCATGGGTTATCATGATGTATCAGGCTCCTTTCACCCGCCGGGCATCTGTCGCATCCTTTGCAAGGAGGGCAAGACGCACTGGGGGATTTTCTTCTGGGCACATTACAGGGCTTCCTTCGTGGTGATCTCGTTCGATTCCTGCACGCAGGGAAGCGGGAGGATGATTTTTTGCACGGAGAAAGCGGAACACCTGAGGGAGTTCGATAAATCGGTGGTTGAATGGATAGCTTACCTAACCCCCTAGCCCCCTTCCCTGCGAGGGAAGGGGTAACGCCCCTCTCCTCGTAGGAGAGGGGATGGGGGTGAGGTAGACGAGGAGTAGCGAGAACGCCTCTCTCCTTATATCGGTATTACTGTGAGAGACCCAGAGGGGGTGTTGAATCACTTCTAACGCGGACGGTGGTGCGTTGCGCCCTTTCGGGACACAAACCGATTGCCCGTCACATAAAACCGCCAAGGCTTGTCCGCCCACCAGCGGATGCCGATGCGTGTGGTCTGGGTTACCCGTTCAGGGGGAACCCTCTCGCCGTACACGATGCGCAACCTGCCCTCATACAGGGGGCAGAAATTTTGTGCCAGCGTGATTCCCATCGCCTGAGTCAACCTGCCCGGTCCTGAGGTGAGCAGGCGCGTATCAGCGACACCTCGTCGTTGCCGCATCAGATCGACGCCTTCCAGCGGCTCCACCGCCCGGATAAGCACCGCCTCGCCGACACCTTCCGGAGCGGTGACCGCGTTGAGGCAATGGTGCGTATGCACCTGATACACGTAAGCGATGCCAGGCGGTCCGAACATGGCAGCGTTGCGCATGGTCTTACCGCGCGAGGCGTGGTTCGCGGGATCACCTGTCAGATACGCCTCCGTTTCCACAATGATGCCTGCGGTGCCCCCCTCTTCGGTCTCGTGTACCAGAATGTGCCCGAGCAAAGCGCGGGCGACCTCCAGCGTGGGCTGGAGATAGAACTCTGGGGGAAGCGGTGCACGAGTAAAGCAACCTGTGACCATCCGCTGCTCAACCTGCCTCCTACCTTACACCTGTTGTGGGAGAGTTATTTCCATGCTCGTCAGAAAGCCAGAACCACACGGAATCCTGAATTTGCCGATTTATCTCGGCAGATTCTCTCACGAATCCGTCGGTAATCCCGACGCCTGTACCGCACGAAAAATCGCCTCCCTCACCGCAGGCGTCCACTTTTCCCTCTGCAAGGAGCCATCCTCCGCCGCGCGACGGAACGCTTCCACGTCTTCGATGCCCAACCGCTCTTGCAACGCACGCACCGCACGTCCTGTCATGCCGGGTAGTCTCAGCAGTTCTTGAACGCCTGCGGGAACCTGCTCTCGCACGCGCTGCAGGGTGGAGAACGTACCTTCCGACAGATACTGGAGCACCTTCTTCTCCACCGCTACGCCAATGTAAGGTAAATCGCGCAGGGCGTTACGAGCGATCAGCTCCTCCACCGGCTCGCTTAAGCCTTCCAGAGTATCTGCGGCAAGGCGGTACGCACGCACCTTGAAGGCGTTCTCGCCCTGCCACTCCAGCGCGTTCGCTAGAAAGCGGAAAACCTCAGCCAGCTCGCGGTTTCGCGACATTGTCACGACGTCTCCTGATGCTCAGCTTTTAGCGATTCATAACGCGCCTGCGCCTCCACGCGCACTGCGCCACTGCCCGTGCTCGCCTCCGTTAACACCTGCTCCACATTCAACGATTCGGGCGGTGGGAACTCCGCCAGAAAGGCGGTTATCTCGCGCTCGATAGCAAAGGGCGCGTGTACATGCAGGTTTACCGGCGAGCTGATGTTATATTGCAGGATGAGGTCGTTCACACGGCGCATCAGACGCAGCAGGCTCTGCAGGATGTTCGCATACCAGTCGGAGAAAACGGGTTTTTCACGACGTAAGGAGTACTCCATTGCCACACGCCGACGCAGGATAGCGATGGCTTCGCGAGCCATCACGATCTCGCGGTCGGTCTGCGCCCATTCGGGCAGGATTTCCGCGTTGTGCAAAATCGTCGCGGCGATGCGAAGGTGAGGCGGAACCAGCCACTGCGGGTCTATCTCCAGCGGTTGCCCTTTGCCCGGCAGGTCGTCGAACTTCCCCTCTTCCATCGCCTCGGCGATTTTGCGCTCGGCGATAATCTCAAAAGCGCGGCTGATATCGTAGTCAGGCATCGTAATTCCTCGCCTATACCAGTTCCCACTCCTTGAGCACCTGCACATCCGGAGGCAACTGCCACAGCCACTCCACCTTCAACCAGAAACCCTCCAGCACCGTGCTGTGATACACTCCCTGCTCTCCCTTCATCTGCAGCGCATACTTGCCATCCTCACCCAGCACGTAAAACTCCGCCAGATGTCTCTCCGGGTCTATCAGCCAGTATTCCCGCACACCACCACGCTCATACTCGCCGAACTTCTGCACGCGATCGCGCTGCTCGCTGTCCGCACTCACAATCTCTACCACCAAATCCGCCGCTCCGTCCAAATAGGTACGACGCAGCAAGTGCCTTCGGGCGTTGCTCACGAAAAGAATATCAGGCGAGCGACCGGGGAGGTCTGCGCCCGTCTTCATCTGAAAAGGCTCTGAGAATAGTTCACCCAACCCTTTCGCCGATATGTAGATTCTCAGAAGAGAAATCAAAAACACCAACACACTGCTGTGCTGTCGAGATACTGGGCTCATCAGTTCTACCTCACCATCTACCCACTCTGCCCACGTGTCTTCATCCAGCCACTCCAGAAACTGCTCGTAGCTAATTTTGCCTGCAGGCAGAGGGCGTGCAGATGATAGCAAGGTTTGCTGTGCCATGGTTCCTCACCTCGCCTTCATTATAGCACACAGAAGTGTGTTCGCTAATAGATGGCGTCGATCGAAAACACAATGCAGGATTTCGCAACCAGAAAAGGAAAACGTATTGCTAAGAAGCCAAGAGCGTAAAGGAGGTGGCAGAATATGTCGCAGAAGATGGATCGGCGGACCTTCCTGAAGGGTGCTGCGATAGGAGGTTTGAGCTTCCTGTTCCTGCGTGATAGCCGTTTGGCTTTTGCTTACCAGCAGAACGAGAAGCTGAACATCGCCATGATCGGCGCAGGAGGCAGAGGGCGCGGGAATCTGGACGGTGTGCTGAGCGAAAACATCGTCGCTCTGTGCGACGTTGATGAGCGGCTTGCCTACAGTGCACAGCAGGCTGTGCCCAACGCAAAGTTCTTCAAGGATTTCCGTAAGATGCTGGAGCAGATGCGCAAGGAGATCGATGCGGTGGTGGTGAGTACGCCTGACCATACTCACGCGGTGGCAGCCGCTATGGCGATACGCATGGGCAAGCACGTGTATTGTGAAAAACCCCTGACCCGCACCATTTGGGAAGCGAGGATGCTGCGCGACCTGGCACGTCGTTACAAGGTGGCCACGCAGATGGGCAATCAGGGTACCGCCTCCAACGAACTGCGCCAGGGCGTGGAGGTGATTCAGTCGGGTGTGCTGGGCAAAGTGACCGAGGTCCACGTGTGGAGCAACCGCCCTATCTGGCCGCAAGGCATTGCCAGACCGAAAGAGGAGATGATTATCCCTGACGGGCTGGACTGGGACTTGTGGCTGGGACCCGCTCCCAAACGCCCTTATCATGAAGCGTACCACCCGTTTAAATGGCGTGGCTGGATAGACTTCGGCACGGGTGCAATCGGTGATATGGCATGCCACACCATGAACATGGCGTTCTGGGCGTTGAACCTGCGCGATCCTGTGTCTATCGAAGCGGAAACGTCGGGAGTAAACGGCGAGACCTTCCCGAAGTGGTCGATCGTGCGCTATCAGTTCCCGCAGCGTGGTGGTCTGGCGCCTTGTAAGATGGTATGGTATGACGGCGGACAGAAGCCTCCAGTGGATCTGCTACAGGGTGAACAGATGGCGGACAGCGGGCTCTTGCTCATCGGTAGCGAGGGCACGCTGTACAGCCCAGGCGACTACGGCGCGCCTTTTGTGCTGCTACCGCGCGAGAAGTTCGCCAACTACCAGCCGCCAGCGCCCTCTATCCCGCGCTCGCCGGGGCACCATCAGGAATGGATTAACGCCTGCAAAGGCGGCCCACCCGCCATGTCCAACTTCGACTATGCCAGCGCGCTCACCGAAACCGCTTTACTGGGCAACCTGGCGATTATCACAGGCGAGCGAATCAACTGGGATGCCAGACGCATGAAGGCGGTCAACTGCCCGAAGGCGGACAAGTTCATTCATCCAGCCTACCGTAAGGGGTGGGCGATATAGGCAACAAGGGCAGGAGCGTCTTCTGCGGGCGAGTCAAGGTTCATTCTTTTGGAGGGCGAGGCTCCTTCGCCTGAAGATCCGGGAGAAGGGTCGGAGGTGAGGTGTACTGAACCGAACCCCCTGCCCCTCTCTCGTCCCCCCGTATACGGAGGGAAGGGGGGCGGGGGCACTCGAGACGCGGCTCCCCATAATCACGTTTGCCGCTCCACTCGTTTGTCTCCTCATCCGGTGTCCCGCTCAATAAACGCACCAGTTGCAGGCGAGCCAACAGCGAGCCAGATGTGCTATACTTAAGGATGGAGAAAGCATCCGCAGGAGTTCTGGGATGACCTGGCATCATACGACCGTCGTCGCTGTACGTCGCGATGGGCAGGTTGCCATCGCTGCCGACGGACAGGTAACCTATAGCGATACTATCCTGAAACATACCGCACGCAAAATCCGTCGCATGTACCACGATCGCGTGCTGGCGGGGTTTGCGGGAGCAGTAGCGGATGCGCAGGCTCTTGCCGACCGTTTCGAAGCCAAACTCGAAGCCACCAACGGCAACCTGCGCCGTGCCGCCGTTGAGTTTGCCAAAGAGTGGCGTACTGACCGCGTGCTGCGGCGTCTCGAAGCGATGATGATTGTGGCGGACCGGGAGGACCTGCTGCTTGTCTCCGGCGATGGCAACGTCATCGAGCCGGACGATAATGTGCTGGCTATCGGCAGTGGAGGGGCGTATGCCGCTGCTGCGGCGCGTGCCCTGATGCGCCATACGCCGTTGACCGCAAAGGAGATCGCTCTGGAAGCCATGCGCATCGCGGCGGAGCTGTGCATCTACACCAATGATAAAGTATACTGTGAATGCATCGAATGAGCACCCCGAAGGAGCGGACGATGGAAGAAGACCTCACACCCCAGCGAATCGTAGAAGAGCTGGATAAGTATATCATCGGGCAACAGAAGGCAAAACGCGCCGTCGCAATTGCCCTGCGCAACCGCTACCGGCGTAAATGCTTGCCCGAGGACCTGCGCGAAGAGGTCATCCCCAAGAACATCCTGATGATTGGTCCCACCGGCGTCGGCAAAACCGAAATCGCCCGCCGCATCGCTCAGCTGGTCAAAGCCCCCTTCCTGAAGGTGGAAGCCACCAAGTTCACCGAGGTAGGTTATGTGGGGCGTGATGTGGACTCAATGGTGCGCGACCTGGTGCAGACCGCTGTGCGCATGGTGGAAGCGGAGAAGATGCAGGAGGTGCAGGAGCGTGCCGAGCAGATAGCCATCGAGCGCATTGTCGATCGCTTGATGCCTCGACGCTCGCGCCGTCCTGTACAGGGTAGCACCCCGTTTGAAAGGCTCTTCCGTGCGCTCTACGAAGAGGAGTTCAAAGCGGAGGAGGAGGAAGAGCCTGCCTCACTGGCGGCAAAGGAACGGCGTGAGCGTGAACGTCGCATGCGCGAGAAGCTCATAGAACGTGTCCGCAGCGGGGCGATGGACGATGAAAAAATAGAGATCGAGGTGGAACAATCCTCACCTCCGGTGCCCTTTGTCCAGGTGTTCGGTCCACAGGGCATGGAAGAGATGGGGCTGGACATCCCCGATATGCTGCGCGGTATGATGGGCGGACGACGGCGCACCACTCAGGTAACCATCCGTGAGGCAAAGCAGATACTTGCTCAGGAAGCGGCACGTGAACTGATTGACCGCGAGCAGGTCATCCGCGAAGCCATCCATCGTACCGAAGAGAGCGGCATCATCTTCATCGACGAGCTGGACAAAATCGCCGGGCGCGAGCAGGGTTTCGGTCCCGACGTGTCGCGTGAGGGTGTGCAGCGCGACCTGCTGCCCATTATCGAGGGTTCTACCGTCATGACCAAATTCGGGGCGGTGCGCACGAACCACATCCTGTTCATCGCCGCAGGAGCGTTTCACGTTTCTAAACCCAGTGACCTCATCCCCGAACTGCAGGGGCGGTTACCCATTCGTGTGGAACTCGACAGCCTGACCGAGCAGGATTTTGTACGCATCCTTACCGAGCCGCAAAATGCGCTGGTGAAACAGTACAGGGAGCTGCTGGCGACCGAGGGTGTGAATCTGGAGTTTACGGACGATGCGGTGCGCGAAATCGCGGCGGTTGCGGCGCAGGTGAACACCACCAGTGAGAACATTGGGGCACGGCGTTTACACACTATCATGGAGCGCGTGCTGGAGGACATCTCCTTCCGCGCCAGCGAGTTTGCGGGGCAGACGGTGACCATCACCGCTGAGTATGTGCGCCAGCAACTGGAAGACGTGCTGCGCAGCGAGGATTTAAGCAGATACATTCTATAAGCCAAACCTCAACGACGAGGCAAAAAGGAGGGTGTTACCATGAAAGTCAGTATCATCGGTGGAGGCGGGCGTGTTGGTTCCAACACGCTATACGCGCTGCAGATGGGCGGCGTGGCGAAGGAGCTGGTCGTTATCGACGTGGCTCGTGAGCTGGCGGAGGGCGAAGCGCTAGACCTGCGACATGGAGCGGCGCTGGCTGCATCGCAGAAGATTTACGCGGGCGGTACCGATGCCGCTGCTGGCTCCGACATCGTGATGATCACGGCAGGCCTGCGGCGTAAGCCTGACGAGAGCCGCCTCGAGCTGATTAACCGTAACGTGTCGCTGTTTCGCAGTATCCTGCAGGAGCTGAAGCAGGTACCTTTGCCCGACCACGCCATACTGCTGGTGGTTTCGAATCCGGTGGACATCCTGACCTATCTGGCGGTCAAAGAGTTTACCCTGCCTCCCCAGCGGGTGATGGGCCTGGGGACTGTGCTGGACACCACACGCTTCCGCTCCCTCCTGGCGGAGTATTTCGGTGTGGCTGCTACCGATGTCAAGGCGTTGATTCTGGGCGAACACGGCGATAGTATGGTGCCGATATGGTCTACCGCTACCGCCAACGGCGTGCCGTTGCAAAGCCTGCCCGGCTACGACCCCGCCAAGATGCAGGAGATTTTCGAGTTCACCAAAAAGAGCGGCGCGGAAGTTATCCGGCTGAAAGGTGGGGCAGGCTACGCAGTCGGGTTGGCTATCCGCGAGGTCGTACACGCCATCCTGCTTGACAGACAGCAGATACTGCCTGTGTCCAGTCTGCAGACGGGTCTGTACGGCATCGACGACGTATGCCTAAGCGTGCCCACCATCGTCGGGCGCAAGGGTGTGGAAAAGCAGATAGAGATGAAGCTGACGGATGAGGAGCTGCAAGCACTGCGCCGCTCGGCACAGGTATTGAAGGAGATACAGACGCAGGTCGCAGGGTAGCAGGCGCGCTCTCTCTGGAGGGCGAGGCTCCGTCCGAGCCGTACGAGATGCCCCGCCCCCTCTCCTCGCGAGCGGGTGGCTAAACCGGTTCACCGAGAGGCTTGCCCTCCAGTGGCAAACACAAAGGGGGCTATAAGAGGCAATCACCTTTTGCCGATAATCCCTACGGAGGATTGCAAAGCGGGCTATACCAGAATGTTACTAGAGGAAGTCAAAAACCTTGTGGTGGAAGCAGGCAAGCTGGCACAACAGCTGGCGAGTGGCTTCACACTGGAAACCAAAAGCGACGACACCTTCGTCACCAACGCCGACCGCGCGGTGGAAAACTACCTCCGAGAACATCTTGCCCATCTCCTGCCCGAGGCAGGGTTCTTCGGTGAAGAAGAGGGTTTTACCAACCGACACGCTCGCCTGCTGTGGGCAATTGACCCCATCGACGGAACCAGCAACTATGTGTTCGGTATCCCGTTGTGGGGCGTGTCGGTCGCACTGGTAGAGGATGAGCGTATCCGCCTGGGGGTTATTTTCCTGCCTGTGCTCGATGAGCTGTACTGGGCAGAGGCGGGCGAGGGGGCATACCAGAACGGCAAGCGCATTACGGCGATAGATAGCGAAGAGTTCACCTCTGAGGATGTTATCTGCTACGCCAGCGACGCGGTGACCGCCGACTTGCTCAGCATAATGCCGGGCAGACCGCGCTGTTTCGGCAGCGCGGTGGTGAAGCTGGCGTGGACGGCGAACGGGCGTGTACGCGCCTCGCTGTCGCTGGGCAGATTGTACGACCTGGCGGCGGGATTGCTTATCTGCCACGAAGCGGGTTGCGAAACACGCTATCTGTCGGGGGCGGAATGGCATCCTCAGCACCTGCTCGGCGGGGCAGCTCTGCACGAGCCGGTTCTTACCGCTCCACCACGAACGATGCGGGCTATTTTCCGTTTACTACATAACACATAAAAAAACGAGGACGTAATATGGCATGTGATGATTTGAGGCAGAATTTCGAAGCCGCCCACGATGTCCAGCAATCGTTATGCTGGCACATCCGTTATTCACTGGGCAAGCCGGGCGACGACCTGTGCAAACACGACATGTTCACTGCGGTGGCCCTGACCCTGCGCAACCGTATCATCGATTTAATGATCGAAACCGAAAGGCGGTATCAGCAACAGGACGCCAAGCGACTGTACTACCTCTCGCTAGAGTATTTGATCGGACGCTCCCTCACGAACAATCTGATAAACCTCGGGTTGTACGACCTCTTTCGCGAGGCGTTGTGGCAACAGGGTATCGACCTGGAGGAGCTGGAAGAATATGAGAGCGATGCTGCGCTGGGCAACGGGGGACTGGGAAGACTTGCCGCCTGTTTTCTCGACTCGCTGGCGACGCTGGGGATGCCCGGCTACGGATACGGTATTAACTACGAATACGGTATCTTCAAACAGGAAATCCATCACGGCTACCAGCATGAGAAGCCCGACAAGTGGCTGAAGGGAACTTCCCCATGGCTGATTGAACGCTTCGACGAACGGTGCTTTATCCCTATCTACGGGCGCATTGAGCATTCTGTGGACAGCAACGGGCACTACCAGCCCCGCTGGGTAGACTGGAAGCTGATTGTGGGCGTGCCTTACGACATGCCGATTGTTGGCTATGGAGGGAAGACGGTCAACGTGTTGCGCCTCTTCTCGGCGCGGTCTTATCACGAGTTCGATATGCAGATATTTAACAGCGGCGACTACATCAGCGCGGTAGAGCAGAAGATTGCCTCCGAGACCATCTCCAAGGTGCTCTACCCGTCGGATTCGGTTGCGGCAGGGAAGGAGCTGCGCTTGACGCAGGAGTACTTCCTTGTCGCCTGTGCTTTGCGAGACATCGTGCGCCGTTACACCAAACAGCACGAAACCTTCGAGCAGTTCTCGCAAAAAGCGGCTGTGCAGCTAAACGACACTCATCCCGCTCTGGCGATCGCCGAGCTGATGCGCATTCTGATAGATGAAAACCATCTTCCGTGGGAACACGCCTGGCAGATTACCGAGCAGACCTTCGGGTACACCAATCACACCCTCATGCCCGAGGCGCTGGAGAAGTGGCCCGTTGCTCTGTTTGAGCGATTACTTCCGCGTCACCTGCAGATAATCTACGAAATCAACAAGCGTTTTCTGGACCACGTCGCATGGCTCTATCCGGGCGATGTGGAAAAGATGCGCCGGGTGTCCATTATTGAAGAGGGCGAGCAGAAACAGGTGCGCATGGCGCATCTGGCTATCGTGGGCAGTCACTCGGTCAACGGTGTGTCGAAACTGCATAGCCAGCTGATCACGACCTCACTGGTGCCCGATTTCTACGAGCTGTTCCCGCACAAGTTCAATAGCAAGACCAACGGCGTCACTCCGCGCCGCTGGCTGAAGCAGGCGAACCCGCGCTTGAGCCGCCTTATCGACAACACCATCGGCGAAGAGTGGGTTACCGACCTGAATCGCCTGCGTGCGCTGGAACCGTATGCGGAAAACGAGGCGTTCCAGCAGCAGTTCCGCCAGGTGAAAGACCTGAACAAACTGCGTCTGGCGCATCTCATCCGTGAAACCACAGGGGTATCTGTTCCACCGGAGAGCCTGTTTGACGTGCAGGTCAAGCGTATCCACGAATACAAGCGTCAGCTGCTCAACGTGCTACGGGTTATTTATGACTATTTGCGGCTGATCGAGGACAGAGTATATCCTGTTGTGCCGCGTACCGTCATCTTCGCAGGCAAGGCTGCACCCGGCTACTGGGCAGCGAAGCAGATTATCAAACTCATCAACAATGTGGCGGCAGTCATCAACCACGACCACCGGGCGAGAGATTATCTGCACGTGGTATTCCTGCCCGACTACCGGGTGTCGCTGGCAGAGGTGATTATCCCCGCCGCCGACCTGAGCGAGCAAATCTCCACAGCGGGCATGGAGGCGTCGGGCACCAGCTGTATGAAGTTCGCCCTGAACGGCGCGCTTACCATCGGTACGCTGGACGGCGCGAACATCGAAATCCGCGAGGAGGTCGGCGAGGAGAACATCTACATCTTCGGACACACTGCCGAGCAGATTCGCGAGATGCGCCGGGAGGGCAGTTACGATCCCCGCGCCCTGTACGAGTCGAACCCCGTCATCAAGCGCGTGATGGACACCTTCCTCACCAACCTGTTCTGCCCACACGAGCCGGGACTGTTCCGCTGGATTTTCGACAGCCTGGTGCATCACGGCGATTACTATTTCCACCTCGCCGACCTGCCGTCGTACATCGAGACGCATGAACGCGCCGCGCAGGAGTATCGCCAACCTGAGGTGTGGACTCGCAAGGCAATCCTGAACGTTGCCCGTACCGGCAAGTTCTCCAGCGACCGCACCGTGCTGGAGTACGCCAGGGATATTTGGGACATTCAGCCCGTAAAGCGCAAGTAGCGCACTGCCATACAGCAGGTAAACACCCTCTTTGAGGCGAATCGCTTTCTGGAGGTTCTGTCGTCAGAAGGAGAGGAGATGACTCGTCGGACAGGTTGCCACACGCTGCTGCTCGCCTTCTGGCTCCATCTTGTGCTGGCGCTGCTTCCCCTGCACGCGCAGACAGCGGTCAAGCAGGTGGGCGAGGGGGTGGTGCTCAAGCAGTACGTGCAGTCCTTCTATAACAGCCCGCAAATAGTAAACGTGCTGGAAGTAGACCTGCGCAACCCCGCCGTGCGAATCGATGCAGAAGTGGGCACAGGCAAGGTATACCGACAAGACCCCACACAGGGACGCGAGACGGTTAGCGCGACGGTGCAGAGGCTGGGCGCGCTGGCAGGAGTCAATGCGGATTTCTTTCCCTTTACCGGCGACCCTCTGAATCTGCATATTCAGGGCGGCGAACTGGTCAGCGAGCCGAACTCGCAACGCTCGGTGTTTGGGCTCACAGCGGATGGCGTGGTGTTGTTCGGCGCACCTCTGTGGCGTGGACAGGTGGGTTTCGAAGGAGCCGAACCGATGCCCCTGAACGGGATCAACCGTCCCGCCCAGCAAAACGAATGCATATTGGTCACGCCGCGCTGGGGAGAGGTCTATCCTGTGCCTGCGGGTGCGGTAGTATGGCGGTTGGACGAGGTCGACGGCACGCCGGCTTTGGGCAAGGAGATTCGCGCCAGGCTGGGGGAGATGCTACAACCGCACTCCGCTTGCACCGTTCCCGAGCGGGGAGCGTTGCTGGTTGCTACCGGAAACGCCGCCAACAGGATGAAAACGCTCTCGGCAGGGAGCACGGTCACCCTGCACTTGGGGATTGAACCGGGGCAGGAGATGGTTGCACTCGCCCCGGAATGGGGTCAGCACGCTACTCACCTTGCCTCGCGCGGTTACTGGAGGAGGCAAAGCGGGGTGGATTTCTGGAAACGCGCAGTGATGGCGGTGGGAGGCGGCCCATGGCTGATGCGCAACGGAGAAATCCTGATAGACGCCCCGCAACAGGGCTTCCAGAGCGGATTTTCCCAGAAGCGCCATCCCCGCACCGCAGTGGGGGTCACTGCCGACGGCAAACTGCTGCTGGTGACGGTAGATGGTCGCCAGCCGATGTCGGGCGGGATGACGCTGTATGAGCTGGCGCAACTGCTGAAACAGCTCGGCGCCACAGATGCCATCAATCTGGACGGCGGCGGTTCCACCACATTGGCGATACGGGGTGGGCTGGTGCTCAACAGCCCATCGGAGGGTAAAGAACGTCCTGTGGCGAATGCGGTGGTGGTGTACGCGCCGCGTCCTGCGGAGGCAGAGGCGGCAGAGGTGCAGCTGGAGCCATCCTCTGTGACCGTGCGCTCGGGGCAGAGCGTGCCGTTTACGGTGCGCTCAGCGGAAAAGGGGCAGGCGTTGAACCCCGACCGCATTCTCTTCGGCACGACGGGCGGTGTCGGCTTCGTAGACCAGAAGGGGGTGTTCACCGCCTTCAAGATGGGCAAAGGCACGGTGAACGCACTCCTTCCCGATGACCGCGTGCTGCAGGCGGAGGTGACCGTGCTGCCCGGCGACCCGGCGCGCATCGTGCTCGTGTCACCCACCACCGCCCCATCGGGCAACGAGCGGTTTGAAGTCGTGGTGCGTGTGGTGGACCGTGCGGGCAATCCGTGTGCAGGGGTCACTGTGCAGGTGCGGGGACAGGGAGCCTATCCTGAGAAGGATAGCGCAGTGACTGATGCCAACGGTGTTGCGCGCTGCTTCGCCAGCTGGGATGCAACGGTTGCCGCCGAGAAGAGTTTACTGACATGGACCGTCC
>JBMFOT010000025.1:0-44282 GCA_049969495.1 Armatimonadota bacterium
GTTGTCCTGGCGCACTGCAATCGGAGCCAGCACGCCGGGTGCAGGAGGTGCATTCAAATCCGCTCCGACCGCGCTTAACGAGCCGCGAATACCTGCTCCCATCCGGTTCAGCTCGCCCAGGCTGATGGCATAGGGTGCGTTAACCAGCGGATGGGCGGGATACACCAGCAGTCCGTTGGTTAAGCCTTCGTCGTTGAACTGCAGGTCCAGAAAGAGCGGAGCGCGCGTGTCGATGGTATATGCGGTCTGGTTGTCTATCCAGAGCAGACCACCTGCATCCACAAATTTACGCAACTTCTCGCGCTGTTCCGGGGTGAAGCCGATGTTGCTACCTTGTGTGGCGATGACCATTGCATCGAATTTGCGCAGGTCTTCCATCGATATCTGGTCTAGGTTTACCACCCAGTACGTCGCCATGTTCTTGCGGCTGCCCGGCGCTGCCAGCGGGTTCACAAAATCCCAGCCGGCGGGCTTATAATCTGTACGCCGGTCCAGAACATGCCACACAAAGGGCGTCAGCACCGGGTTATTGCCGACTTGTATCACGCAGACGCGGATCTGCTTGCGCACGGCGGTGTAGGTGTAGGCGTCACCCTGCGCCATGCGAGCCACGCCCGGCCAGAGGGCCAGTGTACCCAGCAATATCAGTGGAACCAGTCGGTTTCGCATTGTCATCACCCTTCTCTCGGCTCAAATCTGCTCGGGATCGATACCCAGCTCTCGCAAGCGTTGCGCCAGTTTTTCGGCACGCTGCCGCTCCTGCTCAATCTCCAGATTTGTAGGAGGGTCTGTCCCCCTTGGGGCGACCGAACACAATCATCACATCAGGAGCCATGATGATTTGCTCCTTGCGCGATGCGACGACCGCCATCTCACCTCATCTCCCCTATATAGAGCAGACCCGGAGATACCGGCAGGCGCGGCACTGGCGGCAACCGGCGTCCATACTGATCGACGCGCACTACGCCCGCGCTGGTAAATACCGGGTCGTACTCCATCACCAGATTGTAACCCATCGGCAGGGTGCGAGTGGGGTCGCTCGGGTCGTACAGATGGGTAGGCGGTATGGGAATACCCGAGTTGCCGTATTGGGGCGGTATCCAACCCCACTTCTTTAACCATTCGCCCTGGTCCTGTATCGCCCAGGGCAGGTTCTCGGCTATCGCGCCCCGAATCACGATGCGAATATCCAGCGGCTGCCCGTAGAAGGGGTAAACAGGTGATAGTACTCCATACAGCTGCCTGCGCAGGTTCTGGTCTACCGAGGACGGACTGGAGCCAACGGGGAAAGTATCGCGCGGGTCGGTGTTAAACCATTCGCCTGGCAGTACCACAAACGAACCATCCTGCGCATACATCAGCGCTTCAATGGCGATATCCAGAGGCTGTACCGCCACCCGGCTGAGATGGTATTCGTTAGCGGGCGCGTTGCCCCATCCGCTGTTGACCTCGAAGGTCAATCGGTTCTCCGCGCCGGGTGCAGTGTTCAGCACGTAATCGCTGCGCGGATTGGTCGGGTGCGTGGGCGGATTGCTGTTGAAGGGCCACATGTTCCGTATCAGCTCCAGCCCCAGATGCTCGTAGTTCACCCCCGAAGCGTTCACCAGGTAAATGGTGGGCAAGCCCAGCGCGTCCAGAATGCCGCCCGGGAAGCGGTACAGGTCTTCATCCAGCACACCGTTGCCGTTCGTATCGTTCACCGGATAGTTCACATGCAAGAGAATGCTGGTCTGTTCGTTCTCGATGGCTGCATGGCGCACCAGCAGTTTCAAGCCGTAGGGCCATGTGTTACTGTAGTAGTTATTCAGCGAGATTGCCGAAGAGAACACGAACGATTGCCTCTGCGTCGGCAACATTGCACGGTGCCACGATGGGAAGTTCAACGGCGCATCCTGCTCGTTCCAGTTGCCCGCTTCGGTGCCCAGCTCGGGGTCGATGAACAGCGTCGTATTGACCACGATGTTCTCTTGCGCCAGCAGGGCAATCGCGCTGGTGTTGTCGGGCTGGCCGTTCGGCAGGCGAGGCTTCATCAGATTGCCCTCGATGAAGATATTTCCTCCCGAAACCACCGTCAGCTGCTTGCCCCGCGGGATAATGCCGCGAATGCGTACGTTCCCTTCCGCGTAAATCACGCCGGAGAACGGGGTGACGAAAGGCAGTCCCACAGCCGGCTTGTTCAGCGAGGGGTCCAGCAGGTCTTGTGATAGCCGCCCATCCGGCAGGTATGTACATACCATCGTGATGGCATTGGTGTTTGCACCGTTGGGTGCGCGCCACCGCCCGCGCGTGAGCTGGATGGTGAAGCCGGAGGGGTTCAGGCGGATAATCGCGCCCGGAGGGACGTAGTAGGGTCCCTGCCAGTTGCGCGAGTCCACCAGCCGCAGGAACTCGCTGCGCACCGTGGGTCCACCGAACAAGCCCGGCTCACGCAACTGGTCGGCGCGGTTGTTGATGTAGATACCCCTGCCGAAGCCAAACAGCCCGCTATTACGTCCCCCTACCAGCGCGCCGGAGTTGCGCGTCATGCTCCAGTAACGGTTGACGTTGGTAGCGGGGTCGGTCAGGTCGATAATCGGTGGCTCCAGGCGCGTAATGGAGCGTCCGCCGCCATCTACTCCCACGCCGGTACGCCCGTCGCGCACGATACCGCCGTAGGTGTTGAAGCTCGCGCTATTGCTGGGTAGCAGCGCATTATTATTGACGGTCACCTGCGCCCGCGGCGCCAGCAGGATGTCGCCCGCTACCTCTATCCGGTCACCGTTTTGCGGGTTGAGGGTCAGTTTCACCCCGCCGTACCACTTGAGGTTGCCGTTCACGCGAATAGGAGCACCACTGGTGTTACTGCCCCAGATCAGCCGAACGGGCAGAGGGTTACCGTTGGAATCATGCCCCACAATGCCCTCCGGCACACCCAGCTCTACCACCACGTTGGCGCGGTTGTCGCGGTTGGTTACGAAGCGCAGGTAGTCGGTAATGCCGATCGCTTTATATGCTACCAGCTCGCGCCGCAGACCGGTAGCAGCAGAGGTGAGCATGGTTGGGTCGTTGGGGTCAATCCGCCCCACTCGCCCGATGGATTCGATCTTGATGAAGCGCGAGAGCGGACCCGATTCCGGGTCGTTCGGGTCGTATGGGCGGGGGTTATAGCCCACCCGAATCAGTGCGCGTCCATTTTCGAACAACACACGGCTGTAGCCCCCACTGGGGCCTGCCACCGGCGTACCGCACGGGTTTAAGGTGGTGGACTCGGTGGCGGCGTATGGGCGCAGCCATACATAATCGGGGTCACGGCACTGGTCGGGGGGCAGGTTCGCAGGCACAGGACGCCAGTCCGCGCCCTCTTCGCTGAAGGTCAGCTGCTGGTCGGCGTACTGGATGCCCGCCTCAGCGAAGTACTGGGCATCGGTCACCCTGCCGCTGCGTGCGGCGTTTTCGAGGTTGCGCCCGATGATTGCCACGAACAGCGCACCCATGAACATCATCACGAACATGACAATCACCGCTACAACCAGCGTTTGCCCACGCTGCCTGTGTGCGGCACGAGCGTATCCGACTCTGATCCATGCTGGACTGTTCATCCTTCGCACTCCCCTCCCGCTCTCATCGTAACAGGTTACGTACCCGCACCTGCGTGGTCAAAGCCATCAGCAGGGGGTCACCTGTTGTTGGGTCGTACAGTTTGATATTTATCGCCACCGTGTACTGCGAGCGAGTCATATAGTCTACCTTCACCACGTCGTTTTCGGTGTTCGCCTGAATCGCGTAGGTGATGCGCAACAGGTCGTAGGGCGTGCCGTCCCCTCGCGTGCCCGACGGTATCTGCCACTGCGACCAGAACTCCACATATCCCGTTTGCAGGGTGGGATGACCTCCGCTGGTGCCCCGATAGTTGATGCGGTACTGGTTCGGCCCGGGCGTTACGTTCCACGGCACCCGCGTGTAAGGCACCAGACGAGGCTCTACGCCGGGCGGAGTGGTCTGGTCAGGTCCCCAAATCCTCTCGGAGCCGGGCACGATGGACACCGTTTGCAACAGCCTCAATGGGCTCTGCCGATTGTTGGACGCCGTATTGTTGATGTCCGGTTCCGAGAGCAGCAGGTATCGTCGTCCGCCCTCGTCCACCTGCGTGTTGCGGGCAAGATATTCGAACACCGGTCGCTCACCCGGTCGGAACACCGCTACCGCAGGAATGGCGAAGTTCACCGCGCCCGAACGCGGGTCGATGTTGAACGGCAGATAGGGATACGGCGCATCCAGTGAAGTGGGGTTGCGCTCCCACGAACCGTTCCCCTGTATCCATGGGTCGGGTAGATTGGAGCACACACCCGGGTCCCAAGTACCTTCATCATAGCAGCCTGACGCCTCCATCATCTGGTAGGCGGTGATGTTAAAGCGGAAGGCGTCTGCAGCCCCTCGTGCCACTATCAGCTGGTTGCCCATACTGCCCGTCATATATATGGTGGCAAACCCGTTGCGATAGACGGTGATCACAAACGGATGGCTCCAGCCACCCTTTTTGGTGGTGTAGACAGTGGGAACGGCATTGGGCACTTCGTTTGCCGCATCGCTCAAAGCGGTCGGCACCGCCGGGTCGTCTGTGACCAGACCGGGCAGGAACTGAATCAACGGCGTTACCTGCACAATCTGCCCCGTGCGGGGGTCGTACTGCACGTTTACCAGATCGATATCCTCCACCTCGGTGACCGGTCGGCTAACCTCCAACCAGTTCTGCATGTACGACTTGCCGTTCGGGGCGGTGCTAGTGTCGTAGAAGAAGCCCGGTTCGTCGATAATAGGTTGCCCGTTAGCGTCCAGTTTAAACAGCCGGGTGTTGGGCACAAAGTTTCCGTTTCCATTGCGCTCGTACAATACGAACTGCGCTCGCCACAACACATATGGGTTATCCAGCGCTGCTGTCGCCAGCAGTTGTTCGTTGCGGTTGCTGTAGGGTCGGCTCGGGTCGCGCCTGGCGATGAAGTAGCGCACCACCGTACGCCCCGCCAGCACAGGCAGCAAAGGAGGCTTGCCCACCCGTCGGTCTGGCGGCACATAGTCACTGCCATCGGTGGGGTCGGTCACGCCGGTGCTCCCAGGCGTCACACGTTCCGGCAACACGAAGTCGATCTTGGTATACGGCAGGTAGAAGGTGGCCGGGTTGCCCTGGCGGTCAACAAGGTCGAAGCGCAGGGTGGCATCGTTGACCGGATTGCTGGTCACCAGCGGGTTGAGCACGCGCGAGTTATCGAACACGTACGCCGCATCGGCGATCTCGCGGGAGATAGTCTCCATCAGGTCGCGGGCGGTATCCTGCGCCTGTGCCACTCGCTGTACCCGCCGCGTGAAGTTAAAGCTCTGCAACATGGGACCGAGCAGTAGCCCCAGCATGATGGCGGTAATCGCCATCACCACCAGCAGCTCCACCAGGGTAAACGCTGCCCTCAGCTTCGTGTTGCCTATTGCTTTCATCGGTAACACTCCTGTTCCACCCTCGTGTTTATCCACTTTTTGTTATTCCACTTCGCGCGTGAGGATAGTTTCCACCTCATAGCGCTGCCAGCGATTGTTCTCCTTCCAGATAACACGCGCCTTGAATGACGCTCCCTTCACGCCACGCACCACATAGCCGTAGGTCGTGTAGGCATCCAGGTCCAGCGAGACTGCGGTTGGTTTGATGTCGCGGATGTCGATATAGCACAGGGGTCGTCCGCCCACCGCTTCGGTACGGCTGCTGATACGCGCCAGCACACCACGCATCACATCCTTGCCCAGCACGCTATCCACATAGTACACCTCCCCGAGGATGACCTGCTTGCCCGCGTCGCACACGGGGAAGTAGATGCGCGTGGGCGAGCCGCCATCCGAGCCTCCACCCACATAGAATTCACGGTAGCTCAGCAGGTTACCGTAACGCTCGCGGTACAGTTCATACGGCTTCAGAATCTGTACGCCCCAGTCTCCGTCCGCCTGATAGTAGAAGCGCAGCGTATGCCCTGCCAGCGTGGGGTCCACCACGTTCACGATACCGTTGCGGTAGTCCACCCGATACGAGCCGGTGTCGCCCTGCCCCACGATGGGGTCTATCACCTGCCCCGTCTGCAGGTCTACCGCTACGAAATCCGGCTGCTGGCGCACTGGGTCGCCCTGGGGCAGAGCGTTCCAGTTGACGCCGCGTATCAGCCCTTCATAAGTGGTCTGGTCGTCCAGTTTATCACCGCGCTTGCGCAGGAAGCGCAGGTTGAGCTTAATCTCCGCGGGCACGGTGGGTACCAGCCTGTCCTCGCGGATGATATGCCAGTCCAGCACGGTGTAGTCGATGTGTGCGGTCAGAGGCACCACACCACGTGCGGTGCGCTCGGTATAGTCGCGTCCGCGCGGGTTAAACAGCAAGACGCCCACGTTGGCGTAGGGACCGATGTTGCCGTAAAGTATTTTGAACTCGTAGGGGTCTGCTGACCACGCCTGCGCCAGCGGAAGCAATCGGAACTCCCGGCTGACCAGCTCGCTGCCGCCGCGCATCCGCCACCCCGACTCCAGAATCGGCCTGCCGTCCGGTCCGGTATAGCTGCGCAGTTCAATCTTCACCGGCTCGCCCGTCAGGCTGACCACGTTGGGGATGGTTTTGGAAACCGACTTCAGCTTCCACCCATCGTTGCCGTCGTAGTAGTCGTACGAGATGGTGAAGTCACGCGGGTAGGGCGTCGGATAGAACCAGATGACCACGTCGTCGTATGAGCCGTCGTCACTGGCATCGTAGTCAATAGCGTACTGATGCGGACCGCGCAGAGGCGGTGGAGCGTCTTCTTGAGCCTGCCATCGGATGCGCACCATCGGCGAGCCGTACACGTTGAGGTTGCTCAGTCGCCACACCTGCGAGACCGGGTCGTACAGTGGCTGGTCAACAAACGGGCCCGCCCCCAACACGTATACCGAACCCTGTCCGACCATTGTTGGCACAGGGATGGGGATTCGCACCTTTTCGCCCACCACACGCCGCCAGCGGTTGATGTCGGAGTAGTAGTAGGGGTCGATACCGGGCGGCAAGGATGGCGGCGAAAGGTTATCCGGGTGTGCCCCCACATCGATAGCCTCGCCCGTCGAGCTGCCATCGCTGTACGGCGCCAGCGCCAGTATCCCTGCCGGCAGGGCGGTGGCACTGTTCTTCCACCGCTCTATCTCCTGCTGAGCCAGTCGGCTGGCAAACGAGCGGTTCTCCGCCGCGCGGGTCACGAAGAACCCGCCCGGGAACAGCTTCAGAATCACCAGAATGCCGATGGTCAGCACGGCAATCGCTGCCAGCACCTCAATCAGCGAAAAGGCGTATGTTCTTGTGTTTCTCTTCATGTTCGCCTCCACCGCCTTGCGCATGGTGGGTTCTGCGGTTGTCACGCTGAGATTCTTCGCTTCGCTCAGAATGACATGCCCACTCCTGTCATGCTGAGCGTTAGCGAAGCACCTCTGCCTAACACTCTCATCGAGACTCTTCGCTTGCGCTCAGAATAGCACCGCATGCGCTCAGCATGACGGTATGCTCGGGATGGCGATTACGCCTTCTCAGAAGGGCTGCCCCCTCTGTCGAGCGGTCACACCTCTTAGTCCAGGCACCAGAGTTTATTCTGCCCGGCGTTGCTGAAATTCGGGTCGTTACCCGTCATCTTCTGCCTAATGATGCGCGAGTCTATCGCCTTCGCCGTGCCGTTCAACAGCAGGACGATGTCCTTGCTACCCGCCGTCGGTAACCCTGAGCTGTCGCAGCTGCGGTGGTCGGTTACCCACGTGACGATGGTGTTCTCCGGCGGCAGGTTGTATTGCAGCTGGCACATGTCGTCCAGCGGACCGGCGGTGTTGTTTGTCGGCACGTAGGGACGATACAGGCTATAGTGCTGCTCGAACACCCCGCTGCCCGGGCAAGTTTGCCCCACGTCCATGCTGTCGAAGGCGTAATACGGGCGTGTGACCAGAACACCGTTGATTTCGTTCACGCGCTGGCTGGGGTTGTTCGGGTCGGGAAGCAGTACCTCCACCGCCTTCCAGCTCACCTTGTCGTTTACCGGGTTGTTTGGACTGCGGAAGATGTTGATGTCTCGAATGTACGCCTGATACAGGAAGCTCCCGCGAATCCGGTCTGCGGGCACTGGGTTGTTGTTGCTGTCAAACTCCACATAGCCCAGCAGCACCTCAGGATACACGCGGTTATCCTGCTTGTACATCTTCAGTGCCACCTGTATCTGGTGCAGGTTGGACATGGTGGTGGTGCGACGTGCCTGCTCGCGCACCGTTGCCGCTACCGGGAAGATGATGGCGGCGAGCACGGCGATAATCGCTATCACCGTGAGCATCTCCACCATCGTAAAGGCTCTGGCGTTGTTCCGGTCTCGCATAGTCGGTCACCTCGTTCCTTTCCTGTCGGTTTTGACGACGCCTCCGAGCGTATTGTTCCCCTACGCGAAGAGGCGATTGGTGTCTATTTGACATTCCGGCAATAGTTCCGAACGCACAATATCACCCCGTCCGTACAACCCGATACGCTCGACCCCGGCTTCGCCGAGACGCAGCACCTCAACCGTTTCCGCTTCGGGGCTGACCAACCAGAACTCCCGTACGCCGATGCGTCGGTAGTCCTCTATCTTCTCCTCGACGGACTGTCTCCTTTCACGTGGCGAGAGCACTTCCACCACCAAATCCGGTACCACCTCTCCAGAGGGAGCGTCCAGCACCGCCTGCAGGTTTTGCCAACCGCCCTCGCGGAAGAGAACCACCATGATGTCCGGCTGGCGGGTCTTGAACGGCGAGCGCGAAACGATGACGTCAACGGGTGAGGGCAATAACTCTCCTTTATCTTCGGGCACGAACCTTTCCAAAAGCAAGAGCAGACGACGCACCAATCGTTGGTGCATTACGTTCGGTGCAGGTGACATTCTTATCTCTCCGTCTATGATTTCACACGGTTGGTTGGTCTCCGGCATCCGCCGCCATTCTTCATAAGTCACCTTTTGAGGCAATGCTTGCACCGTCATTACCGCCCCTCCTTACCCTCCTCCAGTCGCCCAGCGCCAGTAGGCATCCCATAACGAGAGCACGTATGGCTTGCCTATCAGCGCGATCAGCGTAGCAGCCACGATGTAGGGACCGAAGGGAATAGTCGTCAAGCCGGGCACAAACTCTTCCTCTTCCACAGGCACCGCAGAGGATTTGCCAGATGAAAGCAGGGAACGCACACCGTCATAAAGAAACACCAGCACGTCCAGCGCAACCAGTAGTGCCAGACTATAGAGGAGCATTTGCGATAGAGGTTCGGGAGCAGGTGTTGGGGCGGAACCGTCTGCAGGCGGCGCCGCAGCGGGAGATTGTTGTTTCAGCGTAAAGAGAACCAGTGCCCCTCCCACAACAGCCCCCAGTGCCACCGCGCCCGCAAAAGCCAGTAACGCGAGGTTCAACGGCATCATTGTGCCGATCGCTCGCGCCAGTTTCACATCTCCAAATCCCATAGCGTCCTTTCGAAACATCACTCGCCCCATCACCGCGATGGTTGCAAAAATCGCAGTGCACACAATTGCCCCAACCAGCGCATAGGGCAGCTTCCACCCGCCACCCACAACCCATGCCTGCGGATTATCTTCGACGATAAGCACGATATTGCGGGCAATGCCCAGCGCCAGCATAAAAACGTTTAAGCCGTCCGGTATGAAAAAGTGCTCCAGGTCGATGAAAAAGGCAGCTATCAGCGCCGCCGCGAACAGCACATAGAACAGGGTATCCCAGCTCCAGCCGTAGCGCCAGTAGATACCCCAGAACAGCGAGCCGGTTGCCAGTTCTACCCAGAAATATCGCCACGAGATGCGTGCACCACAGTATCGGCATTTTCCCCTCTGCCACAAGAAGCTCAGCAGGGGCACCAGGTCGCGCGCACGCAGTTCCGTCTTGCAGTTCGGGCAGTGGGAGCGCGGTTTGACTATCGATAAACCGCGGGGGAGGCGGTAGATAAGCACGTTCAGGAAGCTACCTACCACCGTCCCGTAGAGAAACACCACTAGCCCGATGTACCATTCCGGCATAGTATGTCGGCTTGTGACCTCCGTGCGTACGGAAGGGGGGCGGATATACGCCCCCCGCACCAGCTATCCGCCGCCTTCAGCGCCGCCCTGTCCGCCGGCGAGGCTCTGCACCGCCGTAATCAGCGGCAGCAGCAACGAGATAACGATGAAGCCCACCATGCCACCCAGTAGCACGATGAGCACCGGCTCAATCGCCGAGGTGAGCGATTGCAGGGTGGACTCCACCTCGGACTCATAGAAGTCCGCCACTTTGGACAGCATCTGGTCTAGCGCGCCCGATTCCTCACCGATGGAAATCATGTGCACCACCATCGGCGGGAACATGCCGCTTTTCTCCAGAGGCGGCCCGATACGGTCACCCTCGCGGATGCGAGCACGCGCTTCCATCACCGCTTCGGCGATAATCTCGTTGGCGACCGTGCCTGCCACCGTCTCCAGCGCCTGCAGGATAGGCACACCGGAGCTGAGTAGGGTGCTGAGCGTGCGCGAGAACCGTGCCAGGGCGATTTTGTGGTTCAGTGGCCCGAAGACCGGCAGTTTCAGTTTCAGGCGGTCATAGAGCCTACGTCCGATGCGCGTGCGCACGAACATTCGGAAGGCGATGACCACCAACACCACGATAGCAATCATCACGTACCATCGGCTGGTGAGAAAGTTACTGAAGTCCATCAGCATCTGCGTCATGACCGGGAATTCCTTGATGCCCAGGTCCTTGAACACGTCAAAGAACTTGGGCAGGATGAAGGTCACCAGCCCGATGACGATTGCCAGCGCGGCAATCACCACGATGGTGGGGTAGGTCATCGCGGCGCGCACTTTACGGCGCAGAGCCACGTCCGCCTCGAGAAACGCCGCCAGACGTTGCAGGCTCTCCTCCAGAACACCACCTACCTCTCCGGCGCGTATCAAGCCGATGAACAGGTTGGAGAACACGTTGGGGTACTTGCTCATCGCCTTGGAGAGCGTCTGCCCCGCCTCCACCTCCGCCTGGATGTCCATGATGATGCGGCGCAGTTTGGCGCTCTGGGTCTGTTGTGCCAGCACGTCCAGACTACGCACGATAGAAACGCCGGCATCCTGCATGGTGGAGAACTGGCGGCAGAAAATCGCCAGGTCGCTGAGCTTCACACGTCCCCAACCGCCACCGGGGCGTTGCGCACGGATCTGGCGCACTTCGGTAACGGTAAAGCCCTGCTCCTGCAGTCGCTTGCGCAGGATTTCCGCGCTTTCCGCCTCCGAGGTGCCCGAGCGCACCGTACCCATCGAGTCGCGGAAGGTGTACGCAAAAGTTGGCATCGTTTATCCCTCCTCTGCAGCAACGCAGGCTAAAGCCTACGGCTACAATTCCGTCCAAGCCTATCGTCCACGTGCAACCACCGTTCCCTCGGTCATGGTCGTGGGCGTAATCATCTTCTTCAGCTCTTCGGGGTTCATCGCCCGTGACAGCGCCTCTTCTAGGGTAATCCAGCCCTTCATGTACAGGTCACGCAGGGACTGGTCCATGGTCTGCATTCCCACGTTCGCGCTGGTTTGGATGACCGAGGTGATCTGGTGTGCCTTGTTTTCACGAATCAGGTTGCGAATCGCCGGGGTGGCAATCATCACCTCCACCGCCGGTATGCGCCCCGGCTGTCCCGCACGCGGAAGCAGCTGCTGACAGATAACCGCCTGAATGCTGTTGGACAGCTGGATGCGGATTTGCTCTTGCTGCCCGGGCGGGAACACGTCCACGATACGGTCGATGGTGGTGGCTGCGCTGTTGGTGTGCAACGTCGCCAGCACCAGGTGTCCGGTTTCGGCTGCGGTGATTGCCAGCGCGATGGTCTCTGGGTCACGCATCTCCCCGACGAGAATCACGTCGGGGTCTTCGCGCAGAACCGCCCGCAGCGCATTGTGGAACGATTTGGTATCCTGTCCCAGCTCACGCTGGTTGATAATGCTGAAGCGGTGCGTGTGCAGGTATTCGATGGGGTCTTCGATGGTGACGATGTGCACACTCCGCTCCATATTAATCTGGTTAATCATCGCCGCCTGTGTGGTGGATTTTCCCGAACCGGTTGGTCCGGTGACGATAATCAGCCCACGAGGCAGGCGGGTCAGCTCTTCCAGCACGGGTGGCAGGTTGAGCTCGCGGATGGTGGGGATACGGGTAGGGATCAGACGGAACGCTGCCGCCACCGCGCCCCGGTCGCGATATACGTTCACGCGAAAGCGAGCCATCTTGGCCAGCGAGTACGAGAAGTCCAGCTCCAGGGTGCTCTCGAACCGCTGGATTTGCTCGTCGGTCAGGATATCGTACATCAGCCGCTGGGTATCCTGCGGCGTGGCTTTTTCATAATTGGTGGGTATCAACCTGCCGTCCACACGGATGACAGGAGGGACGCCAGCACACAGGTGCAGGTCCGATGCCCCCTTCTCGACGACAATGCGCAACAGGTCGTCGATGTGCGCGTCTTCCAGGCTGCGCGGGCGCACCGCTGTTGCCGCGGAGGATGCGGCTGGCTGTGCCCCGATTGTGGGTTCGATATCGAACTGCGTTGTCTGCTCCACAGAAAGTTCTGCCTCCCTTTGTGTAAGTTAGTGCCCTGCGGTGAAGACCACGCGCATCACTTCGTCCGGCGTGGTAACGCCTTCCAGTACCTTCAGCAAACCGTCTTCGCGCAGCTCGTGCATCCCGTTCGCCTTCGCGGCGTCGCGGATGTCTGCCAGCGGCGCGCGCCGGACGATGAGCTCGGCGATTTCGTCGTTCACGCGCATGAGTTCAAAGATGCCGATACGTCCTCGGTACCCGGTATACCGACACGCCTCACAGCCTCGCCCGCGCCACAATGTCACCATCTGGTCGGGGTGTTCCGGTCGGAAGCCAAACCGGCGTAGTTCGGCAGCAGGCACTTCATACGGCTCCTTACAGTGCGGGCAGAGGCGACGTGCTAGACGCTGTGCGAGAACACCGATAACGGTTGCGGAAATGAGGTAAGGTTCCACGCCCATATCCACCATGCGGATAACCGCAGAGGGCGCGTCGTTGGTGTGCAGGGTTGTCAACACGAGGTGTCCGGTCAGCGAGGCTTCAATCGCGATTTCAGCGGTCTCCAGGTCGCGCATTTCACCGACCATGATGATGTCCGGGTCCTGGCGCAGGAAGGAGCGGAGAGCGTTGGCGAACGTCAACCCCGCTTTCCGGTTGACCTGCACCTGGCTGATGCCCGGCAGCTGGTACTCCACTGGGTCCTCGATGGTGATGATGTTTTTCTCGATCGAGTTGAGCTTATGGAGCACGGAGTACTGGGTAGTGGTCTTTCCGGAACCTGTCGGCCCGGTGGAGAGCACCATACCGTTCGGTTGCACGACCAGTTCCTCGAGCTGCGCCTGCACTTCTGCCGTGAATCCCAGCTTCTCCAGCCCGATGAGGATGCTGGTCTTGTCCAGGATACGCATGACGATTTTCTCGCCCATGCCGGAGCTGAGGTGCACAGGAATAGACGAGACGCGCAGGTCGTAATCCTTGCCCTCTACGCGAATGGGGATACGACCGTCTTGTGGGAGGCGTCGCTCCGCGATGTTCATCTCCGCCATAATCTTGTAGCGGGAAATCAGCGGAGCCTGGATATACTTGGGCAGGGTCATTATCTCGTGCAGCACGCCGTCAATGCGGTAGCGGATACGCACACCACGCTCCTGGGGCTCCACATGGATATCGGATGCACGCTCTTTGACCGCCTGCTGGATGATGGTGTTGGCGATGCGCACAATAGGCGCTTCTTCTGCCACGCGGGCGGCGCTTTCCACATCTTCTTCGTCCACATCCATACCCACCCCGACCTGGGCGATATCCGCTTTGATCTGCGCCATCATCCCCCCGCCAACAGGCGCGGCTGCCGTCTGGGTTTCTGCCTCTGGTGCTTTGCCCACCACCGACTGGTAGGCGCGGTTAATGGCGTCTTCAATGGCATCGGCTGCCGCCAGTGCAGGGCGGATGGTGCAGCGCGAGACCAGTCGCAGGTCGTCGAACGCCAGCACGTTGTTTATGTCCGCCATCGCCACGGTCAACACGTTGCCATCCTTCAGGATGGGAACCACCTTGTGCTGGCGGGCGATGCGCTCAGGGACGACGTTCACCGCACTGGGGTCAATGGTGTAGGTATTGAGGTCGACGAAAGGTACCCCCAGTTCCTGGGCGCGTGCTTCCGCTACTTGAGCAGGCGTCGCCCACTGGTTGTCCACCAGTATTCTGCCCAGGTCACCGCCCGAGCTGCGCTGGATTTTCTGCGCCTGCTCCAGCTGCTCGCGCGTGATGTATCCCCGCTCGACCAGGTACTCGCCGAGACTCTTTCTTACGGTTGCCATCGCTCTCTCACCCCGTTTGTTCAGTCCTTCCCCACCTCAGGGGCAGGTGCACCCTGTTGGAGACCAGACAATGATTCCACACTTCCCAGACAAGCGATTATAGCACGTCGTTACAAGATGCGCAACCTCTACACAACCTGCCCCGCAAACTCCATGCCCAACGCTTTTCGCACCACCTGCTCCATCACATCTACCGGTGGATACTGTCCGGTCCACAGTCGGAACGATTCTGCCCCCTGATACACGAGCATTTTTACGCCGTTCATCGTGGCACATCCTCTTTTTTGCGCCTCGCGCAGTAGCCGACTCACCGGCGGGTTGTAAATCAGGTCATACACCAGCATATCCGGGTGCAGCCCTTCCAGCGGGATGGGTGGCATCTCTTCAACGTGGGGATAGAGCCCCAGTGGGGTAGTGTTTACTAGTACCTGAGCGTGCTGCATCACCTGTACCACCGCCGGATCGCTGTACTGCAGGGCGTGTGCCTCCGCTCCCAGCTCCCACAACATCTGCGCTGCCCTGTCGCGGTGACGGCTGACCACTGTGACCTTTGCGCCCACCTGTATCAGTGCGTTCGCTACCGCTCGTGCCGAGCCTCCCGTACCCAGCACCACCACATCCAAATCCTCGCCGAGCGGTACCCGCTCCGATTCCAGCGAGCGCAGAAAGCCGATACCGTCGGTGCTGGTGCCGTATAGCGCGCCGTCTTCTCGCAGGCATACGGTATTCACCGCGCCTATCTGCTTGGCTACCTCGCTCAGCTCGTCCATCAAGGGTGGGATCAGCTCCTTCAAGGGCACGGTAATATTCGCCCCCCGGAAGCTCATAGCACGTAACCCTGCCACCGCTTCCTGAACGCTCTCGGGTGGGGTAAGCAGAGGAACGTAAATCCAGTCCATATTTAACGCGTCGAACGCCGCGTTGTGCATCGCCGGTGAGAGGCTATGCTCTACCGGATAGCCCATCACGCCCACCACTTGTGTCCGCCCGGTAATCACTCTCACGAACCGACTCCCCCTCTATTCCTTTGACGTTAAAATGGTTTCGTGGGTTCCCGTGCTCCGCTTCAGTACACCTGCCCGCCGATACGCCCACAGTAATATTCGCTCTACGAGGCGACTTACCTTCGTGCCGATAAACTCGCGTCGCGCCATCGGCAGCACCAGTATCGTGCGCATTCCCATCCGGTTGCCGCCCCATACATCGGTGAAAATCTGGTCGCCTATCATCACCGCCTGCTGTGGGGTGGATTCCAGTAGCTCCAGTGCCTGGCGCAGCCCGTAACGGCGCGGCTTGAACGCTTTCGGCACATAAGCGATGCCCAGCTCCTTTGCCAGAATCTCCAGCCTTCTCCGGCGACGGGTATTGGAGACCAGGCACAGGCGCAAACCGGCATCTTTCATCGCCTCCACCCACCGCCGCACCGCATCCGACACATCTACCTTCTGCCAGGGCACCAGCGTGTTGTCCAAATCCAGCAGCACCGCCTGAATGCCCTGCTGTATCAGCCTTGCCGGATCGATGTCGCTCACGCTAGGAACCACTTCATCGGGACACCAGCGCAGCCAGCCTCGTTTGGTCATGGTGTTGCTCGCGTTCGTTCCGCTCGCGCTCGTGCAATGGCAATACGATGCTCCTGCAGAGTGCGCGTGAAGATATGGCTGCCATCGGGGCGCGCGACATAGTACAAGTAGTCCACCTGCGCCGGACGCAATGCCGCCTCGATACAGTCAACCCCCGGATTGGCAATTGGACCGGGCGGTAACCCCTTGCGCCTGTATGTATTATAATCGGAATCTACCTCTAAGTCACGATAGAGTACACGCGATTTATGTTTGCCCAGAGCGTATAAAACGGTGGCGTCGATCTCCAGATTCATCCCCCGTCGCAGGCGGTTGCGGATAACAGCGGAAATCAACGCGCGGTCCTCGGGCACTTTCGCCTCGCGCTCGATCAACGAGGCAATGGTGAGAATCTGATGAAAGGTGAAGCCCGATTGCTCTATCTCGGGACGGTACTTCTGGTACACCTCCTTCTCCAGCAAGGAGATCATGCTCTGTATCGCGGCGCGTGCGCCTGTACCGCGAGGCAGGCGATAGGTGTTGGGAAAGAGGTATCCCTCCAGGTTCTTCGGCAGGGGAAAGGAGGCGGTAAAGGTATCTCCCTCCTGTGTTGCCACGCGCAGGAACTCCTCCGACTCGGCAACGCCGTGCTCTTCCATCAGCTGCGCAATCTGCCGAACCGTGTAGCCTTCGGGGATGGTTACCCAGCTGGTTGCCACACGCCCCTCGGCGATGAGGCGAGCGATGGTCAGGGGCGACATGCTGGGGCGCAGTTCGTACGTGCCCGGCTTCAGGCGACCGCTCCAGCCCTTGAGACGCACCGCCCACTCGAAGGCGCGTGCGCTGCGGATAATGCCGAGACTCTGCAGCTTCTGCCCAATCTGGCGGGCGTTCATGCCGGGCGTTATCCGCACCAGCCGAAGCGAACCCCGCCCCATCGGCTGGAACTGCCACCAGAGCCATCCCCCCGCTGCCAGCAGAGCCAGCAGTGCCAGCAGACCTCCCGCCAGGAGCCACCTACGGGATGTTCCCTTCGCTTCCATACGTCCTCGCCAAACGCTGGCCCAGATACCTTTCCAGGATTAGCGCAGCGGCAACGGCGTCCACGCTTTGCCTGCGCTCCCCACGACGCACGTCCGCTTCCCTCATGCGCTTGTCCGCTTCCACCGTGCTCATTCGTTCGTCCATCAGGACAATCGGCATATCGAGCACATCGCGCAGTTGGGAAACGAACGCCTGCACTTTCTCCACCGCCTGTGCCTGTTCCCCTCGCAGGGTGATAGGCAAGCCGACCACCACCGTTTCCGCCCCTTGCTCGCGTGCCAGCTGCGCGATACGCTCCGCATCCTTCATCGCGCCCCGTCGCTGTATCACCGTTAGCGGCTGAGCCAGTATGCCTGTTTCGTCGCTCACCGCCACGCCGATGCGCCGTTCCCCTATGTCTAACGCCAGCACCCTTCCCATCGCTTTCTCCTTATTGTACCGCAGGGAATGAGCAATGACAACGTGGATGGAGGGTGTTCGAAATAGGTGGGTACAATGGATAGATAACCTAACCCCCTAGCCCCTTTCCCTGCAAGGAAAGGGGGAACGCCCCTCTCCTCGTAGGAGAGGGGACGGGGGTGAGGTAAGACAGGGGTAGAAAGAACGCCTCTCTCCTTGCGCCACAAGCAACTGCTCAACAATTCTCGAACAACCTCACGTGGGTGTGTTGCGGTAGAGGAATCACCAAGAGGAACAAGCTGGTGCGGGGAGAAACAATGATAAAATCCGTATCCTGGCGAACGTTACCTCTGGAGGTATCCCATGCGAGCGGTTGCGCTGACGGTATTAACGCTGTTGGCGTGTCATCTCACTGCCGCTTACACCCTCTCGGCGGAAAACCCCTTCCTGCGCATTCGCGTGGAGGGCGGCTGGCTGCGCGAACTGCAGGTAGACCCCTCCGGCAAGGGTAAACATCTCCCCTCGCGCTGGCTCGGGCTGGCGGCAGGAGACGAGGCGGTGCTGAACATCCCGCCAACGGGCGAAGGACGCATGCAGGGGAACCGGCTGGTATGGCGCTCCGCTACCCTGTTGATTCCGCGCAAAACCCTCGCCACCGCCGAGCGCAAAGAGGCTCTGCGGCTGGAAGCCGGGCACACGCTGGCGCAGGAGTTCGATCTGGACGAACCCGGGCTCACTGTAGTAGAGGTCAACTGCCCCACATGGTATACCGTTGACAGCGGCATGACGCTGAGCCTGTGGAGGCGGGAGAACGGTTCGTGGCGCGAGGTTGCCCGCCAGCGATTCACCAACGTGCAGGATAACGGATGGGTTCGGCTCGTCGTGGCTCCCCAGCCTGCCGGTCGCTACCGCGTGCAGATGAGTGAGCCAATCGGCACTATCGGCTGGTGGAGCACGCCCGAGCGACGCTTGCCTTACTCCGTTCCCCTGCGCGACGGTCAACCTGCGGACGAAGGCGAACGATGCTTGCGTTTGATACTCTTCGATGCCCGGCGGGTGGACGTGGTTTATACGCTATCGCGCAACCGACTGCAGGTGACGGTGCAGGGGGGCGAGGTAAAAGAGTGGATGCTGCTCACCCCGTGGAAGGCAGAGGGAACCGACACCACCGACCCACAACGCATCCTCTTCCGCCGCTTCTTCTCGGACACGGGCAGATATCTGCCGGTAGAGCAGCTCAAGCGGCGCGACGGATTAGAGTGGGGGATGGAGGCGAACGAGTGGCTGGAGATGACCGGCAACGGCACCGCCGACTACCGCTGGCGCAACCTGAACGGCGAACTGCGCTGGCAGATGACCTCCGACCGCATGAGGCTGAGCCTGCGTACCGGGGCAACGCTCACGCTAGACGTTCTCCCGCATGACGAGAGGCGGTTGCCTGCTTTCTACCCGCGCTTCTTCAGCTCCGACCAGCGTCTGGATACCCTGCTGAATCGCTTCTACTATGAACGCGCCTTCAGCTGGCCCCTTGCCCCAGCGTTCGCGGACTGGATGGAATGGCTGGCGCGCACGCGCTACTGGGTTGCACTGCCCGGTTTGCATGCGCGTGAGCGGGCACACCTGTTGCACTACAAGATAGACGAGGACGGCTACGTCTACACCTGGGGCGACCGCAAGGGGTGGCCCTTCCCCGACAGCGACAAATACGACGCTCGCCACTTCACGACGAACGCCAATTTCATTCTCGGTTGCTGGCGCTACTACTGCTGGACAGGCGATAGGGAGTTCCTCCGGCGCAACATAGGGCGTATCCGCCGAGCAATGGAGTGGCAGTTGAACGAGTGTAAGGGTGCGGAAGGGCTATTTGTAGACAACAGTCCCGACCACGATGGAACCACCAAAGGCGTGCATTCCAACTACTGGGATGATATTCCTTTTGGGCATCTTTCCGCCTACGAGAACATCTATTTCTATGCCAGCCTGCTGGCGATGGCAGAACTGGAAACGGCGATGCAAGGAGTGCGGATACCCGATGCTCCTCCTGCACGCTCTCCCGCCGCTTACCGGCAGCTGGCACAGCGAGTGAAACGCCGCTATGATGAGACCTTCTGGAACGAGACGGTGGGACGGTATATCGGCTGTGTGGATATTCACGGCAACCGCCACGATTACGGCTTCACCTACGTCAACACCGAGGCGCTGGCGTATGGGCTGGGCGATACCGAAAAAGCAAAGCGCATTTACCACTGGATGGAGCATGAACCTACCGCCACCGGCAAGCCCGATACCTATTTCTTCGAGTTCGCGCCGCGCGTGAACACACTGGACTGCTCGGGATGGTGGTATCTGGAGGGCAAGGCGGAGATACCCTCTCAGCCCTTCGATACCCACTGCGAGAACGGCGGCGCCATCCTGTATACCTCCTTCTTTGACCTGATGGCGCGACATCGCTGGCTGGGTGCAGACAACGCCTGGCAACGGCTGTGGGGCATCCTGCGTCGCTACGACCAGCCCGACCGTCTGTGCGGAGGCAATCCGCTGTACTTCGGCGGCAAACCGTATATCAACGGCTGGGCGGTCGGAACCGACATTCCCTTCCCCGAGAGCGGGCTGGTTCCTACCTTCTTCCTGTACGGCTTTCTGGGAGTGGAGGCGCATGTGGACGGCTTGCACATCTCCCCAAAACTGCCGAAATCGCTGACTTTCGCCGGTGTGCGCAACCTGTTCTATCGGGGATTGTTGCTGGACGTTCGTGTGCAAAGAGAAGGTAAAGGCTATCTCATCAGCCTTGCCTGCGTACAACCGGGTTCCCGCTTCCGCGTGCAACGGCGCATACGCGAGGGGGAGACGTGGGTATTTCGTCAGCCCCGCACAGGGCTGGCATACCCTCTCTGCCGATGATAGCAGCTGGCTCCACGCCGAATCGCGCGGCAGGGCGCCCGTCTTCCCGTGGGGCGCGATTGAGCGGTAGTATTGGTATGCAGGGAGCTGTTTGTGGTAAGATAGAGTGCATTATCTTGCCGAGCGGATATGGTGATCGATGCCGGATTGCACACCAAAAAGCGTAGAGGCACCGGAAGAAACCTGCTCGCAGGAGACCGCTGCAGCCCGGGCAATGCTACCTCCTGCTTTGCGCACGCAGGAGGTCGTTTCATGGCGAACCATTGCCCATGACGTGTGGAGCATCAGCATTCCCGCGGTAACTACCAACCTGTTGCAGACCACCAACGCTTTTCTGGACCGCATGTTCGTCGGACGACTGGGGCGTGATGCGCTGGCGGCGGTAGGCGTGGCGGGGCAGGGCATGTTCTTGTTGATGGCAATCTCTTTCATTGTGGGCACGGGAGCTACTGCGCTGGTCGCCCGGTTCGTTGGCGCACAGGTGCTGGATGATGCCCGTAAGACGCTACGGCAGTCGCTTACTCTCAGCGCGCTGATGGGCACGGTATGCATGGTCGCGGGGTATCTGCTGGCGAAGCCTGCTTTCGGGCTGATGGGCATGGAGCCTTCCGCCGAACGCGCTACTGTGACCTTTTTCTCCATCGCCTCGCTGGGCATCGTGCCGTTGTTTGTGGGACAGGCACTGGGGGCGGTCTTTCGCGGCATGGGCGATATGCGCACGCCGTTGAAAGTGATGGTGGTGGTCAACGCCGTGCACATTGTGCTGGATTTCGGGTTGATTTTCGGCGTGGGACCGTTCCCTCGCCTGGGTCTTGTCGGGGCGGCAATCGCGCTGAGCGCCTCGCAGTGGTTCGGAGTCGCCATGTTCTGGTTCGCCCTGCGCAGGCATCCGGTGATGGGCGAGGCGGTGCGCTTCCAGCGGCTGGAGACCGCCTGGGCGAAGCGCATCGTGAACATCGGTGCTCCCGCCTCACTGCAGGCACTGCTGCGCATTACCAGTATGCTGGGCTATACGCGCATCCTTTCCGCTACCCCGGAAGGAACTGCTGCCCTTGCCGCCTTGCCTATCGGTATGACCGCCGAGTCCATCGCCTTCATGCCCGGGCTGGGATATAGCATGGCGGCGACCGCACTGGTGGGACAGAGTTTGGGAGCAAAACGCGTCGATGTCGCCTCGCGCTACGCGTGGATGTCTACCGGGCAAGCCTGTTTCATTATGACGGTGATGGGCATTGTGTTTTATGTGCTTGCCTATCCCTTTGCTCGTTGGTTTACCCGCGACCCTGTGGTCATCGGGGTTGCAGCGGACTACCTGCGCATTAACGCCTATAGCGAGCCGTTTCTTGCGCTGGCGATGGTGTTATCCGGCGCGTTTCAGGGCGCAGGGGATACGCGCACGCCGACATGGATTACTTTCGTCACCATGTGGTTGTTCCGGTTGCCGCTCGCCTACCTGCTGGCGCTGAGCCTCAGCTACGGCACGCACGGCGCGTGGTGGGCGATGGCGGCGTCGGTAATTGCCTCAGGGCTACTCACTGCGTCCCTCTTCCAGCGAGGATCGTGGAAGAGGGTAAAGGTTTGAGGCAGGTCCAGCTCGCAGGAATACAAAAATGGTGCACAGCGCGGGCGCAACAAACCCTCTGTGTGGCTTGACAACTGTTGCAGGGTAATGTAGAATATCACTGTGGAGTGAGCGGGAGTAGTTCAGTGGCAGAACGCCAGCTTCCCAAGCTGGATGTCGCGGGTTCGAGTCCCGTCTCCCGCTCCATACTGTATGTTGCGCTCCAAGAATATATTTGCCACAACATCTTGTGTGCCGTGACTGACAAAAATCGGTAGGCTGGCGTTATAGTACATCACCTCCCCTCAATCGTTGGACGTGAGTATTCTGAGCCAAAAGACGTTCCAGTCTATTTTGTCACGCTGGGCGTCAGCGAAGCATCTCAATCCATCGCGATACCGAGATTCTTCGCTTGCGCTCAGAATGACAGAGAAGCGAGACCGGAACCCCAAAATCGCGCTTGACGTTTGCTACCTGAATCGCGTAAGATAGGTTCCGGTGTTTGTATCCTGTGCGTCAGGAAAAGGAGAGGCTGAGATGAGGCGTCTTTTCGGCTTGATTCTGCTTCTGTTCTGCGCCACGCTGGGTGCTGAACAATCGCGGGAACCGATTCTTACCTCGCAGAGCCGCGTGCTTGCCGCGCCGGACCGCATCATTGTACGCTTTTTCCACCAGGCGGCAAAGCGTGCGGTAACGCAACGCGGCTACAAAGTCATCCGCGACATCCCACAACTGGACTACACGGTGCTGAAAGTACCCTACGGACAGGTAGACGAAACCATCACGCTGCTGAAGGCGCAGAGACTGGTGCGCGAAGCCTTTCCCGACCGCGCCTATCGCATAGCGTATCTCCCCAACGACCCACTCGTGCCCAACCAGTGGAACCTGTTTAAGATGAATGTGCCCGCCGTGTGGGACGTGACGCAGGGCAGTCCGGATGTCGTGGTGGCGGTGCTGGATACCGGCGTGGATTACCACCATCCCGAGCTGGCTCCCAACATCTGGCGCAACCCGGGCGAAATCCCAAACAACAGTATCGATGACGACGGCAACGGCTTTGTGGATGATGACCTCGGCTGGGACTTCGCCTACAACGACCGCGACCCGATGGACGACCACGGGCACGGCACTGCCTGCGCGGGCATCATCGCAGCGGTTGGAGACAACGCAGAGCAAATGGCAGGTATCGCCTACCGCTGTCGGGTAATGTGTGTAAAGATTGGTTTGTCCAGCGGCTATTCCTACGATTCGATGTTCGCGCCCGGTGTCGTCTATGCGGCGGATATGGGCGCGAAGGTGCAGAGTATCAGCTACTTCAGCGACGACCTCACGCCGCTCCTCCGAGCTGCCGTCGACTACGCATGGAGCAAGGGCTGTCTGGTCATCGCGGCGGCGGGTAACTTCGACGAACCGTTCCCCATCTACCCAGCCGGTTATGATAAGGCAGTGGCCGTGGCGGCAACCACCACCTCCGACCGCAAAGCGAGTTTCTCCAACCTTGGCACGTGGGTGGACGTGAGCGCGCCCGGTGTAGGGATTATAACGACCACATGGGGTGGAGGATACACCGACCGTTTCGCGGGCACTTCCGCCGCCACACCCAACGCCGCCGGTGTTGCTGCCCTGCTGTGGTCGCTCCAGCCCAATGCGCCTATTGAACACGTCCGCGCTGCACTGGAGTACTCCTCTACACCGCTCAACGATCCGGTCGTGGGAACCTTTACCAATTACGGCAGGGTGGACGCCTGGCGGGCGTTGAACCTGTTGCCCCTACAGTCGCCCTGGTATCCTACCATACCGCGCATCCACTGGATTAGCCCGCATCGCATCCCTGCCATCGGCGGTACCATAACCATTTTCGGGCGGGGTTTCGGCTGGGTTGCCGGTGCGGGCAAGGTGCTGCTGCAGGGGAGGCAAGTGGTTGCGTTGACGAAACCCACCCCAGCTCCCTTCCCTACAAGGGAAGCAGGAGAAGGAGAGAGGCTCCTCTCCCCTCGCAAGAGAGGGATAGGGAGTGAGGTTGGACGAGCAGAGGAGTGGTGGGTGAGGTCTACTACCTCCTTGCGCCCTACCCCCCGCCCGCAGCCTGCGCTACAGGTGCTGGAGTGGAGCGACTCGCGCATCGTGGTGCGTGTTCCCCCGGGCATCGCCTCGGGCTGGCTGCAGGTACAGGTGCGCGGTAGAACCTCTAACCGCCACTGGCTGACGGTCGCCTCGCCGGGCATGCCCTTTGCTACCGCGCCGAGCGACGTGAGCATCGTGGGGCGGTACGGACAGGGAGCGCAGCTCAGCGGAGGTTACGCGGAACTGCTGGAAGCGGACGGTAAAATGCTGGTTGCTTGCCCCCGCACCGATAACAGCAAAGCGATAGAACTGAAACTGCTCGTGCGCGGGCTGGATAAGAACACCGTCTCTGCCATTGCGTGCGAGTACCTGCGCCGCTACGAAGGGGTGGTTAACGACCACGTGGAGAGCATCCAGGTCTACGACTTCAGCTCGGGCAGCTACCCCTACGGGAACTGGGTAGAGGTGTTCAACGCGCGGGCGAGCGAGCACGCCGACGAAACGCTGTGGTTCGATCTTCCCGCGCCCGCGAGCCGGTGGGTCTCGTACGAAGGCGACCTGTTCGTGCGCATCGCGGTCAACACCGGCAGCGCGGACGCCCGACTGCTCATCGACAAACTATGGTTTCTGTGGCAATAGCGTCTCCACCAGCTCGCTCTCTACCGACAGCTCGCCGATGGTGGACACCGCAAAGCGGTTGACCTGCGAGAACCAGTACACATCTTCAGGACGCTGGCGCAGGTCTATGATGCACTCGAAGGTGTCGGGACCCACCGTTGCCACCTTCAACTTCAGGTCTTTGACAATCTCTTCGGGCTTCAGGTAGCTCTCCTCACCTACTGTGCGTATCCGCTTAGCAGGATGAAGAAAGTTAGAGGGCGTAAGTAACAGTATGACCTCTCCCGATATCGTGGTCGTGCTGAACCCAAAAGCAGGGCGTTACCGTGCCATTCGCCACAAAGGCACGCTGCAAAACCTTCTGGAACAGGTGAGCAGGCGAACCGGGCTGACCTGGCGCATTGTGCAGACTTCTCGCCCCGGACAGGCGACCGAACTGGCAAGGCAGGCGGCAGAGGAGGGCGCATCTATTGTGGTTGCTGCCGGCGGCGACGGCACCTGTGGCGAGGTTGCCAACGGCATTGTGGGCACGCCTGCACGGCTGGGGGTTTTGCCGCTGGGCACAGGCAATGATTTTGCACGCTGCGCAGGCATCGGTGAGAACCTGCAAATAGCGGTAGAGACCCTCTTTACCGGTAAGCCGAGACGCATAGACCTCGGCTCGGTCGCGGGGAGATACTTCATCAATATCGCCGGTTGCGGGCTGGATGCCGCCGTCGCCAGACGGGTGAATCAGGGTTTTCGCTTCCTGCATGGAACCGCCGCATACGTGGCTGCGCTGCTCCAAACTATCCTCACTTTCAAGCCTGTCTCCATGCGCATTACCATTGACGGCGAGGAACAACACCTGAACGCCCTGCTCTGTACGGTGGCGAACACCCAATCGTACGGCGGCGGGATGCGCATCGCTCCCTACGCGCAAATAGACGATGGGTTGCTGGACGTGTGCATCGTCAAGGCGGTGAATAAACTGGAGTTCGTCAGCGTCTTTCCGCGCGTGTACAGCGGCACTCATATCACGCACCCCTGTTTCCTGATGCATACAGCGCGAAGGGTTCACGTGGAGAGCACGCCTCCTGTGCCCGTGCTGGTAGACGGTGATGTGATGGGTACCACACCGATCGAGTTCACCGTTCACCCCGGCGCCATCGAGGTGATTCTGCCTGGGAAGTAGGCGAAGGAAGAGATAAGAACAGGGTAACTGAGGCATGAAATTTGTGCAATCACTAAAATGCTTCGCTCCAGCACGGCATGGAGGAACATCCGACGACCGCACCGAACAAGAAGCAGGTCCATCCGAGGATCGAACAGGCACACGTCGCGGAGGGATGGGGTTCTTCGAGGTGTTCACGGCGCGAGGGGGCGAACAACGAACAAGGGGCGCGCAAAAAAATGGATAACGTGGAATGGCTAACCCAAACCTGCCGCCAACTGTTGCAGGGCTGTCAGGTGAAGGCGCACGATGGCACGGTGCTTTACACGCCCGACGGACGGGGGAACTACGCCGCGCTGTGGACGCGCGACTTCGCCTACATGGTGGAACACGCGGGCGACCTGATGCCTGCCGAGCACATCGAAGCCTGCATCCGATACCTGACCAAAGGGCAACGGGAAGACGGCGTGGTGCCCGACCGCGTGCGCCCCGACGGCGTGCCTGTGTACGTCGCCGGACCCGAAAGCAATCCCGTGGGCGAGCCGAATCTGGACAACCCGATGTTCCTTGTCTTCGCCAGCGACGCCTACCTGAGGCGAGTCTCCCCGAACCGACGCAAGAGCCTCTTCGCGGAGTGGTCGCCCGCGCTGGATAAGGGTCTGAGATGGGTTCCTCGCAACGAGCAGGGTCTGGTGTTCAACAACCCCGAAAAGCCACACTCGCCCTATGGCTTCACTGACTGCATCGCCAAAACGGGTGAGCTGTTGATGGAATCTCTGCTCTACTGGCGGGCGTGCAAGCGGATGGAGAACCTGCATCGGCAGTACGGCGAGAGAAGGCAGGCTGAAGAATATCTGCGCCGCGCCAGACAGGTGGAGCAGAACCTCGGCAGGCTGTGGGATGAGAAAACGGGCGCGTTCCTCGCCGCCAGCGTGCACTGCAAGCAGGTAGACATCTGGGGCAACGCCTATGCCCTCGCCATCGGCTTCCCATTGGGCAAACGCAAGAGTGCTGTTCAACAAACGCTGGTTCGCCGCTACGAGCATTACATGTGGAAAGGGCAGGTGCGCCACCTCTTTCAGGGCGAGTACTGGGAACGGTTGCTCATCCCTGTACCGCGCGACCGCTACCAGAACGGCGCGTACTGGGCAACCGCCTCCGGCTGGGTGATGCAGGCGATACACCCGGTGAACCCGCAACTGGCTCTGCGCACCTTCGAGGAGCTGATAGCGGACTTCCAAGACCACGGTGTATACGAGTGCGTGCATCCGGAGTATCGTCAGTTAGAGAGCTACGTGGTCAGCGCGTGCAACCCGTTAGGCGCGGCACGCAAGCTGTGGGCAAGCAGGTAATCCCCTGTTGTACCCCGAAACAGGATTCACCCAACATCTGGTCATGAAAAGGAGTACGCGGAATGCTTGCACCCACACCCCCTATGGGATGGAATAGCTGGAACACCTTTGGCGCGGAGATTCATGAAGAGCTGATTCGGCAGGTTGCCGATGTGTTCGTGGAAGCCGGGCTGAAAGAGGTCGGTTATACCTACGTGGTAATCGACGACCTGTGGGAAGCGGACGAGCGCGACGACAGGGGGCGCCTCGTGCCCGACCCGAAGAAGTTCCCCAGTGGCATGAAGGCACTGGCAGACTACGTGCATAGCAAAGGGCTGAAGTTCGGCATCTATTCGTGTGCGGGCACGCACACCTGTGCGGGCAAACCCGCCAGCTACGGCTACGAAGAGATAGACGCCCAGACCTTCGCCGAGTGGGGCGTGGATTACCTGAAGTACGACTACTGCTACAAGCCCGCCGGCGTAGACGGGCCCTCGCTGTATCGGCGCATGGGGCAGGCGTTACGCGCCACCGGTCGTCCCATCGTGTTCAGCCTGTGCGAGTGGGGCACGAACGAGCCGTGGAAATGGGGCGCGAGCGTGGGCGGACACCTCTGGCGCACTACCGGCGACATCAACGACTCGTGGGAGAGCATCGAACAGATAGGCTTCAGCCAGAATGGGCTGGAGGCATACGCTGGTCCCGACCACTGGAACGACCCCGATATGCTGGTGGTGGGCATGTACGGCAAGGGCAATGTGGCGCGGGGTGGTTGCACCGACAACGAGTATCGCGTGCACTTTGCGCTGTGGTGCCTGCTCGCTGCACCGCTGATGATAGGCTGTGACGTGCGCAACATGAACGCCTTCACCCACCAGCTGCTTACCAACAAGGGACTGATCGCCATCAACCAGGATCCGCTCGGCAGACAAGGCTTCCGGGTAGGGCAGGAATGGAACCGCTTCGAGACATGGATGAAACCTCTGGCGGACGGTTCGGTAGCAGTAGGACTGTTCAACCGGCATGAGAGCTGGCGGCGCGTGGTCACCGCCCCTTGGGAAGCGCTGGGCATCCATGACCGCCGCCCCTGCCGCGTGCAGAACGTGATTACCGGTGAGGACTACGGCGTGTATACCCGTTTCTTCGGTGCGCCGGTAGACCCGCATGATGTGGTGGTGCTGCGGATTACCCCACTACGGGATAATTGAATGATAAGGGCGGACACAGGAGACCTGACGGTTCACAAACTCCGAATGAACCGCTCCGCTTCCTTTTCGTAGGTGCGGAAGGGGTTGCGCAGCTCCAGCTGGCGACCTTTGTCCACGTACACCATGTCCCAATCCACGATATAGGCGCGGTTGCGCGACGCGAGCAGGTGCTGGATGGCACGGCTGCGCCCGTAGGCACGGGTGTTATCAGGAGCGACGGCGGTAGCGTTTTGAATCTCTTCCTCGGTAACGATACGCTTCATCAGCCCCGCCTCCACCAGTGCGTAGTACAGCCCGCGTGAGGGGTCGGTGTTGTGGTACTCCATGTCCAGACTGAACATCATGTCGTCGTGCCAGCTCAAGCCCTCTTGCTGGCGGAAGGCGTCCAGCAGTTTGCGCTTGGCTACCCAGTCCAGGCGGTCATCGAGGCTCATGGGGTCTAGCTCCAGCGCGTCCAGCACATACTCCCACTCGCGCAACACCCAGTCGGTGTCCTCGTCGCGCCCGGCGAGGTGTGTCTGAGCCGCCTGCAGGTAGATGCGCTGCAGGTCTATCGCGCGGATGGTGGAACCATCGTGCCGACGCACCACCCATTTCCACGTCGGGTCACGGCTGACGCTACGCAGAGCCTCCAGCGGGTCGGCGAGGCGCACGTCGGGGCGGATCAGGTTGCGCTCCAGCAGGTCTAGCACCAGACTGGTGGTTCCTATCTTGAGGGCGGTGGCGTATTCGCTCATATTGCCCTCGCCAAACAGGATATGCAGGCGGTGCATACTGTTGTACGAATAGTAGCTGTCCCACTTGGGATTGATGATGGCGCGGTTGAAGCGCACGCGCGAGGAGATGGTCTTCACGATGTGGTCGGCGCGCTGTGAGAGCTGGTAGTCCACCGTGGGGTCTATTTCCACCGCGTAGAAACGGCTTACCCACACGTAGTCCATCTCGTGCTCGCCCATGTCCATGATGTTGTTCGAGAAGTCGTTATAGTTCAGGCGGTGTCCGCCCACGCGCCCCGTGCCCGCGAAAATCTGGCGTGTCACCAGGAAGGGCAACAGGTTATACAGCGAGTCGAGGAAGTAGCGGTCTTCGATGCTCACCAGATAGTTTTCGTGGCAACCGAAGGTGTGCCCGCCAAAGTGGTCCACCGCGTTGTTGTAGAAGGATACCTTGTCCTGCCAGTCCAGAGCCCGCAGCGCTTCGTTGAGGAGGCGTTGCCCCGCTTTCTCGTGCGCTACGATATCGGACAGGCGCGAGCACTCAGGGGTGGCGTACTCCTCGTGGTCGCCCACCGCGTCGATGTAGAGGCGTCCACCGTTGATCAGGAAGCCACCGCCACGCGCGGGTTCAAAAGCGAAGTCGCGGCTGTGCAGGTCAATCAAGCCCCGACGCAGGCGGTAGAACACGCAGTCTTTGACCTTCTCTACCACCCTCTCGGGTCTGCCTACGCTCTCGTCGCGAACGAAGCAGCCGAACTCTGTTTCGATGCCGAAGATACGGTTTTCCATTTTGCCTGCACCTCCGCGTGTTTTGCCTGTTGCTGGATGGTTCCTCCCTAAAAGGGCGACGCTCTTGCCGCGCTGTTGTCCTTTACTGATTCGCCTTTGCTGTCATTCTGAGCGAAGCGAAGAATCGCCGAGATGCTTCACTGCATTCAACATGACAAAAACGGACGAGATACTTCGCTCACACTCAGCATGACACATAATATTCAGATTGACGCACTACTCCCCTTGCGGCAGCACCGGGCGGATTTCCTCCTCCTTTAACAGCCGGAACTTGCGCTCGCGTTTGGTGAAACGGTCTAAGATAGCCGCCTCTACCTGCAAATCCTGCAGCTGTTCGCGCAAAAAGTGCTCGATGCGCTCGTCGGTCAGGCTTTCTGCTCCCTCTTCCTCTAGATGCGCATCGATTGCCCACAGCCTGCCTACCGCCCATGCCCGCAGGGCACGTCGCAACGCCGTCTGCAAGTCGGGCACGCCGTCGGCGTCTTCAGGAACCAGCTGGCGAACCATCTGCTCCTCCGCCTCCGGTGTACCGGCAACTGCCGCCGCCCAGTTCAGCGAAACGAACTCGCCGTCGTAGTTCAGCGTGTAGAACAGGTCCTCTTCGGGCGTCCTGCCCATCTCCGCAAACAGCGCACGCACCACGAAAGGCGCATTCAGCACGTCCCCAAACGCCCTCTTGATACCAGGGCTAATCGCGAACCCTACCACGCGCTGGACGGTGACGTCATCGGGACTGCGGGCATAGCCTTCCTGGTGGGCAAAGTCGATTGCGCCCACGCGGATTATCTCCAGGTCGCTCTGGTTGCCCAGCCCTGCAAACATCAGGCGGTCGTAAATCTCAAAAATCTTGCGCTGGGTGCGGCGCAGGGTCAGCAGCAATACGCCTCCGTCGAAGCTGATGCCTGCGACCGGGCTGCCGTCGCGCAGGCGCTCCTCGATATATTCCGTGCGGTGACGCACACTTTCGTTGAAATCGTAAGGTGTATAGACCATCGTTTTTTCCTCTGGTTACCCGCATCCACTCTGAGGGGCAAGCATTCACAGAGCGCAGGCTAAAGCCTGCGGCTACAGCTTCAGAGTCTTTTTGATTTCCACCAGTTGCTCTTCGGTGATTTCCAGAATGCCCTCTGCGGTGACCGCCCGCGCGATGGGCAATACCTTCTCGATACCTGCGGTGGCGGAGTCGAGGTCCGCTGCGATGTCCAGTAACAGCAAGCACTCGCGCAGCGCCTCCTCCAGCGTCATCTCGTGGAAGGGTCCCTTGGTTTTCAGGATGTAATCGAACACGCCGCGGATGCGCTCGGAGCCCGAACCCGCCGCGCCGAACTCCACGCTCTCGAAGCGCGCGCCCATACCGTCGTAGAAGAAGATGCGCCCCTCACCGCGATCAAGGTCGTAGGCGGAGACCACCGGAATGAACAGCCCGATACCCTGCAGCGCCATGCTGAGGTTCCCAGCTAGCGCGCGCGACACCTCCGCCAGCTTGCCTTCCAGACTCATCTCCTGTAGCTGCGTGCGGGCGTAGTACTTGAACGAGTGCTGCAGGTAGCGCACAATCTCCATCGCCCGCGCGTAGGAACCCGCGATGGCGATAAGCGTGTAATCATCCAGAGGCAGAATCTTCTCCGCCCGGTCGTACATGATAGCGTTCGCAGCGGTGGCGCGACGGTCACCGACGTTCAGCACCCCATCGCGGTACTTGAGCGCGATAACGGTGGTACCGTGTGCCTCCTGTACCGACGGGCGAACCTGTGCGGCAGGAACTGCCTCCGGCTCTCGCCACAACCCCCGCGCACGCAGCAACGCCATGAAATCGCCGCTATGGTTCGTCGATATACGCTCTCCCACCGCTTACTCTCCACTGCGCTGACGATAGCGCCGCGCCTGGTCCGGGTCCACGCGCTTCATGCGCTTCAGCAAGTCGTTCACGTCGGGTCGGCTCACCTTCGGCGTGGTGGGACCGCCTTCCTCGCCCCCCTTGCGTGTTATCGGGTCGGAAGGGATGGTTCGTGTCAATCGGTCGTCTGCTCGCCACTGCATGGCTGGTTCCCTCCTTCTGCTTCGTGCTTGCGCGAGACGTGCAACTCGCGAAAGATGTTGACAAACTCGGTGAGGTTGTGCGCCTTTGCCAGCTTCTGTACCTTGTGCGGCACCTTCTGCGTCACCCAGTCGCGCAGGTCCAGCGTGACCATCTGCTCGCCGAAGCTAAGCACCACACGGCTCCAGGTGATACCACCGATTGCCTGTGGATAACGCTCTACCAGCGTGCCACGCACCCAGGCACGGGTACTGTTCGGCGGGTGGCACATTGCGCGTTCAATATCCTTATCTGTTACTACGCGCCTCACCGCCCCCATTTGTTCCAACCCCGCGAACAAGCCGTCCTGCGGGTCTATACTATGATACGCCAAATCCAGACTTTGCACAAGAGGTTCTTTCCAATCCACCCCTTCGCTCTCGATGAACTGCTCCAGCAGCAGGCGTTTGGCTACCCAGTCCAGACTATCTGCCAGCTCCTGCGGGTCGCGCTCCAGAGCGTTCAACGTGCTCTCCCATGCCATCAATAGCCATTGCGTTTCGGTGTCGGCGTGGGCGAACCGCTGTTGTGCTTCCTGCAGATAGAGGCGCTGCACCTCTATCGCGGGGATGGTGTGCCCGTCCTCCAGCTCCACTTCCCATCTCCACTCCGGGTCGCGTGAGAGGCGGCGGATGGTCTCTACCGGATTACGGATAGCAACACCCGGCTGCCAGCCCATCTCTATCAGCTCTGCTACCAGGCGCGTTGTGCCCACCTTCAGCGCGGTGGCGTATTCGCTCATGTTGGCGTCGCCGCATATCACGTGCAACCGCCGGTAGCGCGAGGGGGTGGCATGTGGTTCGTCGCGCGTGTTGATGATAGGGCGTTGATAGAGCGTGTCCACGCTCGCCTCTACCGAGAAGAAGTCCGCCCGCTGTGATAGCTGATAAGGCACATCGCCGAAGACGCCGGGCGTCTCTACCCCTACCTTGCCTGCGCCCGCGTACAGGATCCGGGTGACAAAAAACGGCATCATGCCCCGGATGATGTTCTCGAAAGGCACGCTGCGACGCATCAGGTAGCCTTCGTGACAGCCGTAGCTCGCGCCGTGAAAATCGGTGTTGTTCTTGTAAACATGCACTTTCAAACCGGTGCGGCGCATGTACTCCTGCGCACACGACCAGACAATGCGCTCGCCTGCACGGTCCTGTGCCACCAGCTCGCGCAAGCTAACACATTCGGGGGTGGAATATTCGGGATGACCGTGGTCGTTGTACAGGCGCGCACCGTTAGGCAACACGCGATCGCTGCGCGTCTCCGCCGACATCGCGGCGGAAGAGGTGCCTTCCGCATCGTATTGAGCGTCTACCGGGTCGGTTTGCAGGTATTCCACATGGAAGCCACGTGCGTCTTTGCGGGGGTCCTCGCGCCGATAGTCCCACGGGGAGGCGAAAGCGGAGGTGTTGTAACAGCGCACCACCTCCGCCGCCTCAAAGACCAGTTCCGAGGGGTTCTTGCCCTCGATATACAGCCCGTATTCGGTTTCCAGCCCGACAAGCCTCTGCATGGGTACACCGCCTAAATGATGTTACGCCGGCTCGCCGATTGCCGTTCGCGGTCTTGCGGGCGAATCGGGCGCACGTCCGCCACGTTGTCCGGCTCGTAGTCCAGCAGCTTCAGCCAGTCTTCCTGCGAGTCGGACTTGGGGAAGATTTCGCTCTCCTTGTACTCCATGCGAATGGCTTGTTGCAGGTCGGGTAGGGAGATACCGCTGTCCTCTCCGCACTCGATAGCTCGCTTGATGGCGTAGTCCTTGGCGCGGTCTACCACCGACTTCAGCAGCGCGCCGCTCACCAGGTCGCGCCAGTAGAGCGTCTCCACCGAGCCGTTGCGCAGATACACCTGCACAAACTCGGTGTCAGGGTGCTTGCGCCATAGGTATTCTATCGCACCGTCCAGCAACGCCTCGCGCGCCGCCTCTTCCGAGCCGTGTTCGCGCACCGTCGCCGGGTCCAGCGGGATGTTCGAGTGCAGATAAATCGCCAGAATATCCCGTGAAGCCCGCTTGTCGGGACGAGAAACCTTCACCTTGCGGTCGATACGCCCCGGGCGCAGCACCGCCGGGTCGATGTAGTCCGGTCGGTTAGAGGTAAGCATCACCACCACGTTCTCCAGCGACACCAGCCCGTCCATCTCCGCGCAGAACTGCGGCACGACGGTGTTGGAGATGTGGGTGAACCTGCCGGAGTTACGCACGCGCAGGATGGATTCTGCCTCATCGATGAAGATGAAGACCAGATGCCCTTCACGTGCCTTCTCGCGGGCGGCGGCGAAGATCTCGCGTACCATCCGCTCGCTTTCTCCCAACCACATGTTCAGTATCTTCGGACCGCTAATATACATAAAGTACTCGCGTACATCGCGGTTGAGTTGTTTGCGATACTCCTGTGTGAGGTTATAAGCGGTCGCTTTTCCAATAAGCGTCTTGCCACAGCCGGGAGGACCGTACAGCAGGATGCCCTTAATCGGCTGCTTCTCGAACTTGCGGAACAGCTCGGGGTGGAGCAACGGCAGTTCGATGGTATCGCGGATGACGCGGATGGCTTCTTCCTGACCGCCAATCGCACTCCAGGGTATTTCGGGAACCTCTTCGAAGTAGTAGTCGCGTGCCTCGCGCTGCGCGAAGTGCTCCAGAGCCACCTTCAGGTTCGGCTCCATACGCACCTCGTCGCCCGGTTTGATGGTTACCTCCTGCAGTTCATGTCCGCGCAGCACCAGTCGCCCCGACATGCCCTGTGGGTCGGATGCCACGCGCAAGCGCCCGTCCTCCAGAACCTCCTGCACTTTCACGATAGGACCCTGCGGGTGGTAACCCAAATCGCCTACCACCGCGAACGCCTCATTGATGCGCACGCGCGTGCCCACCTTCAACGTGCTGACGTCCATCTTTGGGTCGATGTTGGCATAGTACTCGGTGTCGCCAACCGCGATCATGGCGATTCCTTCGGCAGGTGACCCCAGGTACACGCCAATCCGGTTCGCCGGAGAGGTCAGCTTTTCATAGACCTGCTCGTATTCCTGCAGCGCTTTCTGCGCCTCCTGAAACTGCTTCTCGTCCACCTCCAGCTGATGGCGTAGCAACAACAGGTAGTTGAGGAGCCGAGCATCCTGCGGTGGACGAGCGCGGAGGATTTCGTCAAGTAGCGTCAGCGCACGCAGGGAGGTCTCCGGCGGCTGGAACTGTTCGTACTTTTCTTCATCATAACGGTCGCGTTTCATCGTCTTGCCCCCTGCGCCCCGACGTGAAATCGTTGCCGTCGGGTGTGTACTTGATTATACCCCAACGGTACATCTTTCGGAAGCCCTTTTGCCCGCAAAATGTATAGAATCGCTAGGGAATTCGCAGGGGGCAGCTCTCCTGAGAGAGCGCTCCACACACCTGTGGTCTGATAGAGCAGGATTCGTGCCGTTCACCGCGAAGTAGCTACAAAGAACGCACCTACAGGAGAGGGACGATGCCCGTTTCTACTACGGTTACCCGAGCCTTGACGAAGGGTATCAACCTGAGCCACTGGCTCTCGCAACATGCGCTGGACGAGCCACACCTGCAATCCTATATCGGGGAGCGCGATTTCGCTCTGATTGCCAGATTGGGCTTCACGCATGTGCGCCTGCCAATAGACACCGCTCTGCTTCAATCGTCGGATGGCAGCTTACGCGAGCAGGGCTTCGTGTACGTAGACCGCGCACTGGACTGGGCGCAGGCGAACCGACTGGGTGTGGTAATAGACCTGCATCCGGTGCCCGCACCCAAAGTGGCTCGCGATACCACTGCATACACGCGCTTCGAGAGACTATGGACAGGCATCGCCCAGCGCTATCACCGCCGCCCGCTCAGCGTGGTATACGAACTGCTGAACGAACCGGTAGAAACCGACCCCCAGCTGTGGCGTGAAACGAGCATCCAACTGGTCAAAGCCATCCGTGCGGTGGATAAGCGTCATACTATCATCGTCTGCGGACACAACTGGAGCGGTCCCGATGACCTGCCAGCTATCCGCCCGCTGGAGGACGACAATATCGTATACACCTTCCATTTCTACCTTCCGCACGAGTTTACCCATCAAGGAGCGACCTGGGGCAGCGCACACTGGCGACCGATGCGCAACGTACCTTACCCTTTGAACAGGGAGAACGTTCAGCCTCTGCTAGCAGGACTGCCCGAGAACTCTGCCTCCGCCCTGCGCCGACTCGCCGAGCAGGGGGTAGATATCAGCTGGATCGAGAAGCGCATGTCGCCAGTGGTCGATTACCAGAAACAGTATCGTGTGCCCCTGTATTGTGGAGAGTTCGGGGTGTACCGCGCCTTCTCGCCACCCGATTCGCGCGCTCGCTGGCTGGCGGACGTAGTCCAAACGCTGCAGAGATACTGCATCGGCTGGGCGATGTGGGACTATAAGGGGGGATTCGCCCTGCTCCGGACGGATAAACCCGAACCAGTAGCGGACGAGGCGGTGGTGAAAGCGTTAGGGCTGGGTTGACAAGCCTCTCAGTTGACGCATGACCCCAATAACCGATATAATCTTCTACGCGAAACCCTGTAAGAAGTTAGGAGTATCAGCGTGAAGCTTAAAATCGGTTTGCCGAAGGGCAGTCTACAGGAAGCCACCTTCGAACTGTTCAAAAAGGCGGGCTTCGATTTCCACGTCTCTTCGCGCTCCTACGAGCCGACGGTAGACGACCCTGAACTGGAACCCTGGCTCATCCGCCCGCAGGAGATCCCGCGTTACGTGCAGGACGGCGTGCTGGACGTGGGCATCAGCGGTAAGGACTGGATCGAAGACAACGGCGCAGACGTGGTAGAAGTCGCCGACCTGACATATTCCAAAGCGACGCGCAACCCGGTGCGTGTCGTGCTGGCGGTACAGGAAAGCAGCTCCATCCAGAACGTGAAAGACCTGCAGGGTAAGCGAATCGCTACCGAGTACGTGCGGCTCACCGAACGATACCTGCGCCAGAATGATGTACAGGCAACGGTAGAGTTCTCGTGGGGCGCGTGCGAGGTGAAAGTGCCCACCCTCGCCGATGCCATCGTGGTGAACACGGAGACGGGAAGCAGCTTGCGGGCGCACAACCTGCGTATTGTAGACACCTTGCTGGTCTCCACTCCACGCCTTATCGCCAACAAGCAGGCGTGGCAGGATGCGTGGAAGCGCGAAAAGACCGAAAATATCGCGATGCTGCTTACCGCCGCGCTCAACGCAGGCATGCTGGTGGGCTTGAAGATGAACGTGGAGCGAGTGAACCTGCCAACCGTGCTGAGCGTGTTGCCCGCGCTGAAGAACCCTACCATCTCGCCGTTGTCGGATGAAGGGTGGGTGGCGGTGGAGACCATTCTGGAAGAGAAGCAGGTGCGCGAGCTGATACCGCAGCTCAAACGTGCTGGAGCACAGGGTATCGTGGAATATCCCCTCAACAAGGTGATTTACTGACCATGATTGCGCACGTGCGCGGCACGCTGGTGGAAAAGGACTCGTCGGCGGTAGTGGTGGACGTCAACGGCGTCGGCTACCGCGTGCTGGTGCCCGAAACGGTTTCGGCATCTCTTCCGGGGGTAGGTGAGCAGGTGCATCTGCTCACCACCTTTTACGTCCGTGAGGAGGAGATGAGCTTGTACGGTTTCGTCACCGCCGAGCAGCGAAAACTCTTCGAAATGCTTATCAGCGTCAGCGGGGTGGGACCGAAAGCCGCGCTGAGCTTGCTCAGCGTCATGGACGCCGAGCAGCTGGCGATGGCCATCGCCGCGGAGGACATCAAGCGCCTGACGGGTGCGCCCGGAGTGGGTACCAAAATCGCCCAGCGTATCGCGGTGGAGCTGAGAGACAAAGCGGCGGAAATCGCATGGGAGCGCAAGGTAGACCGCCTCGCGGCAAAAGGTAAACCTCTGCCTTCCGACAGGCTAGAAGACGCAGTAGAGGCGCTGATGGCGCTGGGATACAGCCGCACCGACGCCCGCCGCGCAGTGGAAACCGCCGCCAAATCGCTCCCCGCCGACGCCGAAACGGCTGTAGTGGTGCGCAGTGCGCTGCAGGTGCTCACAACAGGACGGTAACGAGGCACCGCAATCCATCGTCTAAAATGTAGACAGATGTATGAGTTCCCTGCCGGGAAAGGAGCTAGGGCGAGGCAGATGCGCCGAACGGACGACGCCGAAGAACAGCGAATAGTGACACCCCGTCGCAGGGTGGAGGAGGTGGAGGAAGAGCTCAGCCTGCGTCCGCGCTGGTTGCGCGAGTTCATCGGACAGGCAAGGCTGAAGGAGAACCTCGGCATCTTCATCGAGGCAGCACGACAGCGCGGAGAGGCGCTGGACCATGTGCTACTGTTTGGTCCGCCGGGGCTGGGCAAGACCACCATTGCGCACATCATCGCCAACGAGATGGGTGCGCCCATCCGCTCTACCTCCGGCCCCGCCATCGAACGTCCGGGCGACCTCGCCGCCATCCTCACCAATCTCGAGCCGAACAGCGTGCTGTTTATCGACGAGGTGCATCGTCTGAGCCGACCGGTGGAGGAGATACTCTACCCGGCGATGGAGGACTACCAGCTGGATTTGGTTATCGGCAAGGGACCGGCGGCGCGTACCATCAAGATCGACCTGCCCCCCTTCACACTTGTTGGAGCAACCACCCGGGCGGGGTTGCTTACGTCGCCGTTGCGGGCGCGGTTCGGTATCGTGCTGTACTTTCAGTTCTACACGCCGGAGGAGCTGCAAACCATCGTGCTGCGCTCGGCGGAGATACTGGACGTGCCGATTGAGCGCGAAGGGGCGGCGGAGATTGCCCGACGCTCGCGTGGCACTCCGCGCATCGCCAACCGCCTGCTGAGGCGTGTGCGTGACTACGCGCAGGTGCGAGGCGACGGCGTGATTACCCGGCAAATTGCCGATGAGGCGCTGCAACTGTTGGAGGTGGATACGCTGGGGTTAGACGAGTTCGACAGGCGGTTCCTGCGCCTGATTATCGAGAAGTTCGACGGCGGTCCGGTGGGCATCGACACCCTGTCCGCCGCCACCAACGAGGAACGTGATACCATCGAGGACGTATACGAGCCTTTCCTAATACAGATTGGCTTGCTGAATCGTACCTCGCGAGGACGGGTGGCTACTCGCCTCGCTTACGAGCATCTGGGGCTACTGCCGCGCGGCGAGAGCCATCAGCAGCGCCTCTTATAGGGGGTGAACATCGTGTTCTGCACACAGTGCGGTGCATACAATACCGACGACAGCCGGTTCTGCCACCAGTGCGGACATCGGCTACAGCCGGAGCGCAAAATACCGACGCTGGACGAAAGCGCGTTCCAGCTGGATTCGCCGGAGCAACAGCAGAAAATCCAGCAGCTACTGAACGACGCGTTGGCGCATGAGGCGGAAGGACGCTTGCACGAGGCGATTCTGGCGTGCGAGGGCGTGCTGGTGCTGGACCCTGCGAACACTTCGGCGCATTCGTTGCTGGGGTTGATTTACGAAAAACAGGGTGACCTGCAAAAGGCGGTAGCGGAGTACGAGAAGGTGGTCGCGCTCAACCCCGATAGTGTGGCAGACCGCGCCAAACTGGAGGAGTTACGTCGCCGTCTGCGGATGCCGACCCCCAAGCCTCCTCGCGAAGAACCGAATCAGCTGCCCCTGCTCATCGGCATCTTTGTCACCGTCGGGCTATTCGTGCTGGGGCTGGCGGCGATGAACTATCAGGAGCGGCCGAAGCCTACTCAGCCGCAAAGCCGGCCGGCCGCACCGCAGCCTGCCCCGCCGTCGACGGGCTACACACCCTACGAGTGGTACACACCCACCGCGCCGGGCTATGTGCAGCCGACCGCACCGCCGACACCTTCGGCGTCCCAGCCTATCACGCCCCTGCAGGAACGACCGGGCGAACGAGCCTCATCGGGCACGCGCGCGGAACGGTTACCGTTGCCTCCCCTGCCTCCTTTAACGGTCGCGCCGCCCTCTCAGTCCGCGACAGGGCGTTCGCAGAGCGAACGCCCGCAGAATCACTCGGGCAGCACGCAACCCTCTACCGGAGGCTCGGTGGTTATGCCGGATGTGCCTTTGCAGCCCGGAACAAGCGGACAGTCTGCCGGTCGCCAGCCGGTGATGGAGATTACTGTGCGTCCGGGCGCAGGAGGCGGTAGCGGGGTGGTAGCTCCGCCGCCTCCGTCGATGGAATCGGAAGACCTGATGCGTGTCGCCCAGCAGCACCAGCTGGCGGGCAGATACCGCGAGGCGATACCGCTCTACCAGAAGGCATTGCAGGGCGCGACCGACAAAGGTTTCATCTACCAGCAGATTGGGCTGTGCTACCAGCGACTGGGCGATCTGGACGCTGCCCGCAACGCCTACCAGCAGGCTATCGCCGAGTATGAGAGGCAGATCGCGACGAACCAGAACGTGGAACGCGCACGAAGAGGGTTGGAGGCGGCGAAGCAAGGACTGGCGGCATGTGGAGGATAAGGTGGCATGAGGTGGAATAGACGGTATGCGGAAAGAACCTCCCCCCTGCAAGGAGAGGGGAGACAACCTCTCCCCCAGCCCCTCTCCTGCAAGGAGAAGGAAGCGGTCGGTTCCCCCTTCCCTCGCAGGGAAGCGGGACAGGGGGTTAGGTTCAAACCTGTCCTCCTTTTATTCCTGTTCATCACCCTCACTGCCTTTGCTCAGCTGCCGGCGCGTCGCCCGCTGGTGGTCATCTTTCCCGAAAAGGTGGAGGCAAAAAAGGACCAGCCAGACCCGAACGTCGGCATCGCCACGCCGCTGGCGCAACTGCTAGAGGAAACTCGCCGGGTGGATGTGTTGATTTACGACTCCTCCGCCCCATATATTCAACGACTGGTGCAGGAAGGCACACTGAAAGCGGCGGATGTAACCGCCCAACCCTCCGCAGAGCAGAAGCGGCGTATCGTGCACGCACTGGGTGGGCAGTTTGCACTGACGGTGCGCGCCGCATGGTCGGAGAAGCCACCGATGCTACCTCGCCCCCAAAAAGGCAAGAAAATAGACCCCAACCTGTTGCAGAATCTGCCGACGACCTCGGTGATTCAGGTCTCCGCAGCGTGGATGCCGGTAGAAGGTGGACGCACATGGCAGGCGCAGCTGGAGAGCCAGCCGGTGCTGCGTGCGCTGCCCAGAGGTGGGATGACCGTAGACCCGGTAAGCACCGCTCGCACCGCCGCCAGCAACCTGGTCACCCGATTGATCGCCGAGCCGATGGCGATGTTGGCGCGGGTAGACGTCACCCAGCAAAAAGCGCAAGCCGCCGCTCCATCCGGTACGAGCACCCCGGAAGATGCCGACACACTGATGAAACAGTTTTTGGAGGAGGGGCAAAAGTACACCAGAGCGGGCGACCTCGCCAATGCGATAGAAGCCTACCGGAAAGCGGCGGACGCCTAACCAACCGACCCCGAACCGCGCCGCCGCCTGATAGAGGCATATCTGCAAAGGCGGATGGAGGATGCAGCGGTGGCGGAGGGAATGCGCGCGGTGCAGATAGTGTCGGACAGCACGCCGTTATTGCTCGCGCTGGCAGACGCCTACATGAGTGCGAACCGCCTGGATGAAGCGGAGACCATGTACCGCCGGATGCTGGAGCGCGACCCACAGAACGTGTCCGCGTGGCTGCATCTGGGCGACCTCTTGTGGAACCGCGCCCGTATCACCGAGGCGGAGGAGTGCTATACGCAAGCCGCGCAGAAGTCGCCTGCGAACACTGAACCGCTGATGCGTCTGGCGAAGCTACACCTTGCCCGCGCCCAGTTTGCCCGTGCACAGGATGTGGTCGGCAGGCTGTATGCCCTGCTACCGGAAGAGGACGAAACACGACGAGGCGAGGTATATAGCACGCTGGCGGATGGCGTGGAGACGGGCATCACCCAGCTGGCACAGCGCATCCAGGAAGCGATAGCCTCCTACAGCAACGGCGACGTGACGCTGGAAACCCTTTTCAAGACGCTCAAAGGGCTGGAAGCGCAGTGTAGCGACCTGCAGCGGTTCACGCAGTCGCTCAAGCCCATTCCTCGCGTGTTGGACGCTCACCAGCGGTTCCTGCTGGCGTGCAGCCTGCTCCAGCAATCGTTGGGCAGTCTGCTCTCCTTCGCCGAGACGAAAGAGACGCGCTATCAGGAAGAGGGAATGCTGTTGCGTAGCGAGGCGTTGCGCGAGCTAGCAAACGCTTCCCGCGCGCTGCGCACCGCGCTGGCAGGACGGGGGTAACTTCTCCCTTTCCCTATTCTGGTATGGTTATTTCGGTTTGGACGTTCCTCCCCCCGCAGAGGTAGCCCCAGCGGCAGCAGGACGTCTGCTATCAGGGATCGCGCGCATCCTTTCCCTCGCCTTTGCAGCCAGTGTCCCCTTTGGAGCGTCGTAAATTGCCTGCAGGTACCACCGGCGCGCTTCGTCGTATGCTTTTTGTTTTTCGCATACAGAGGCGATTTGGAAGGCGACCTGCGCCCTATCTTCTCCAGAGGAGGCTGCACGGTACGCCTTGTCCAGCAGGGTACGTGCCTTGCCTATGTCTCCTTTACGCTCTGCCTCGCTCGCCTGCTGGGTCAACTTTTTCCACTCAGGTTGCTTGCCCGTAGCTGGGGCGGTGCCCTTGTGACCTGGAGGCGAAGAGGCTTTGGGCGCAGACGACGTCTGTGCCAGGCAAACAGACACCATCACGAGCGCGCCCACTATTACCCACACCCAATGTGAACGCCTCATGGGTTAATACTCCGCTGGAGCGCCCGTTTGCCCTTGCACTGAACCCTTCGGCGTTTGCACTGGAGCGGTGGTTTGCACAGCGCCGGATGGTGGAGGCGGGGGAGCCGGACTGCGGTTCATCATGTACCACCCGATAACCACAATCAACACCACCACTACCGCGATGACTGCAATAGCCGTTGGCAGAGGTATTTCCTTCGACTTGCCCATCCTATCCTCCTCCTGTGTAGCAAAATGCCCCCCGTGCGATACGGGGGGCATCGATGCAGCCTATGGATGCTGGCTGAAGTCATAATCAGGTCGGAACAGCCACAGATGACAGCCGTCCGTCCAAGCATACAGCGGGAAGCCCTGCGGATTGTAGCCCGTGTATGGGTCTACGCTCCAGTCGGTGGGCGCATCCTGGTTTGGGCTGGTCACGGCACCCAGCCTGCGCCACTTGGCATGACCATCGGTCATGACGAAGTTGGCACCATTGTTGTGTATCCACTGCGTGCCGTCATGCCCGAACCAGGCGCTGGTGCCTCCGTTGCCCGGCTGGCAGCCGTTGTTCCACGGCTTGTAACGACAAGTGGGATCGCCGGCATCACTGCAGACGAGAGCCGGCTGCGTCAATGCAAAGCCTTCCTTCTGCACCTTGCCGCGCGCCTCCCAAACCAGAGGAAGCTCTGCTGGTGCTACCACACCTGCCTGTGGGTACTGCATTAGCAAGCCGTTATAGTTGTAGGAGATTTTGCCCCACGGCTTACGGGGTGCCGCGTAGAGAGCAGGCAGGTTCAGTCGGCTTGGCGTGCCGGAGGGACAAGCCCAAATGTCCATGTTCTTCATATAGGGCAGAGTGCTGTTTGCCCAGAACGTTGGGTAGGACTGACAACGGAAGTTATCCGGCGGGCAAATATCCGGGCGCCAGTCCGCAGGGAAGGCGTGCCAGTAGTTCCACAACCAGCCGTTGCTGGTGTAACCGCCGGCAAGCGGGAACAGCTCGTCGTAGTCCTGCGTGTACATCAGAAAGGCAAGCCCAATCTGCTTGGTGTTGGACAAACAACTGGTCTGTCGCGCTTTTTCGCGCGCTTGCGAGAAGACGGGGAACAGGATGGCTGCCAGTATCGCGATAATGGCGATAACGACCAGCAGCTCAATCAGCGTAAAAGCGCGTCGGGTCATGATAGTACCTCCTTCACCTCATGTGATTGAATCGTTTCAGTTTGTTGCCGTGCTTACATCGTACTTACGGAATAAAGATTGCTTATAGTCTACACGAAACGTGTTTTTTCTGTCAAGGGTTTTTTGCCCGTGCAACTACCGTTTTTGAGCAGTTGCTTTTTATGCCCGTGTCCGGTATAATCTTGTGAGGAAAAACGTCCGATACCTTACTATAGCGAAGGAGGCATCTGCTTTGGCGCAGATTCAGGTTCTACCGAACGAGTCTTTGGACAGTGCCCTCAAGCGGTTCAAAAAGGAGCTGCAGAACGCGGGCATTCTGAAAGAGTATAAAGAGCACGAGCACTATACAAAGCCAAGCGACAAGCGCCGCAAACAGGAGGCGGCACGCAGGCGCAAACAGCGTTCGAGATAAAGAGCCGTTTTCGCCGCACCAACACCGCGATGGTTTATCTGCCGTTTAGCGAGAACCGTGCAGCGGCATCTTGCTCGCCTGAGAAGGCGTGAGGAGCTGAGCCAACCAGACCGATGACCAAACGAAGTGAACGTCAACGGTTACGCGCAGTATCCACCTGGCTGCGGTACCGCTTGCTTCCGCGCTGG